>JANNAV010000038.1:0-2941 GCA_031384695.1 Paracoccaceae bacterium
GCGTTCAGGTCGGCACGGGTGAAGGCGCGGCCCTTGGCGGAGGCCTCGGCCCGTTTCTCGGTCAGCGCATTGTCGAGGTAGATCAGCATGATCACCCCGGTTTCCGCCGCCACCCCGGCAAGGGCGATGAACCCCACCGCCACCGCGACCGACATGTTGAACCCCATGAACCACATCAGCCAGATGCCCCCCACCAGCGCAAACGGCAGCGACAGCATGACGATCAGGGTTTCGGTCAGGCGGCGGAAGTTGAGGAACAGCAAGAGAAAGATCAGCGCCAGCGTCAGCGGCACGACGATGGCCATCCGCGCCTTGGCCCGCTCCAGATACTCGAACTGCCCGCTCCACTCCAGCGAATAGCCCTGCGGCAGGGTGACCTGCGCCGACACCGCCGCCTGAGCGTCGGCGACATAGCCGCCCAGATCGCGGCCTGCGATATCGACAAAGATATAGACGGCAAGCTGCCCGTTCTCGGTGCGGATCGAGGTCGCACCCCGCGTCCGCTCGATCTTTGCCACGTCGCCCAGCGGCACAGTGCCGCCGCCGGGCAGCGCCACCTGCACCTCGCGGGCGATGGCTTGCGGGTCGGACCGCAGTGCCGCCGGATAGCGGATCGCGACGTTGTAGCGTTCGCGCCCTTCGACCGTCTGAGTGATCGCCTCGGCGCCCAAGGCCATGGCAATCACCTCCTGCACGTCGGCCACCGACAAGCCATAGCGGGCCAGTGAGGCCCGGTCTGGCGTGATGTCGAGATAATAGCCGCCGATCACCCGTTCGGCATAGGCGCTGGTGGTGCCGGGAACGCGGCGCAGCACCGCCTCGACCTGGCGTGCCACACCCTCCATCGTGGCCAGATCGGTGCCGTAAACCTTGACCCCCACGGGCGTGCGGATGCCGGTGGACAGCATGTCGATCCGGGCGCGGATCGGCATGGTCCAGGCGTTGGACACGCCGGGAAATTGCAGGGCGGCGTCCATTTCCTGCCGCAGGGATTCGGTGGTCACGCCGGGCCGCCATTCCGCTTCGGGGCGCAACTGGATGATGGTTTCGAACATCTCGGTCGGCGCGGGGTCGGTGGCGGTCAGCGCACGACCGGCCTTGCCGAACACCGACTGCACCTCGGGGAATGACCGGATGATGCGGTCTTGCGTCTGCATCAGTTCGGCCGCCTTTGTCACCGACAGGCCCGGCAGGGTGGTGGGCATGTACATCAGGGTGCCCTCGTTCAGCGTCGGCATGAACTCGGACCCCAGTTGCCGGGCGGGCCAGATGGTGGCGACCAGCGCCGCCAGCGCCACGATGATGGTCAGGGTTTTTGCGCGCAGCACTGCGGCGATGATCGGGCGATAAACGGCGATCAGGATGCGGTTCACCGGGTTCTTGTGTTCCGGGATGATCCGGCCCCGCACGAACACCACCATCAGCGCGGGCACCAGCGTGACCGACAGCAACGCCGCCGCCGCCATGGAAAAGGTCTTGGTATAGGCCAAGGGGCCGAACATCCGCCCCTCCTGCCCCTCCAGCGTGAAGATCGGCAGGAAGGACACGGTGATGATCAGCAGACTGAAGAACAGCGCCGGGCCGACCTCGGACGCCGCTGCGATCAGCACCTCGGTCCGGGGTTTGTCGGGGGGGCTGCGTTCAAGATGTTTGTGTGCATTCTCGATCATTACGATGGCCGCGTCGATCATCGCACCTATGGCGATGGCGATGCCGCCCAGGCTCATGATATTGGCGCCGATGCCGAGGAATTTCATCGCGGTGCAGGCCATCAGCAGGCCCACGGGCAGCATCACGATGGCCACCAGCGCCGAGCGGAAGTGCAGCAGGAACAGGATTGTCACTGCTGCCACGACAAGGCTTTCCTCGGTCAGGGTCCGCTTCAGCGTCTCGATGGCGGACAGGATCAGGTTGGAGCGGTCATAGACCGGCACGATCTGGACGCCCTCAGGCAGTGCGATGGTGGCGAGTTCCGCCTTGGCATTGTCGATCACGTCCAGCGCATTGGCGCCGACGCGCTGCAGGACGATGCCGCTGGCCACCTCGCCGTCGCCGTTCAACTCGGCGATGCCGCGCCGCTCATCCGGCAGAATCTCCACCCGCGCCACATCGCGCAACAGCACCGGCACGCCGCCGATGCTGCGCAGGGGGATGCTTTCGATATCCGCAATGCCGCGCAGATAGCCGCGCCCGCGCACCATGAACTCGAATTCTGAAAGCTCCACCGTGCGGCCGCCGGTATCCATGTTGCTGGCCGCCACAGCTTCGCCAATCTCGGTCAGGGAAATCCCTTGGGCGCGCATCCGCACCGGATCGACGGTGATCGAATACTGTTTGACGAAACCGCCGACGCTGGCCACCTCGGACACGCCATCGGCGCGGCTGGCGGCATAGCGCACCACCCAGTCCTGCAACGACCGCAGGTCCGCGAGGCTCAGGTTTTCGCCGGTGATCGCGTATTGGTAAACCCAGCCGACGCCGGTGGCATCGGGGCCAAGCGCGGGCGTCACGCCGTCGGGCAAGCGCGCGGCGGCGGCGTTCAGGTATTCCAACACGCGGGACCGCGCCCAGTAGGGATCAACCCCGTCCTCGAAGATGATGTAGACGAAGGAGATGCCGAAGAACGAGAACCCCCGCACCACGCGCGACCTTGGCACCGTCAGCATGGCCGAGGTCAGCGGATAGGTCACCTGATCCTCCACCACCTGCGGTGCTTGGCCGGGATAGTCGGTCAGTACGATCACCTGCACGTCCGACAGATCGGGGATGGCGTCGATCGGCAGGCGGCCCAGCGACCAGACCCCGGCGACGATGGTCAGGGCGGTGGCGAAGAACACCAGCACCAGATTGCGGGCCGACCACGCGATGACACCCGCAATCATTGGCCAGCCTCCGGTGCGGCAAGGGCGGCGAGTGCCGCGTTCAGGTTGCTTTCGGCGTC
>JANNAV010000078.1:0-15134 GCA_031384695.1 Paracoccaceae bacterium
GGCGAAATGGCCAAGGCGCTGACAGCCCCGCAGGCGTTTTCGGAATATGCGCCGAAAATCGAAACCCTGCAAATCCCCACCGACAAGATCCGTGAAGTCATCGGGTCCGGCGGCAAGGTGATCCGCGAGATCGTGGAACTTTCCGGTGCCAAGGTCGATATCAACGACGAGGGCATCATCAAGATCGCCTCGTCCTCGGCCGAGAACATCAAGAAAGCCTATGACATGATCTGGTCCATCGTGGCCGAGCCGGAAGAAGGCAAGATTTACACCGGCCGCGTGGTGAAACTGGTCGATTTCGGCGCTTTCGTGAACTTCTTCGGCAAGCGTGACGGCTTGGTGCATGTCAGCCAGATCGCGGGCAAGCGTCTGAACCACCCGAACGAGTACCTGAAAGAAGGCCAGGAAGTGAAAGTGAAACTCCTCGGCTTCGACGATCGCGGCAAGGTGCGCCTTGGCATGAAGATGGTCGATCAGGAAACCGGCCTCGAAATAGCCGAAACCGCCGAGGCATAAGGCCTGCCCAATCCCAGACAAAGGCCCCGGTGGCAACGCCGGGGCCTTTGTGCACGCCGTGTTGCCCTATGCCCGTACGGCCTTGCTGATCCGCTGCATCGCGAACTTGCCACAGCCGGTGCACCGCATCCCCGTCAGCGGCCTGCCAGCCGCACGCCAGCGCATGCCGCCCAGTTCCCAGATATTGCTGATATTGCCGCAGCGGGTGCATTCCGTCACCCACAAGCGCGAATCCCGCTCGGCGTCATCGCGCCAGCTTTGCGGCATCATCCCTAAAACCAGCGCGCGCAGAAACGGCATGCCAACCCCCAGTTTTCCGCGCTCCGCCAAACCGCTTGCGCGGCCCCGCCTACATCGGCACCAGAACCTCGGTGCCCACTGCATTGGTGCCGGCGATGGTCCAACTGCCCACCAGACTGCCATCATCCTGTACCATATAGATGATCAGCCCCACCTTGCCCTGCAACTCATAGGCCGCCGTAAAAGCATTGCCATCGCGCATGCAGATGCCGGATGAAACCGAAGGGCCGGTGGTCCAGACGATCTCGCAGGTCACCTCGCTGGTCAGGGTGATCTCTGCAGTGCCGCCATAAGGCACCCCGTTGAAATTGGTGCCTTCCACCGAATAGCTGCCACCGATCGCCTGCGCCACAACAGGGCCGGCACAAACCGCAAAACAAACCGCAAGTACGAAGCGTCGCATAAAAATCTCCCTCCGCTTTTTTCAGAATGGTGAAACGATAGCGAAAACGCTAGGGAAGTAAAGAAATATGCCCCCACTTCACCAGATCGGCGAGCGTGTCGGTGAGCGTCACCGCCGCTGGCCGGTACATCAGCCCCAACTCGCGCCGCGATTTGCCGTTGTCATAATGCGGCACCCGCCCCAGATGGCTGCGCAGATAGCTGCCCGTGCCCTGCGGCTGAGTATAACTGGCCAGCATCATCACCCGTGTGCCGAACCCGCCGCTCAGATCCAGCTTCGGCAGCTTGCCCGAAAACCCTTCCGCCCGCATCTGCGCCATCACCTCGCGCATGCTCAGGTTGCCCGATACGCACAGATACCGCCCATGGGCGCCTGCCACATTCATCGCCGCCACATGCGCCGCCGCCACATCGCGCACATCGACCAACCCCCATGTCAGCGCCAGCACCGCCGGATAAGCCCCTTTCAGCATATCGACAAAAATCTGCGGCGAGGTGTTCACCGCCCGTGTATGCGATGGCCCGGTCACCAGAAACGGATTGATCACCACCAGATCAAAGCCCGGCTTTTCGCGCGCCATGAACTCCCAGGCCGCCCGCTCGGCCATCGTCTTGGAATAATAATAGGGATTGCGCGTCAGGCTGGATTTTTCGTTCCAGTCGGCCTCGGTCAGCACCTGCGCGCCCGGCTCGTCCGTCACCGCCGCCACGGACGAGGTCAGCACCACCCGCTTCACCCGCCCATGCGCCGCCGCCGCCCGCAACATGGCAAGCGTGCCCTGCACCGCAGGGTCCACCAGATCGCGCTGCGGATCGGCCACATTCACCACATAGGGGCTGGCCAGATGCTGGATCACATCGACATCGGCATGCGCCATGAACGGGTCCGCCCCGTTCAGATTCGCCCCGTTCAGGTCTGCCGCCACCAGCAACAGGTTTTCTGCCCCCGGCATCGCCCGCAAATGCGCCACCTTGGCGCTGTCCGAAACATCGCGCACTGTGCCCACTACCTGATGTCCCTCGGCCAGCAACTGCGCAATCACATGCCCCGCGATGAACCCCGAGGCCCCGCTGACCAGAACTTTCCGCTGCAAAGTGATCCCTCCGATCTGGCCGAACATCGCGCCACCGCCGTTCAGTCGGCCTTGCGCGCCAGCACTTCAACACCAACCCCCTCGGCACCCGAAATCGTCCAGGCGCCAACCAGCGTGCCATCCGCCTGAAGCTGATACAAGATGATGCCAATCGCCTCGCCCGCCTGATACGCGGCGGTAAAGGCGGTGCCGCTGCGCATGCAGGTGCCTTTTGTGGTGTTCTTGCCGGATATCCAGGTGATTTCACAGGCGATATCGCTGGAAATCACGATCTCCACCTGCCCGCCGTAAGTGCTGCCGTCAAAGTTGGTGCCTTCAAGCGTGTAAGCGCCACCGATATCCTGCGCCGCCGCCATAAAGGCCCAGCCGGTAAATCCCACCGCAAGTGCGCTGCTCCGCATGCCAGTACCCTCATGAATATGCCAGCAAAAGGGTATAGCAAAGCGGCCCCCTGTAAAGGGGGCGCGCCGTTGGATTTAACCCTGCGCGGGGGCCTTGGCAAAGCGAAGGTAGGGCAGCTTGATATCCAGCGGGCCAAATTTTGCCTCGGCCTGCTCGTTATTCAGGCTCAGCGCCACAATCACATCCTGCCCCGGTATCCAGTTGGCGGGCGTGGCAATCGGCACCCCGTCGGTCGCCCGCACCGCATCCAGCGCCCGCAGAATTTCGGCAAAGTTGCGCCCCACCGACATCGGATAAGTCATCGTCAGCTTTACCTTCTTGTCCGGCCCGATGATGTAAACCGTCCGCACCGTGGCGGTATGGGCCGGTGCGCGGCCTTCGGTCGGCAGATAGAACTCGGCCGGCAGCATGTCATAGGCCTTGGCCACCGTCAGGCTGGTGTCGTCAATGATCGGAAAATCCGCAGGCGCGCCGCCAAACGCCTCGATATCGCGCTTCCACTTGTCGTGATCCGCCACCGAATCAACCGACACCCCGATCACCTTGGTGTGCCGCTTGGCAAACTCGCCCGCCAACTGCGCCACCGCGCCAAATTCCGTGGTGCAAACCGGCGTGAAATCACGCGGATGCGAGAAAACAATGGCATAGCCACCGTCAAGCCACTCATGAAACCTGATCTCCCCCGCCGTTGACTGAGCGGTAAAATCCGGCGCGATATCGTTGATACGTATGGACATGGTGCGCTCCCTGCGGCTGTTACACTCGGCAAGATATAGCGATACCAGAACAAAGTTTCATCGGCCAGCATAACCCCCGGCAACAATCGGGAAAACCTTCCGCCAAATGCGCGTCCGCCCCAACGCCATCCCCGCACCCCGGTGTTTCGCCCGATCCGGTTCCTTCGCAAAGCCGACATTCCCTGTCGGCGCTCTGCTTGCGCCCGCACCCCCAAACTGCGAAAACATGACCAAATCAGGGAGGCACCGATGCTCATCAAACGCAATTTCTACATCAACGGCCAATGGACAGCCCCCGTCACCCCCCGTGATTGCGAGGTGATCGACCCCTCTACGGAAGAGCCTTGCGCCATCATTTCGCTGGGGGCCGAGGCCGATACCAACGCCGCCGTGGCCGCCGCTTTGGCCGCTTTCCCCGCATGGGCCGCCACCCCTCCGGCCACCCGCCGCGCCGCCATCGTCCGCATCCTTGAACAGTACGAGCTGCGCCTCGAAGAACTGGCCGCAGCCATCGCCATGGAAATGGGCGCGCCCATCGACATGGCCCGCGCCTCGCAGGCTCCCTGCCTGCCCTGGCACACCACCAACTTCCTCACCGCGTTTGACGCCATCGAATGGGTCCGCCCGCTTGGCCCCCACGCGCCCGATGACCGCATCGCGCTGGAGCCCATCGGCGTTGTCGGCCTGATCACGCCGTGGAACTGGCCGATGAACCAGATCGCGCTCAAGGCGATCCCGGCCATGCTCGCGGGCTGCACCTGTGTGATGAAACCGTCCGAGGAGAGCCCGCTCGACGCGATGCTGTTTGCCGAGTTTTGCCACGACGCGGGCATCCCTGCGGGCGTCTTCAACCTTGTGAACGGCGACGGCCCCGGCGTCGGCGCCGTCCTTTCCAGCCACCCTGATGTTCAGATGATCTCCTTCACCGGCTCCACCCGCGCCGGCCGCGCCATCTCCATCGCCGCCGCCGGAACCCTGAAACGCGTCACGCTGGAACTGGGTGGCAAAGGCGCCAATCTGATCTTCGCCGATGCCGATGACCGCGCGGTCGAACGCGGCGTGCGCCACATGATGAACAACTCCGGCCAATCCTGCAACGCGCCCAGCCGCATGCTGGTCGAACGCATCGCCTATGACCGCGCCGTCACCATCGCCACCGAAATTGCCAACTCGATCAAGGTCGGTTCGGCGCATCAGCCCGGCAAACACATTGGCCCGGTAGTAAACAAACGCCAGTGGGATCAGATCCAGGGCTATATCCAGAAAGGTATCGACGAAGGCGCGCGTCTTGTCGCAGGCGGCCCCGGCCTGCCTGATGGTGTCAACCGTGGCTATTTCGTCAAACCCACGGTGTTCGCCGATGTCACCCCCGGCATGACGATCGAGCGCGAGGAAATCTTCGGCCCGGTCCTGTCGATCATCCCGTTTGACACCGAGGAAGACGCCATCCGCATCGCCAACGATACCCCCTACGGCCTTGCCAACTACGTCCAGTCGCAGGACGGCGCCCGCCGCAACCGCCTCTCGCGCGCTCTCCGCGCCGGCATGGTCGAGATGAACGGCCAGTCGCGCGGTGCGGGCGCGCCGTTTGGTGGCGTCAAATCCTCGGGCCGCGCCCGCGAAGGCGGCCATTGGGGCCTTGAGGAGTTCCTCGAAGTCAAGGCGATCTCCGGCTGGGACAGCGAACAGATTGCCGCCGAATAAGGCGGGCGGCCAACGCCCATCAGCATCTGCCCTATCGCACCGACTGCGCCACTGCCGCCGCTTCTGCGCTCATTAACCACGGGTGAAAACCTTGCCGAATGGCGGGCAGGCGCGCGAAAGCCTGAACATCCGCGTATGCATAAAAAACCATACCGGTTACATACACCTTTGTTGACCGTCAAACCTCGTCCCGGAGGCCGCCATGACCCACCATCCCCGCCTGATGCAGCCCCTGCAACTGCGCGGCCAAACCCTGCGCAACCGCATCGTTTTCGGTGCCCATACCGCCAATATGTCGGACCAGGGAATCCCCGGCCCGCGCTATGAAAAATACCTTTTGGAACGGGCACTTGGCGGTGCCGCGATGATCGTCGCCGAACCGGTTCCGGTGCACCGAACCGGGGTGCTCACGCGCGGCAATTTCCTCCACTCCACCGACGAGATCATCCCGCATTTCCGCAAGATCACCGCCCCCGTGATCGAGGCCGGCGCGGTCATCCTGCAACAGCTCTACCACATTGGCGCCCACGGCGACGCCGACCTAAGCTTCGCCCCCAACTGGTCCCCCTCCGGCGGCCCAAGCTATCACGACAGCGACGGCTCGCACGCCATGACGCCCGCCGAAATAGACGAGTTGCTCGACGCCCACGCAGCCGCCGCCTTGCGCGCAAAACGCGCTGGATTTCAAGGGGTTGAGGTGTGGGCCGCCTACCACTCCCTGCTCGATCAGTTCTGGACGCCGTGGTCCAACAAGCGCACCGATCACTGGGGTGGGACGCTTGAAAACCGCACCCGCTTTTCCCGTACCCTGATCGAACGCATCCGCCGCACCTGCGGCGAAGATTTCATCATCGGCCTGGCGATCAGCTATTCCACCGCTTATTCCGTCACCCTGTCCGCAGAATCCCTTAGTGAAATCATCGCGTTGCACGATGCAACCGGGCATGTCGATTACGTCACCGTCGGCGCGGGCAGCTATCTTGAATTCGAGGCGATCATCCCTCCCTTCACCCATGGCGAAAAGCTGACGGTGCCGCTGACGGCGCAACTGAAAGGAATTGTTAAACACGCGGTGGTAACTTCCGAGGCGCATATCCGCACGCCCGAAAACGCTGAAACCATAATCTCCACCGGCGAGGCTGATCTCGTTTCCATCGTACGCGGCCAGATTGCTGATCCGCATCTGGCGCGGAAAACGTCTGAGGGCCGCGCGGAGGATATCCGTTCATGCATTTCGTGCAACCAGATGTGCTGGGGCCGCCGCAGCCGCGATTACTGGATTTCATGCCTGATCAACCCGTCCGCTGGCCGCGAATGGGAATGGGGCGGCGACCGGTTTACCCCCAGCAAAACCCCTCAGAATGTGCTGGTGATAGGCGCAGGCCCCGCGGGCCTTGAGGCGGCACGCGTGGCCGCAGAGCGTGGACATCATGTTGAAATCATTGAAGCTTTATCCCATATCGGCGGGCAGTTTCGCCTTGCAGGTCTGCAACCCCGCCGCGGGCAGATCCTCGATCTGCTGAAGTGGTACGAGGATCAGTTCGCCAAACTTGGTGTCAAACTGCGGCTCAACAGCTATTTTGAGGCAGCAGAAATCGACGCCCACCCCGCCACTACCCTGATCGTCGCCACCGGTTCGCTTCCCGACGACAGCGGATTTCAGCGCTGGGTGCCAGCCGAGCCAAGCCTCCCCGGCATCGAACATGGCAACGTCTGGTCGCCCGAATCAGTCCTGCGCCGTGAAGCGCGCCTTGGCGATGCGGTGGTTGTCTATGATGAAGGCGGCAACTGGCGCGGCGTCGGCACCGCCTGGGCGCTGGCCGAACAAGGCAAACAGGTCACCATCGTGACGCCCGATCCTTTCGTCGGCAAAGAGATCGTCCGCACCGCTGCCGACGGCCCTGCACGCCGGGCGATGGCCAAGCTTGGTGTAAAAACACATCCAGAACATACTGTTACCAGATGGCATGGCAATGGCATAACCATCCGAAACCTGCTGACTGGCGACGAGCAGACCCTGCCAGCGTCGGCCTTGGTGATGGCCACAACCAACGTCGCCTACGATCCCTTTCCGGAAAACTTTGCGGGCAAAACCACACACCGGATCGGCGATTGCGCAGCACCGCGCCTTGCCGCCTACGCGTTCCACGAAGGGCGCAAACTTGCCCTGACGCTTTGATCAGAACGGGCAGGCGGCCTCAAAACTAACCCGCTGTCGGCTGCCCGGATGATGCAGGCTTAACGTTTGCGCATGCAACATCAGCCGCGGGAAGGCCAAAGCCGGGCCTTCAGCATAAATAGGGTCACCCAATATCGGATGCCCAAGCGACAGCATATGAACCCGCAACTGATGGCTCCGACCGGTCAGGGGCGAAAGACGAACGCGGGTTTCCCCCGGAGATCGGTCGATCACCTCCCAATCCGTTTGCGCAGAACGGCCATTCAAGTGATCCACATGCTGGCGCGGCCGGTTCGGCCAATCGGCGCAAAGCGGCAGATCAACATGGCCGCGATCTTGTGCTACCTCTCCCCAAACCCTTGCGAAATATAACTTTCTGGCACGGCGTTGCTCAAATTCCTGTCCCAGAAATCCTTGCGCCGTCTTGTGGCGCGCAAAGATCATCACGCCCGAGGTATCGCAATCAAGCCGATGCACCAGCAGCGCATCGGGGTATTCCGCCTCAAGCCGTGACATCAGGCAATCCTGCCGCCCTTCAAGCTTGCCCGGAACTGAGAGCAGGCCTGAAGGCTTGTCCAACACCAGCAGGTCGGCATCCGCATGCAAGATCACCAACGGGCCGGATGGCGGCCGGTATTCGAAATCAATCATACGATCCGATGACCCGCTGCCCGCAGCGCGCTTGCCAAATGCTGGATATGGGCAGGGCCAACCTCGCAACAGCCACCGATGATCGTGGCCCCTTGTGCGACCCAACCCATTGCCATCTCTGTGTATTTCTCTGGAACCAGATCGTGGCGATGGGTGAGTTCTTTCACCGTCGACGCATTTTTCAGGAAGTTTCCCGAGATATGCGTGAAACCATTGGCATAGGCGCCAAACGGCAGGCCCAGTTTGCGCAACTCTGTCATCGCCGCGGACATCGCTTCGGGCACCGAGCAGTTGGCCAGAAGTGCCGCCGGTGCCTGCCTTTCTACCACGCGCCCCAGATCGGCAATCGCTTCGCCCGAGCGCAGTTTGCTGCCATCCCGGTCATCCACAGTTATAGAAAGCCAAACCGGTTTGCCGGCAGCATTCGCGCCTTGCGCCGCGCCTTCGGCCATTGTTACTGAAGCCATTGTTTCACATAGGATAAAATCCACATGCGGCCCAAGTATATGGGCGATTTCAGCATACTTTGGTGCAGCCTCGGATACTTTTTGAGTTACCTCTGGCCGGTACGAAGCGATCAGCGGCCCCATCGCGCCGGCAATCCGGCCTGCGCCATGCGCTGCGCGCGCCTCATGCGCTTCGGCAAGTGCACGCAGATGCAATGCGTGAAACATCGGATCCAGCCCGAAATTTTCCAGCCGGTCGTGGTGAATTGCATAGGTGTTGGTGGTGGCAATCGTGGCCCCTGCGGCGAAATAATCGACGTGGATATCGCGCACCATGCCCGGATGATCCAGCATCACCCGCGTCGCCCAAAGCGGCGTCGGAGCGTCACCACTGCGCGCAACCAGTTCCTGCCCCATGCCACCGTCCAAAAGCGTGATGTCCGCCATATCTTCTCCAAACTGCCTGCCGGGCAAATCACCCGGCGGTATTTTCGGTGGGCTGGTGCCGAATATCAAGAGGACTGATTTGAAGGCCATCGTAGCCTAAGCCAGTTTTACCCGAGGAGCCTGGCGCCGCATCGACGCAGCGCGAAACACGCAATCAGACCACGTTACCAAACACTTCGGCCAAAAGCGGAACCAGCCAGTCTTCATCGGCCTTGGTAAAGGCCGCAGGGGTGTCGCTGTCAAGATCCAGAACCCCCAAAAGCCGCCCCTTGCCGTTCCAAACCGGTAATACAAGCTCGGACCGGGTGCTGGAAGCGCAGGCGATATGGCCGAGAAACGCATCGACATCAGGTACGTTCTGTACTTCGCCAGTCCGCGCGGCGGCGCCACAAACACCGCGGGCAAAGGGTATCACCAGACAGCCGTGCCCTCCCTGATAGGGCCCGATTTTCAGAATTTCCGGCGCCGTTACCCGGTAAAAACCGGTCCAGTCGCAGAACGGGTGGGCGTGATGAATTTCGCAGACAACCGTGGCCATCAACGCGACGCAGTCGGTTTCGCCAAGGGTCAACGCCCGAATCCTATTGGATATATCTGTATGCTCCACTCTCAATACCCCAAAGCACAGCCATCTTTGCGTGGATCGGATACGCCGATCAGAACGCCGGCATCTTCGATTCTGATGGCTTGTGCGCCGCCCAAAGGATCGGATGGCGTTGAAACCGCGTGTCCCATATCGGCCAGTTGTGCCTGTACGTCTGCGCTGTACCCACGTTCCATCTGCAACCCCTGCGCCCCCGAAAAGCAACGCGGTGCGTCGATTGCGCTTTGCGGGTCCAGCCCGAAATCGATCATGTTGGTGATAAAACGCGCGTGCCCGCAGGGTTGGTAGGCGCCGCCCATAACGCCAAAGGGCAGCAAAACCCTGTTGTTTTGCCGGATCATCCCCGGAATGATCGTGTGCATCGGGCGTTTGCCGCCGCCTGCTTCGTTGGGATGGCCTTTTTCCAGGTTGAAACCCGCACCGCGGTTCTGAAAGTTGATCCCGAACTTTGCCGAGGCCAGACCGGAGCCGAAGCCTTCGAAAATCGAATAGATCAGCGACACCGCCAGCCTGTCGCGATCAACCACCGTGATGTAGACGGTTTCCTTGTGTACCGCTTCGGTTAGCGGAGCGGCCGCAGCTATCGCGCGCCGGGGATTGATCAAAGTGGCGAGTTTTGCAGCCGTATCGGCCGATAACATATGGTTAAGCCGGGGTGCAGTTTCTGCGATAAACCTGTTGCGGGCGTCATACGCAAGCTTTGTCGCCTCGGCTTCGATATGCGCGCGGGCGGCACCGAAGGGGTCCATGGCGGCCAGATCGAAATGTGCGAGGATGTTCAGCAGCAAAATCGCGGTCGCCCCCTGACCGTTTGGCGGATGCTCGACCAGTTCGATGCCCTGATAGGCGCCCGAGACCGGAATTGTGTAGTTGCAGGCAACATTCGCGAAATCATCCATCGTGTGACTGCCGCCGCATGCTTGCAGGGTGGCAAGCATATCTTCGGCCACCTCGCCCTCATAAAAACCGGCGCGGCCTTGAGTGGCCACGCGGCGCAGGACTTCCGCTTGCCCCGGTGCCCGGAAAACCTGGCCTGCAAGGGGCACTTTGCCGTGCAGAAGGTAAAAATTCCGGGCATTGCCTTGCAGAAAAGGCGCATCATCACGCCAGTCAAAGGCCACGCGCGGGGCGACGGGAACCCCTTCGTCGGCATAGCGGATCGTGGGTTGCAACACCTGATCAAGGCCAAGCCTGCCCCAATCCGTTGAAAGACGGCAAAAAGCATCTATTGCGCCGGGCAATGTGATGGCGTCAACGCCGCGCGTCGGTACTGCGTTCAACCCGCGCGCGCGCAATGCATCGGCGGAAAAACCTGCGGGGGCGCGGCCGGAACCGTTGAGCGCCACGATTTTGTCAGAACCCGGCGGGGCCAGCAGCACAAAGCAGTCGCCGCCGATGCCTGTCATCTGCGGCTCGCATATCCCCAGCAAAACTGCGCCGGCGATGGCGGCATCTACCGCGTTGCCGCCGGATTCGAGGGTTTGAATTGCAACTTTGGCCGCCAGCGGATGTGACGTCGCGCACATGCCATTGCTGGCATACACCGCAGATCGGCCCGGGCTTTGGAAATCGCGCATCGGTTGGTTCCCCCTTGTTGGCAACAGCCTAAGGGGTGGCGCGATGATTTCCTAGATGGCGAGTGAACCTCGGCGCCGCGAACTGGGTGGGGGCTTTCATCCACAGCGCCGAGGGAAGCTTTATGCAGCTACCCGCTCTGTATCGGTTTCGGGCGGGATTTTTCTAGGGGGAAAATTAGGCCATTTTGCGTCAGATTCGTCGATCTGGAACCAGTGCGGGGTTCAGCGCGCGGTTTGTCCCATATCCAGCCTGAAGCTCAGCAGATTGGTGGTTCCATCGCGGCAGTATTTCAGATCACGGGAGAGCGTTCGAATCAGGAACCAGCCGAAACCGCCTTCGGGCAGGTCATCACCCGCGGCGAAAGGTTTCAGCTTGCCTGCGGGCAGCAAGCCTTCCGGCATCGGCAAACCGGTGTCGATGATCCGGAATAGCAGCTGCGACGCTGAAAGTTGCAACGAGATTTCGATATCCCCGTGATGGCGGGCATAGGCGTGCTCGACGATGTTGTTCAACGCTTCGGCCAGAACGATTTCCGCAGTGCCGCGATCATCTTCGGGCAAAGCGCGCAGCATCATGGTATCGAACAAGGCGTGCAGCCCGTCACGCACCGCCAGCGGGTCACCGGGGATTGTGATACGGGTTCCATCAGGCCCTTCTTCCAACCGGGCTTGCCCGGTTTCAGACCGCATTGCGCATTCCATCCGGCAGTTGATCATGAATGATGAAAACGCTGTCCATCCGGGTCAGCCGGAAAACCTTCTGCACCGTTGCGGTCAAGCCGGAAAGCTCCAGTTTTCGCTCGGGCCCAAGGGCTTTCATGACGGCAACTACGGCCCCAAGACCGGAACTGTCGAGAAACGCCACGCGCGACATATCCAGCACAACCCTTGGGTTGTCCGCCTGGGTGAGTTCGCGCATTCTGTCTTTGAACTGAACGGCCCCTGCGGCGTCGATTCGATCCTGCATGGCGCGCACCACAAGAATTTCGCCGCGTTGTTCGGCTACAAGCTCCATCTGACTGGCTCCCAAAACTACGTTAGGGGGTCAGATTAAAAGAAAGATGTTACTGACCGGTAAGCGGCGGTGCAGAAAAGTTCAGTTCATCTGAAACTGAAGCGGATAGCGCCCGTCTTCGAAATCACCGAAGAGATCTGGCAGATCGGGGTGGCTGACAGGCTCGCCGGTTTCGTCGGGCACCAGATTTTGCTCGGAGACATAGGCCACATAGTAGCTTTGATCATTCTCGGCCAGCAGGTGATAGAAGGGTTGATTGCGTGAAGGGCGGCTGTCTTCGGGGATGTTGCGATACCATTCCTCGGTGTTGGAAAACATCGCGTCCACGTCAAACACAACACCGCGGAACGGGTGCTTGCGGTGGCGCAACACCTGCCCGATATGATACTTTGCATCCGTCTTCAGCATCGGTTGCTTCCCCCGTCTATGGTTAGTAATCCCTGAAGCAGGCATTTGTCCATTGTGCAGGTGCAGGTTGAGGGAAACAGTCTGTGGCGTTCATCCTGACAGTCTGGCAGATCACGGCGCTGGCGAAGCCCGGCACTTTGCCGCCGGCTCGCGTTTTTCTGATCTGACATCAGAGACATACCCATTTCAATGCCTGCGGTTTTCCCGTATCCTGCCGCAAAAGAACGCACGAGGGGCAGATGAGCAGACTTCTCCGCGCGTCGATCATGTTGCTGGCCCTCGCCTCTTGCGGGGGAGGGAATTTTTCGGCGCCCCGAAACCTGGACAACGCCTGCGCGATCCTTGATCAGCGCCCGACCTATTTTCGCGCCATGAAGGCGACTGAACGAAAATGGGGCATCCCGGTTTATGTGCAAATGGCTGCAATATATCAGGAATCCAAGTTCATCGGCAATGCGCGCACACCGCACCGTTTTGTACTGGGTGTCATTCCGATGGGGCGTCAGAGCACGGCTTACGGCTATAGTCAGGCGCTGAACGGCACCTGGGAGGAGTATCAGGATGATCAGAACCGCAACGGCGCCAAGCGTGACCGGATTACCGATGCCACCGATTTCATGGGTTGGTACATGAACGAGAGCAGCCGCAAACTGGGGATCGCCAAGACCGATGCCGAAGCGCAGTATCTGGCCTATCACGAGGGACGGACGGGCTATGCCAGCCAAAGCTATCTGAGCAAACCCTGGCTGGTTGATGTGGCCGCGGCGATCGGGGCGCGGGCGGAGACCTATCGGCAGCAGTTGCAAAGCTGCCGTTAAAGCGTGTTGCGTACAATCGGGTTCAGCCGATTGTCCGCAACACGCAACATTCCCAGGCTGATCTTGTCTTGGATTGCCTTCAATCTGAATCAGATTGAAGGAAATCCGCTCTAAAGTCAGTTGTTGCGGCGTTCCGCCTCGGCGGAAATGCTGAACAGGGACGAGCTGAGGTTGCCACCCAGAGTTAATTCACCAAGAATAACAGTGGTTTGCTGGCCCAGATCATCGGTGATCACCCATTGCCGCAAGGCCACCGGATCGGCGGTGAACACCAGTTCGATGGTGCCGTATTCGGGGTGCTGGGGGTCTTGCGCGCGCACCCTTGTCGAATTGTCAACTTCGGTATGGCCCACTACCATTTTGGCGCGGCTCAGATCGACGTTTTGCGCGAGGATCAGGTTGAGGGGGGTGCGTTTCAGCGGGTATTGTTCGGGAGGCTGGTTGGATTTGGTATCAAAAATCGCCACGTTGCCCGAGCTTGCCAGCACCAGACTGCTATCGGGTGGGGCGTATTCGAAACGGGCGCGGCCCGGGCGTTTGATGAAGATCTTGCCTGTGGCGATGGTGCCATCGGCGTTGATCTGGGTGAAATCGGTCTGGGCGGTTGTCAAGCCGTTGAGATAGCTGGACAAATTCTTCAGCGCGATTTTTTCTGCCGAAGCCGGAAAAGCCAGTACCAGAAGAACCAACGGGGCAAGCAGGCGGGAAAACTGTCTCATGCCCGTGATATAGTCCAGCCCCATCGCGGTTGCATCCCCCGGCGTGATCACAAGGCGGGGAGTTGCCGATGGGGCGGCATCGATGTGGCGTGCAGCCGGAGTGTTTGCGTCGTGCATCCGTCCCTACAGGCGTCCTGCCGGTTTTTGGGGCCTTTACCTTTCGCGCTGACGATGGACTGGCAAAAACCGGAGATCATCATGCCACCCGCCGCCATCAAGACCCGCGCCCATTATCACCATCTGGCCACCACGCTGCGCTCGCTTGAAGAAGATCTGCGCTGGGGCATGGAGGGATCAGAGCGTATCCCCGCCGAATGGCATGCCATCGCCCAGGCCGATACGCCGCCCCTCAAGAAGCAGGTCACGCTGCGGCTGGACGCCGATGTGCTGGCGTTTTTCCGCAGCATGGGGGCTGGGCATCTGACGCGGATGAACACGGTGCTGCGCGCCTTCATGCACGGGCGGTTGGCGGGGGTGGTGAAGGGGGCCGAGGCGGTTGGCTATCAGCTTACACCGATGGAGGCCTATCTGAAGGAGGCGGTCATCGTGCTGGCGCTGATGGAGCGCCAAAACGCCATGGGGCGGTTGGGACGGGATACGGTGGCCCAGGATATGGAGGTTGAGCGCCGCTTGAACGGGTTGAAGCGGATGGAGGAGGAAATGGACCTGCCCTTTGACGCGCGGGTGACGGAGAGGGGCCAGGGGTGAAGTGGGGGGGGCGTTGACTGTGAGCGTAGGTTTGCTCTGGCTGATTTAGTGTGCGAGTTTGCACCATAGGTGGGGTGAACCTCGGCCTGAGTTCGGAGTTTTTTTGTAGGAGAAAATGATGGTGCGGGATGAGTTATTCAAATTATATGAAATCGTGATGGCTGACCTGCGTTTCCATGTGGAAATGGAGCACAAGAAAGCGCTGCTTGTTACCGGCCTCATCGCTGCTGTGGCGTTTGTTACGCTGGCCGGAGTTCAAAAATTTGAACCGAATTCAGGGATGCTGCCGCTCCTGACTGGGCCCGTGATGATTATGATCTTTGCGGAAATAGGCGCAAAAATCACCAGCGCTTCTGCAAAGCGCAGCCTTGAGGCAATGACCATCAAAATCAAACTTGATCGTGCAC
>JANNAV010000103.1:0-13292 GCA_031384695.1 Paracoccaceae bacterium
TGTTTCGACAGTCCGGCCCATAGACCCGTCTAAAGCGGTTTGCCTTCAATCTGAATCAGATTGAAGGCAAACCAAGACAGGCCAAACGCCGGGAATGTTGCGTTTTGCATTTGATCTGCTGATCCAGATCAAATGCAAAACGCTGTAGGCTGAAAGGGAAAGGCTGTCAGATGATGACGTTGGTCACCGCAAACACCAGAACCAGCATGGCCGTTGCCGTGACGCTGATCCTTGCGGCGATCATCGCGGTCCTGACGCTGATGCCGATGCCGCAGGGGGGGCAGCCGGGCTCTGACAAATTCTACCATGTGCTGGTTTTCGCGCTGCTGGCGTTGCCGCTGTCTGTCGCAGTGCCTGCGCGTGCGATATGGGTTTTTCTGGCCGCCAGTGCCTACGGCGGGGGGATTGAACTGGTCCAGCCGATGTTTGATCGCCTGGGGGAATGGCACGACCTTGGCGCCGATGTTCTGGGGGCGGCAACCGGGGCTCTGGTTGGCGCGGCCCTTGGGGCCGCAATGTTCCGCTCGCACGCACGCTGAGCCGCCGCCACCCGTTACCGCCGCCCGTTACCGCCGGCCGGTAAAGGACCCCGCGGCGACGTTGCGGGGGGTCTTATCGCGGCGCGGCAGTTCCGCGGTCGGGGGCAAGCAATTTTCAGACCAGCGCGGATTTCCTTCAATCTGATGCAGATTGACGGAAATCCAGGACAAGCTCAGCTTGAGAATGTTGCGTGTTGCGGACAACCGAGTGAACCCGATTGTCCGCAACATGCTCTAACCCGTTGAATTTACAACAGGAAGCCAAAGTTCTTGCACAAGGAGGTGCCGGAATGGCCCGAAAGCGAGTTGCATCGGCACAAATTCAACGAATACAATGCCATTTGTGATTGTTTCAGATGCCCTGAAGGACCTCCCGATGTTCGATTCGCTATTCACGGCCGACCGCCGGCGACGGATAAACCATTTGCTTTCTGGATTTGGCCTGCGTGACAAGGGGTTCTTCACACCATACAACTATGGAAGGCACGTAGACTGGGAAACAAAACCCTATCCTCATATCCTTTCGGCCTTCGAATCGGATATCGATGGATTTAAAGACTTCCTGCGGTGCATTTCAAAAAACGAAGCCTTACTTCGCGCCAGCATCGAGGATCCGGCAGGGCCGAACTGGAACAGCAGCTTCATCTCCAGACTGGATGGTGCCGCGATTTATTCTTTCCTGGAAAAGTACAGACCGAAGCAGGTCATTGAAATAGGCTCCGGGAATTCGACGCATTTCATGACGCGTGCGATCGGCGACCATGCGCTTGACACGAAGGTGCTTTGCATTGACCCAATGCCCAGAACTTCCATCGAGCGCCTTCCGGTCAGCTTTCGCAAGCGCTTGTTATCGGTTGATGATTTGGGTCTCTTCTCGGATCTGAACGCCGGCGATCTGGTCTTTGTCGATAGCAGCCATATCCTTCAGCAGGGCTTTGATGTTGATATTCTGTTCAACTGGATATTTCCAATACTCAAGCCTGGCGTTTTTGTGCATGTTCATGATATTTTTCTGCCATACGGATACCCCGCAAATTGGAAGGCCCATCGCTTTAACGAGCAGCTGGCATTGATCGGATGGCTCACTGCAGGCTATTTTAAGGTCATCTTCCCTTGTCACTTTGTCTGGCGGTCGATGAGAGAGTCCCTCAGGAACACCTGCCCGGGCTTGGGGTTTGATGGGCCAGAGAACGGTGGGTCACTCTGGATGGTCAAGAATTAGAGCGTCGCTTCTCAACCCAATGTGCGGGTCATTTGCCCCGGTTCTATAATCTTCCATATCAGGCACCGCGTTGCGCTAAATGCTTAATACCGGGTGGAAAAATTGCGGTTCAGTTGCAGGTAGACCGTGTTGCTTTGGGCGCTGTCGGTGGTTCGGCCATCGCGGATGTTGTAGAGATAGCCGACGTCAAGGTTCCAGTCTTCGGTAAGGGACCGGTTCCAGGCGGCCTTGAAGCTGGTATTGGTGTCGGTGCTGTCGTCGGCAGTGAAAATCTGCTGCCCCCAGCCGAGATTGAACTGCAAGCTGTTGCGGTCATCAAGATCATAGGCGTAGTTCAGCAGCACATCGCGCAGCACGACCTCTTCATTGTTTACGTTTTGCGCGGTCACTTCCTGCGACCACGCCGCCGAGAAACGGCCGGTGGGCAGATTTTGCTCCCATAGAAAGTCACTGGTCCAATAGACTTTGCCGGTGGTGGCGCGGGTCAGCCCCGGCGTGAACACCAGACTGCCGTTCGGCAGGGCACGGCTGTACCGGAGCGAGAGCCCGTCCCGTTGCCCCGCGGCGGTATCTTCGCGGAAAAATTTCAGCGTCACGACATCGCCGCTGGCCCGTTTGAGCACCAGCCCGGCGGAGCCACCGGTGGTGAGTTCGTCGGCCGCACCGGGTTCCGAGAAGTTTGACTGATCCAGCCCCAGCGTCAGTTGGGTGGTTGCCGATAAGGCAAAGCTGGCGTTGGCGCCAAAATCGAGGCGTCGGGCATCGATCAGACCCGGATCAGAGGTGTCGATGTAATCAATGTCCTCGTAAGCCGCCGACAGGCCGTAGCCGAAGGGCGCATCCTGGCCCCAGTTGATCGCGGCGCCGATCACAGAGTTGCCCCGGATGCCGGAGCCGGTGTCAAAATCGGTGACTATGCGGGTTTGTGACAGGTTGGTCCGGCTCAGCAAAGCGTTGAAATCGAGCACGGTGGAGGCGGTAAACTGCTTGTAGGTTAGGCCAAGGAACGGATTGTTCAAACCATCAACCGCGCTGCCCCCCGGCGGCTGTTTGGCGAGCAACACTTCAAGGCCGGCAGTGATCGCCAAAGTGGAGGTGTCGGTGTTCCTGGTCAGGCTGAAATCAAGATCGGTGATGGCTTCGGTGGTGGAACCAAGACTGACCGGACCGAGATCGAGGTTGTCGCTGTATTGCAGCCGCTCGCCGAGGGTGAAGGTCAGAACCGTGCCTTGCGGGCCCGCCTGTTGTGACCCGGTATCTTGCGCCAGTGCCACCGCGCCAAACGACAGGCCGCCGCTCAGCAAGATCAGCAAGGGCTTGGTGCGTTGGTTCAAGCGGGTTGCCACCGGGCATCTTCCTCCAAATCTGTCTGTTGGCGTGTCGGATCAGGGGTTGGGCTGGCGCGCCACCCTTGCCATGAAAGGCCTACTCGAACAACTTGCGCGTTGGCACGATGATCACATCCCCGTCGGACAAAGTCACCATGCTACGGGTGCTTTCCCCGTTTTCGAGGGCTTTGTAGTTGAAGGTATAGGTCTTGCCGGTGCCGGTTTTCTTGTCGATGCGGCGCAACTGGATGCGCTTGGTGGCGGCGAAACTGGAGAAACCGCCCATTTGGGCAATGAGTTGCAACATCGTGGTGCCCCGCTCGACCGCGATCTTGCCGGGGCTGCCGACCTGACCCATGACAAACACGTCGATGGTGGCAGGCGATCTGGCGGCGCCACCCGCGCCGCCGGTGGCGCGCGGTTCGGCGAGTTGTTGCAGCGAGACATAGATATTGGGGGCGGCGGCAAAATTGCCCGCCAGACGGGCGGCGATATCGCTTTGCACGGCCTCCACCGAGAGGCCTGCCACTTTGAACGTGCCCGCCAGCGGCATGGTGATGCGCCCGTCGGGGGCAACCAGAGCCTGGCGGTTCAGGCTGGGATCCTCCAGCACTTCGATCTGCAGGATATCGCCCGCGCGGATCAGATAGCCGTCCTGCGCGAGCGCCGGGGCAGCCGACAGCAAAAAACCGGCAAGCAGGGCGATCAGGGTTTTCATGTCCGCAGCCTTTGTGAAAGGGCAAAACTGCCCTGTTTGTCGCATCTTATCCAGTATCTGGCTGCGGCGTAACCTCTGTCTGAAAGTTCCGCCACAGCCGTGCCGCTTCGGCCACAATGGTGGAGCCGGCGTTGTGGGCGCGCCCCGGTCAAGGTGCAGGCGCCTGCTTCAGCCCGGCCAGGGCGTCGCGCGCGGTCTGGAACTGCGGCAGCGGGCTGTTGGCTGCAAGCTCCAGCGCGCGGGTCAGGCTGGTGCGGGCCTCGTTGTTCCGATTGAGCCCGACATAGGCCATGCCCAGATGGAACTGCGCCAGCGGATCATCGGGCAGGCCTTTTGCGGCGGGTTCCAGATAGCGCAGCGCCTCGTCGAGATTGCCGCGGCGGTATTCGATCCAGCCATAGGTGTCTTGCAGCGCCGGCACTTCGGTGCCACGCAGGCGGCGGGCGATGACAAAGGCGCGTTCCAGGCTTTCAGGATCGTCGCGGTAGGTTGTGATCAGGCTGGCCAGATTGTTCGCCACCACAAGATTGCTGCTGTTCTCGGCGTAAAGCACCTCGTAGATCGCGGTGGCGCCGTCGATATCCCCGGCGCGCTCCAATGCTCCGGCCTTGATGAAGCGCAGCGTGTCCGACTTCGGCTGTGCTGTCAGGGCGCGGTCCAGCAGGCTGTCGGCGTCGGCGGCGCGGCCGGCGCTGATCAGCAGGCTGTAAAGTACGCGCACCGGGGCTTCTGCGGCGGGATCGGCGGTGATGATGGCGCGCAGGGTTTCTTCGGATTTGCCGGTATCGCCGGTGACCGCATAAAGCGTCGCACTCATCAGTTGCAATTGCGGATCCGCCGGGGTCTTGGCGATGGCGGCATCCAGAGCCTGGCGCGCCTCGGCACTTTTGCCACCCCGCACCTGGGTTTCAAGCAGCATCGCCATCGCCCGGTTGTCGCCACCGGCGGCAGTGTCGATCTGGCTTTGCAGCAACGCCAGGCTTTCTTCGGTACGGTTCTGCGCCAACAGCAGGGCGGTTTGCAATGCGGTCGCGGCACGTGCCGCCTCAGGGGTGGCGATCTGGCGCAGGGCGGCGAGGATTGCCTCGGCCCCGGCGAAGTCTTGCGCGGCCAGCTTCAGATCGGCCAGTTGCCGCAACACATCCAGATTTGCAGGATTGGCTTTGCGCGCATCGGTCAAGACGGTTTCGGCCACCGGGCCGCGGCCTTGCCGCCGCAGGAAGGCCGCATAGCGCAGCGACTCGTCCGGCGCACTGTTTGACACCTCGACCGCTGCGGCCAGCCGTTCACCGGCCAGATCAAGGCTGCCATCGCGCTCATGCGCCTCGGCCATCAGCGTCAGGATGGCGGTATCGCGCGGGCTCTGGCTGAGCGCCGTGCGCAGATCGACAATGGCCTCGCCGGGCTTGTCTTCCTGAATGAGCCAGGCCGCGCGCAGCTTCAGCGCATCGGTATTGGTGGCATCCTCGATCAGCACTTCCTCGACGCGCGCCCGCGCGCCCACCTGATTGCCGGTTCCCAGCAGCATCTGCGCCAGCATGATCTTGATGCGGCGGGTCTGATCCGAGGGTTCGGCGGTTTGCAGCACGGTTTCCACCGTGGTGATCGCCGCGTCACGATCACCGCCTTCATAAACCAGCGCCGCCCGCAACGCGGTGTAGATATCGGCATTGGGTTGGCCCTGATTGGCCGTGATCAGCCGGGCAAGCTCTGCCATCGCCGCCTCGGGCCCTTTGGTTGCCTGCAACAGTTGCACCACGGTGGCATGGCCTTCGGGCGGGGCGGTGTCGTCCCCCGCGAGTTTGCGCAGGAAGGCTTCGGCGCCGTCGGCATCCTTCTGACTCAGGAACCAGGTGATCAAGGCGCGGCGCACTTCCAGATTGTCGGGGAAAACTCCGACCATTGCCTGCAGATGCGCCCCGGTGCCGGCGATGTCCTGTTGCTTGACCAGAAGTTGCAGCTTCATGGTGTGAAATTCCAGCGCCAGAGGCTCGGAGGCCAGCGCCTTGTCGATTTCAGGCATGGCGTCCTGCGGGGTGGGGCCATTGATCAGGCTGTCGATGACGATGCGGCGGAGCACCGGATTGTCGGGCAGTTCGGCCTGCAGCGCGCGGGCGGCGTCGGCGGCCCTGGCTTTGCCGGCCTCATCCCGGTCGATCGCGGCTTTGCGATAATCGAGCGTCGCCTGCAGCGCGCGGCTGCGGGGTTGGTCGGGTGCCAGCCGGATCGCCTCGCCGCCATGGCGTTCAACCTCGGCCCAATCGCCGTGGGTCATCGCGATTTCCGCAAGGGTCTGGCGCACCTCGACGGTGTCGGGGTATTGTTCGATCAGGCGCAGATACTGGCCGTAAGCCTCGGCCACCTCGCCGCGCGCCAGTTGCGTATCGGCATAAAGCTTGCGGCCTTCCTTGTGAAAGCCATTGTATTGAAAGACGTTGCGCAACTCCACCAGGGCGCCGTCGACATTGCCTGCCTCGATCAATTGCAGGGCGGATTGATAATAGCCGTCGGCTTTTTCTTCGGTGCTTTGGCAGCCTGACAGAGCGAGGGCAGCGGCCAACAACAAGGCTGGCAGGATGCGGGGGAAGTTTGGGGACATGGTATAAGGGACCATCCGTTCTGTAACCTGCGAAGAAAGCCGCGTATGCGAGCCCTGTGCCCGAAGCCCGGTCCTCAGTGCCCGGTCCTCAGTGCCCTGTACCATGCAGCACGACGCGGATCGTGGCCAGCAGCAACTTCAGATCAGCGCCAAAAGACAGGCTCTGATCATAGTGGTCATCAAACACGGCGCGGTCGGCAAAGGTGCTGTCGTTGCGCTTTGACACCTGCCAGTTGCCGGTAATGCCCGGACGCAGGGCAAAATAGGCCGTCCCCGGATAGATGGATTTCTGCTCGGGCATCATCGGGCGCGGGCCGACAAGGCTCATGTCGCCCGCCAGCACATTCCACAGCTGTGGCAACTCGTCCATCGAGGATTTGCGCAACAGCCGGCCAAACCGGGTGGTGCGGGGGTCGCATTTCAGTTTCTGCGTGCTGTCCCATTCCGCCCGCGCCGCCGGGTTGGCGGCAAGATGCGCCTCCAGCTTGCACTCGGCCTCCACCACCATCGAGCGCAGCTTCCACATGGTGAAGAGACGGCCGCCCCTGCCGACGCGCAGTTGTGAATAAAACGCGGGGCCGCCATCGTGTCTGGTCAGCAGCGCCAGCAGCAGAACCACCGGCAGAACCACCGGCAAAGCGGCCAGAATCATCAGCACGTCGAACACGCGTTTTGCCCGGTTACGGTAGATGCCCCGCTGGCGGATATCCGGGTTCGCGGCCAGGGCGGCGCTGCGCGGCCGGGCGATTCCTGCGGGCGTGACCGGCGCAAAACCGTCGGCATTTTCGACACGCGCATTAAAATATGCAGTCATCTCTCAACTCTCACTACCCGAGCCAAATGGAGGCACCACAAACCAATAGCATGATCGAGGCCAACAGCCGTTCACTTGAACGCACCGAATCTCATTTTATTAAAAGTTGGTAACACTTATTCACCGATTCTCGCAACGGAATTTGCATCGCGATATGGGCATATCGGCCGCTGAATCCCCGGGAAAGAGCAAATCTTTTCTTTCTTGTCAGACTGTTTCCACAGCGGTGACGGTACAGAAAACCCCCCTGCACCCATAGGGCGTTTAATATAAAACAAATACACGCAAAGATGGAAATTCACCGCCAGACACCCTGCGAAGACCGCCTGAACGCTTGTTTGGCAAGGACTTTGCCTGTATCGATGCGGCAGCACAGCATGGGATTTGCCGGCGCAGATGCCGGTTGTCCGCACGACGTGCATCCGCGCTGCCGGCCGCTGGGGGGTGGCTTTACAGAAGGGGGCGGAGGTATTGGGATTTAGGATCGGATATGTCAGTGAAGCTGTGGTCCCTCGGACGCCTGAAGAATGCCCCCCCCTCTCCGGCCCCGACTGTTGTCGGAACCCCCATGGCCAGTTCCCTTGATCTTTACACCGCCCATTTTGGCCTGACGGCGCGGCCGTTTTCCCTGGTGCCCGATCCGGATTTCCTGTTCTGGTCGCCCGCGCATACCCGCGCCTTCGCCATGCTGGAATATGGCATCCTGACCCGCGCGCCGATCACCCTGATCACCGGCGAGGTGGGGGCGGGAAAGACCACCCTGTTGCATCAGCTGCTGCGCTCGGTCGGCCCCGACGTGCGGATCGGGCTGATTGCCAATGCGCATGGCGACCGGGGCGAATTGTTGCGCTGGGTGCTGCTGGCCCTGTCGCAGCCGACCGAACCGGGCGCTACATATGTCGATCTGTTCGGGCAGTTTCAGTCTTATCTGATTGCCGAATATGCCGCCGGACGGCGGGTTGTGCTGATCTTTGACGAGGCGCAGAACCTGTCGCGCGAGTCTTTGGAAGAGTTGCGGATGTTCACCAACATCAACACCGGCAAGGACGAGTTGTTGCAACTGGTGCTGGTCGGTCAGCCCGAACTGCGCGACACCGTGCGCCGGGCCGATCTGACGCAGTTTGCCCAGCGGGTTGCGGCCAGCTTTCATCTTTCGGCGATGGATCTGCGCGGCGTGCGCGATTATGTCTCGCACCGTCTGATGCTGGCCGGGGCGCATTACAGCATTTTTTCCCCATCGGCGATCGAGATCGTCTATAGCGCCACCCATGGCGTGCCGCGCCTCGTCAACCAACTGTGTGATTTTGCGTTGGTCTATGCCTTTACCAAGGACCAGTTCCGGGTTCATCGTCTGACGGTGCAGCAGGTGCTGGATGACGGTGTGTTCTTCGCAGGTGGCACCATGACCGAAACCCTGCCGCCGTTTACGACGACGCGAACCCGAGAGTCCGAATAGATCATGGATCTGAAGTTCTACTTTTCCCGATTTCTGAGGCGTATCCATTATGTGTTGATCCTGCTGGCGCTCGGCTCGGCCATCGGGCTGACGCTGGCGCGGGTGCTGCCACCGGTTTACATCGCTCAGGCGGTGCTGGTGGTGGAAAACGAAGAGATCCCCGACGAGCTGGCCGCATCCACCGTGCAGACCGAGATGACCGCGCAGTTGCAAATCATCCAGCAGCGCATCCTGACGCGGGCCAATCTGCTGGAAATGGCGAACCGGCTGCAGATCTATGCCCCGGCGCCGGGCCAGCCCGTGCCGCAGATGGAGGCGGACGAAGTTGTCGCGGATTTGCGCGGGCGCATTGTCATCGTGACAACGGGGGGGGATCGCAACGCGCGCGGCCCGGCGCAGGCCACTCTGGTGACTGTCAGCTTTGAGGCCCCCGATCCAACCCTGTCGGCGGCTGTGGCAAACGAGGTGGTCACGCTGATCTTGCAGGAAAACGTCTCCATGCGCACCAATGTGGCGGGGCAGACGCTGGATTTCTTCGTGCAGGAGATGGAGCGGCTGGATCAGGAGTTGACGACGCAGGGGGCGGTCATTCTGGAGTTCAAGGAAAAGAACCAGGACGCGCTGCCCGACAGCCTGGACTTCCGCCGCAGCGAGCAGGCAGCGGCACAGGAACGTCTTTTGCAACTGAGCCGCGATGAAACCGAGTTGAAAGGCCGCCGTGATCTGCTGATCCGCATGCAAGGGGTGGCCGGCAGCGAGGCTCTGGTGCCGGGCACGCCGGCGACACCGGAACAAAAGCAGCTGCAAAGCCTGCGGGATGCGCTGGCCTCGGCCCTCATCGTGTTGTCACCGGGAAACCCGAAGGTCAAAATGCTGCAGGCGCAGGTTACGGCGGCGGAAAAGATTGTGGCCACCCAGATGGCACAGGGCAGCACCGACGCAAGCGGCAAGCAACTGTCTGCCTTTGACGTCCAGATGGCCGATCTGGAAAGCCAGCTTGCCTCCAACCTTGAGCAGAAGGCGCAGGTCGTGGCCTATATGGAGGGCCTCGGCAAATCGATCGCGGCCACTCCGGCAAATGCCAACGCGCTGGATGTGTTTGAACGCGACTATGCCAACACGCGCGCGCAATACGATCAGGCCGCCGCCAACCGGGCGCGGGCGGAAACCGGGGATACCATCGAAGCCATGGCCAAGGGCCAGAGGATTTCGGTCATCGAGCAGGCCGTGGCACCGCAAGAACCCACCCGGCCGAACCGCATCCTGATCGGCGCGGGCGGTGTTGGCGGCGGCCTTGCGCTGGGGGTGGGGCTGGCGCTGTTGCTGGAGGTGATGAACAAGGCCGTGCGCCGCCCGGCCGATCTGACGGCAGGGCTGGGGGTCACGCCTTTCGCCACCCTGCCCTTTCTGCGCACCCCGCGGCAAATCCGGCGGCGGCGGCTGATGCTGCTGCTGATTTTCGCGCTGGTGCTGCTTGCCATCCCGGCGCTGCTTTTTGTCGTGGACCGGCAGGTGATGCCGCTGGATCTGTTGCTGAACAGGATATGGGACAATCTGGGTCTTGCGGCGCTGACCGGCGGCGCAGGGCCGATCGCCCCGGTATAAAAGTAGAGAGAGCCCATGGAAAAAATCCAGGCCGCCATTGCCAAGGCCCGCGCCAGCCGCGATGCCCAGGCCGCATCGCCCGCCGCAGGAGGGGTGGCATCGCCCGCCCCGGGGGCGCCGGCATCGCCAGTGGCGCGGCCGGAGGCCATCGCCATCGCCGCCGCGCAGGATGTTACGGCGGCCTGGGCGGCGTTGCCCGGCTTCACCCCCGATCCGGTGCGCCTGCGCGAGCATCATGTGGTGAGTTTCACCGGCGGCGCCGAAGCAACCCCCTTTGATGCGATGCGCACCCGGACGCTGCAACAGATGCGCGGCAATGGCTGGCGCCGGCTGGCCATCACCTCGCCGGGGCCGGGCTGCGGCAAAAGCACCCTGGCACTGAACCTGGCCTTCAGCCTCGCCCGGCAGGCGGATCTGCGGGTGATCCTGCTGGAACTTGATCTGCGCCGCCCCACCCTGGGCCGCACCCTGGCCCTGCGCCCCGACGCAAGCTTTGCCGATGTGCTGAAGGGGGCCGCGCCGTTCGAGGCCGCGACGCGGCGCTATGGCGACAATCTGGCCATCGCGGTCAATCTGGCGCCGGTCCGTGGTGCGGCAGAAGTGTTGAGCGCGCCGACAGTGCCCGGTATTCTGGAGGCGATGATGCTGCGCTATGCCCCGGATGTGGTGATTTTCGATATGCCCCCGATGCTGGTCAGCGACGATGCCATCGCCTTTCTGCCGCGGGTGGATTGCGCGCTTCTGGTGGTGGCGGCGGAAATCACCGCGCTGAAAGAGATCGACCATTGCGAGCGCGATATTGCTGCACAGACCAATGTGATGGGCATCGCGCTGAACAAGTGCCGCTATCTGGAAGCGGATTACGGCTATGGCTATTGAAGCGGTTGGTGGTTTCAGCACCCGCAAACCGCCGAAACGAAAAAGGCCCGCACGACAGCGGGCCTTTCGTATCTGAATGCCTTTCGATTCAGGCTTTGCGACGGCGCTTCAAGAGGCCAAGACCGGCAAGACCAGCCAGCAGCAGCGGTGCACCGGCAGGAAGCGGCACCGCAGAAAGGGTCACTTTTGTCAGGATCGCGCCGATGTTGTCGCCGCCGACATTGGAAAACGAGAGCCCGCCACCTGTGGTTGCGAACGTCCATGAGCCGGAAGCGTCGTCATTTACGCCAATCGGCCCCAAGGTAACGCTCCAAGTGCCAAGACTGATGGTCACGGTCTCAAAACCACCACGTTGATTGCCGAACATCGAGACGTCAAGCGTGTAGGTTCCGGCCCCAAATGACAGCGACGTGAAAAGCCCGGCATCACCGGTGCTGCCATCAAGATCGATGCAGTTCCCACCACCAACGCAAAGGCCACCAAAACCACTGCCATGTGCCAGATAGTCGATCGTGCCACTGGCGGTCGACCAGTTGCCCAAGAACAGAGAATCAGGTGCGTTCAAGACGGTCGTTGAACCATAACTGGAGAAGTCATCAAAAAACACGACGCTTGCCTGCGCCGTGCCGAAGGAACCAGCAACCACAGTCGCCGCAAAAAGCATTTCTTTTATCATGTCAGCCACCACTTCCACTCAATTGCCACAGAGAAAACTTACTGTTGCCTTCTATATACCCATTCTTGAGCATATTTGGAAGTAGAGTTATCCGCTTACGCCACTGTTTCCGCCCGAGAAATCGGTGCAATCTGGAGTAGAAGATGTCTTGTTGATGCGGCCTTAAGAAAATGCATCGACGCGAAAGACCGCAGTTTTCTTACGTAGCGCGTTCCATCAACAGGGAATCAAAACAAGCCGTGGCAGATGAAACAGCCAGAACCACGGGCGGGAAAGCACCGCATCTCTGCAGAGGTCCAAGCGATTCGGCCTTGCGCCCTGACAGGACATTGCGCTCGGCGAGCCGGTCACAGTGAACTCTGGGACATAAGCTTGCTGTTGCCACGATAAGGTATCGCCGCACCTGCCCCGCGGCGGCGTCTGTAGACGTGAAGCCGCGTTGCTGCCATAAGACAGCCGCCTTTCCCGCCGAGGTGGGGGGCGACAGGAGATAGAATGCGTCATTCAGGATCAAAGACAGATGCAGGTTTGGGCAGCACAGACCCAACCCGCATTGCCGTCGTCATCCCGCATCTGAACCAGCCGGAGATGCTGGCCCGCTGTCTGGCGTCGCTGGCCGCAGGGCAGCGCCGGGCGGATGCGATCATCGTGGTCGATAACGGCTCTGCCACCCTGCCAGCCGCGATCTGCGCCGCCCATCCGCAGGTGCAGTTGCTGCAAGAACCCACCCCCGGACCGGGGCCTGCGCGCAATCTGGGCGTTGCCGCCTCGACCGGTGCTATTCTGGCCTTCATCGACGCCGATTGCCTCGCCGCCCCCGATTGGCTGGCCGCCGCCGAAGCCGCCATGGCAGACCCTGCCGCCACGATTCTGGGCGGCGATGTCCGCATCGCCCATGCCGACCCGGCCCGCCTGACCATGCTGGAAGCCTATGAAAGCATCTACGCCTACCGGATGGACCGCTATATCGCGCGCGAAGGCTTTACCGGCACCGGCAATCTGGTGGTGCGGCGCGCGGTGCTGGCGGCGGTCGGCCCCTTCGCCGGCATCGGCGTGGCCGAGGACCGCGACTGGGGCCGCCGTGCGACCGCCAAAGGCTACCGCATCCGCTATGTGGCCGGACTGAAGGTGTATCACCCGGCGCGCAAGGATTTCGAAGAGCTGCGCCGGAAATGGCGGCGCCAGACGGCGCATGATTTCGCCGATGCGCTGGCCGAACCCTTCGGGCGGGTGAAATGGGCGCTCAAGATGCTGGCGATGAGCCTGTCACCGCTTGGCGAATTGCCCCGGGTGCTGCTGTCGGACCGGGTGCGGGGCCTGCGCAACCGGGCGCTGGCCTTGCTGTGCCTTGCCCGCATTCGCCTTTACCGGGCCGGGCTGATGGTGTGGCTGCTCTGCGGCGGCAACCCCGACCGGCTGTCAGCGCAGTGGAACCGGGCATGAGCGGCACAAGGGG
>JANNAV010000106.1:0-7320 GCA_031384695.1 Paracoccaceae bacterium
TGATGGTCTGAGGCGGGCGGCCCGGTGGTTTCGCGGGCCGCCTGTGCCGGTGGGTGACCCAGCCAACGCTGAACCGCAGAACCGGTGTTTTTTGTACAAATCGCACTGGACAGCCAGATTGGCCTGACGTATCACCCCGCCTACACGCGCAGCTTTGCGCTGCGCAAGCGTGCCCAGATAGCTCAGTTGGTAGAGCAGCGGATTGAAAATCCGCGTGTCGGCGGTTCAATTCCGTCTCTGGGCACCATTTAATCCATCAGGATCAGCATGTTACGTGATGTTGCAGCGCAACAGGCAGCGTGCGGGCATAAGAGATCGTCTGGCACAAGGTATTCTGGATCAACGTTTGCCCGCTGAGTGCCGTGCAGGTAGCACGGTTCCTTTAAGCCATGATGCCCCGGCGGGCGCGAGATGAGATGGCGTGATATGGGCTTGGGTGGCCGGTGCTTTTGGTGGCCGGTGCTTTGGCTGGCCTGGCCAGAATTCCCCAGATCAGGTCTTTGCGCCATGCTGCAAATGCGCCATCGGGGCATTGAGGAAGGTGGCAATCGGCACCGGCTGGGCGATGTGAAAGCCCTGGGCGAAGGCGACGCCGAGTTGGCCGAGGGCTTCGAGCAGTTCGGGGCCATCGACAAATTCGGCGACGGTGGGAATGCCCAACACGTTGGCCACATCGACGAAACACTTGACCGTGGCCCGCGACAGGGGATCGTGGCGGATGCCCTGCACGAACTGGCCGTCAATTTTCAGGCAATCCACCTTCAGCGCGCGCAGATAGCCGAACGACGCCGACCCCGCGCCGAAATCATCCAGCGACACCCGCACCCCGATGGCGTGCAACTGTTCGATGAAGATCGCGGCGTTCACCAGATTGCCGATGGCCGCGGTTTCGGTGATCTCGAGCATCAGTTGGCGACAGATGTTGGGGCCGGCCGCCGTCAGACACTCGATCGCGAAGTGGTGAAATTCGCGGTCGGCCACCGAGCGGCCCGAGATGTTCAGCGACAGGCAGCGCAGGTCGCGCAACCCGGTGCTGTCGCGCAGGGTGCGGACCGTTTCCTGCACCACCCAACGGTCGATCAGGCCGATCAGGTTGAACCGCTCGGCCGAGGGGAGGAACTGGCCGGGCAGGGTTAGCGTGCCATCATCCTCTTGCAATCGCAGCAGAATCTCGCCATGACGGCCGGTTTGCGCCGGGTCCAGCGGCTTTATCTCTTGTACGAACAGGCGGAACTGATCCTTGTCGAGGGCGGTTTCCAGCCGGGTTGCCCAACTGACCTCTTGTTTGCGGTGCGAAATGGCGATGTCAAGTTCTTGCCAGATGCGGATGCGGTTGCGGCCGGAGTCCTTGGCGCTGAGGCAGGCGGTATCGGCGGCCTCGACGATGGCCTCGGACGATGGCCAACGCTCGTCTATGGCGACGAGGCCGATCGAGGCGCCGATGCGGAACCGCCGGTCATCGTGCTGATAGCGGTAGGCATCCACCTGTTCGCAGATGTTCTGGGCGATCTTGCTGGCGTTTTCCAGCGGGCAGTTTTCCAGAATGACGGCAAATTCATCGCCGCCGATCCGCGCCAGCGTGTCATGGGCGCGGATGGTGCGTTTCAGGATGCGGGCGACCTGTTGCAGAACCTCGTCCCCCGCCGCATGGCCGCAGGAATCGTTCACCAGCTTGAAGTGATCCAGATCAATGTAAAGCAGGCAGTGCAGGCCATCGCCGGAATTCGCCTGTAGCCGCACCTTTTGCAGCTTTATTTCAAATTCCGAGCGGTTTTTCAGGCCGGTCAGGGTATCATGGGTGGCGCGGAAGGCCAGATCGCCGGTGAGCCTGCGTTCGTTGGTGACATCCTGAAACACCATGACGACGCCCAGGATGGCGTCTTTGTCGTTGCGGATCGGGGCGGCGGAATCCTCGATGCCGTATTGCTGACCGTTGCGCGAAATCAGGATGGTATCGGCGGCGAGACCGACGGTGCGCCCTTCGGCCAGGCAGGTTTCAATCGGGCTTGGCACCGGCAGCAGGGTGGTTTCGTGCAGGATGTGGAAGATTTGCCCCACCGGGCGACCCATCGCTTCGCCCAGCGGCCAGCCTGTCATGGTTTCGGCCACCGGGTTGAGCCAGGTCACCACGCCATGATTGTCGGTGGTGATCACCGCGTCGCCGATGGAACGCAGCGTCACCCGCAGCAGTTCGTGCTGTTCAGCCAGTTCGGCGGTGAGTTTGCGCAACTGGGTCACATCCCAGTTGACGCCCAGCAATACAAGGCCGCCCGACCTCGGGTCTGGCACCACTTCGGCCAGCGAGCGGACGTGGCGGGTGCTGCCGTCGGACCAGCGGACGCGGAATTCGGCCTCGAACCGGCGGTTGCCGGCGATGGCGGCGGACACCTCTTCATCAACGCGGGCGCGGTCTTCGGGGTGCACCTGCGTGGCCCAGATGGCGTTGGCGTCGGGCTGGGTTCCGGTCTGGAAGATGCCATAAAGGCGGTACATCTGCCGATCCCAGTTCAGCGTGCCGGTATCAAGGTTCAACTCCCAGACGCCGATACCGCTGGTATCGGTGGCCAGCACAAGGCGGCGATGTTCGGCGATCAGATCCTGATCGCGGGCGACGCGGTCACTGATATCCTGAAACGCGCCGAACAGCCGGGTGGTCTTGCCGTTGGTTCGGCTGGCCGAGCCGACGGAACGCACCCAGATCAAGCTGCCATCGGCGCGGACCAGTTGCAGTTCAAGATCATAGGACGCGCCGGTGGCGATGGCGGTTTCAACCGCCGCCAGAATGACCGGCTGCGATGCGGCGGCGTAAAAGTTGATGGCGGTGGCAACGTCGGGCTGAAAATCGGGGCCGACACCGTGGATGCGGCGGGTTTCATCGGTCCAGGTCAGCAGGCTGGCTTCGAGATCAAGATCCCAGCCGCCGACGCCCGCAACCGCGCCCATCTTGCTGAGCAGGCGTTCGCTTTGCAAAAGCTGCGCGTCGGCGGCTTTGCGGGCGGTGATGTCGATCTGGCTGGCGAAAACCCATTCGCTGGCCCCATCGGTGGTGCGGGTGACGATGCGGGCGCGCATCAGCACCCAGAACCAGTGCCCCAGCTTGTGGGCCTTGCGAAATTCGATTTCCATCGCGCCGGTGGACGACAGGTTGGCAAGGGCGCGAACCTCGGCCACGCGGGCGCGGTCTTCGGGGTGGACCCATGACATCAGTTCATCCGAGGTGGTATTGGCAAAATCTTCGAGGTCATGCCCGGAAAGTGCGGCCCATTGCGGGCTTACCAGCAGTTCTTTGGTTTGCTCGTTCCATTCCAGCGTGGCGATTCCGGTGGCCTGAATGATCAGGCGCAACCGCTCGCGTTTGGCGTCCAGCAGGCGGGCGGCTTCGCGCCGCTGGGTGACGTCTTCGACCGAGCCCACCACGCCCGAAAGGCTGCCATCCGGGGCCACCACCCGCTTGGCGACCGAGCGGACGATCCGCCCGCCACCCGAAGGCCGCGCCAGCCGGAATTCCTGATCAAACAGCGCCCCGGTGGCCACGCAATCGGCCCATGCCTGCCACACGCGGGCGCGGTCTTCGGGGTGCAGATGGGCGACCCAGCCATCACCAGGGCTTTCCTGCCCGGTCTGGCCATAAATCTCCATCCAGCGGGCGTTCACATGGGTGCATTGCCCGGCAGAATCAGCCGCATAAAGCCCCATCGGTGCGGCATCGCTGAGCGCGCTGAGTTCGGCGGCGATCATCGCATGATTGCGCGCGGCGCGTTTGGTTTCCAGAATATGCACGGCAACACGGGACAGGTGCATCAGCATCTGGCGTTGGCTGGCCGTCAGCCGGCCCGGTTTGGTATCTATCACGCAAAGCGAGCCGACGTTCTGACCGCCGGCAAGGCTTAACGGCGCACCGGCGTAAAACCGGATGCCCGGCCCCCCCACCACCAGCGGGTTGGCGGCAAAGCGCGGATCGCTATGCGCGTCGTTGATCTCAAGCACCTGATCTTGCAGGATCGTATGGGCGCAAAACGCCACCTCGCGTGAGGTTTCGTGGATGCCGTCAAGCCCCAGTTGCGCGCGGAACCACTGCTTGTCTTCGCCCACCAGCGTGACCAGAGAAATCGGCATGCCGCAGGCCAGCGCCGCCACTTCCACCAGGTCTTTCAGATCGGGATCGGCAAGGGATGTGCTGCCCGCGTGCGGATCAAGCTCTTTCAGGGCACGCAGGCGCTGTTTTTCATGAGCCGAAAAATCGAAACTCTGCATACATCGGACCTGACCATTTTCGGGAACCCGCGCCAAGCCTGACGGCGGCACGCTAACAACACCTGCGTCTGGGGGTGAGTTCTAAGGGAAAATCCGCCGAATGTCATTACCGTATGACGCAATTGGCAAGCCGTCAAAGCACGCGCAGGTTGCCGGTGAGCCATGGCCATTCGGCGAGGGCGGGGGCCACAACCTGTGATTGCAGAAGGCCGCGCAGGCGTTGGGCCATCTGCGCGGGCATGTCGCGCAGATGGCCCGCGCGGGCGGAAAGCGACAGCGTGCGCTCCAACGGGGCAAAGGGTAAGGCGGTTACATCTATATCGGGGCGAAACCGGGCGGCATGGTGCAGGGCAAGGGGGGGCAGGATGGTCCAGCCCGCGCCGCTGGCCACCATGGCAAGGATGGCGTGGTAGCTGTCCAACTCGAACCGGTGGGCCAGCGCCAGGTTCTGGCGGGCAAGGTGGCCCGCGATCTGGCGGCCCATCAGATGGCGGGCGGTGTACTGGATCAGCGGCAGACCGGCGGTTGACCGGCCTTTTGGGGTGATGGCGAGAAAGGGTTCGGCCAGCAGCGGATGCACCTCGCGCCAGCCTTCTTGCGGCGCTTCGCTGCCCGGATCGGCGGCAACGGCGATATCAAGGGCGCGGGCCTCAAGCTGATCCAGCAGGCGGTGGCTGGCGCCGGTTTCCAGCAGGAACCGGCACCCGCGCAGGTCTGCGGCGAGGGAGGCAAGCAGGCGGGGCGTGACATCGGCATCGAGATCCTCGATCATGCCGATGCGCAGGGTGGTGAGGCCCGAGAGATCGGCGAGCGCCAGATCGGCGCGGGCCTCGGCCTCGGCATTCAGAATGGTCTGGGCATGGCCGCGAAACATTGCCCCGGCGGGGGTGAGGTTCAGGGGGCGGGCCGATCTGTCGAGCAGCACCGCGCCAAGGGCTGCCTCAAGCCCGGTGAGTTGCTGGCTGATGGCGGAGGGGCTGACGCCAAGGCGGCGGGCGGCGGCGGAGATGGCGCGTTCTTCGGCCACGGCCAGAAAAACCTCGATCCCCCAAAGTGTGACGCGGCCTTGTGGGGTGGGCATGGGAAGGGGCTTTCGGGTTCAGAGCCGCGAAAGCTTGCGCTGCAATTCGGCGAATTGCTTTTTAATCTCGGCCAGTTCGGCGGCGGTATCCGGCGTCTCTTTGGCGGGGGTTTCGGCCTCGTCGCGCGCGGGGCCGGAGGCGGCCCAGCCCGGCACGCCGCCGATCATGGATTTCATGAACGCTTCCTGACTTTTGCGCATCATCTCGAACCCCGGCATCGCCATCAGCGGGTTGGGGATGGCCCCCATATTACCGATCACCTTGGATTGGCCATCGCGCAGCATCTCGAAACTGGCGGCAAGGAACTGGGGCACCACGGACTGGATATTGCTGGTGTAGGAGCGCACGAGATCGGTCAGCACATTGGTGGGCAGCACGGTATCGCCCTTGGATTCGTGTTCGGCCACGATTTGCAACAGGTACTGGCGGGTCAGGTCATCGCCGGATTTCAGATCAATGATCTGCACCTCGCGGCCCGCGCGGATGAAACCGGCGATATCTTCAAGCGTCACATAGTCCGATGTCTCGGTATTGTACAAACGACGGCTTGCGTAACGCTTGATCAGCAGCGGCTTGGTGGCGTCAGTCATCTCTTGCACCTTCCCCGGATGTTGCAGTGCAGAGAAGCTTAGAGCGGTTGCAGCAAAAAAGAAAGGGCGGGCACGATGGCCCGCCCGATGCATTCCACCGCAAGGGGAATGCGGATCCGCTGAGCGATCAGTTGACCGCAGCGGCTTTCTTCACGGCCGTGGTGGCTTCGGTGGTGGCTTTCTTGACGGCGGCGGATGCCTCTTCGGAGACGTCCTTGCCAGCGGCAAGCATCAGCTCAACGGTTTCCATTTGCACTTTTTTCGCGATTTCGGCGAAAGCAGCCATGTTCTCGGACGCCATTTCAGCAGCAGCCGAGGCATATTCGGTGGCAGCTTTGGTGTAATCGGTCGGCTCGGCTTTGGCTTTTGCCGCAGCGCTCAGCTTGGCGATGGTCTCTTTGGCCCATTTGGACGACAGCTCGGTCGATTTCTCGGCAGCTTCCAAAGCGACTTTGGACAGCTTCTCGCCAAAGGCGGCCTGGGTTTTGAACGCGTTCTGGAACGCGCTGGTGTCAACCGGGAAGGACGACATCATGTCTTGCATCACTTTGGTGTAATCGGTGGCTTTGGTCATTTGCTTGCTCCTGGCGATCGGGTTATCGGCCCGCTGAACTTGATGACGCAGATATACATGCTGCAGTGCAGCAATTCAAGTGAAAGTTCTGCAACGCAGCGATGACAGTTTTGCATGGCTGCAGTGCGGCATTAGTTTTGCGGAATCAAGACTTTGGTTTGGGCAGCACATATTGGCCCGGTGCTGCGGCGAGGATCGGCGCACCCGAATCACCCAAAGCGCGCGCGGCGATCTGCCCGCCTGAGCGGTCGGCCAGCCATGCGCCCCAGCGCGGCCACCAGCTGCCTTGGGTGAAATCTGCGCCTTGCAGCCAATCCTGTGCCACCGCCATCGGGCCTCCACTGGTGTAGTGGCCGTACTTGCCTTTGGCGGGCGGGTTGATGATGCCCGCGATATGGCCCGACTGTGACAGGATAAAGGTCTTGTCGGCCGAGCCCATCTGGCGGATGCCGTTGAAGCTGCCCTTCCAATGGGCGATGTGATCGGTTTCGCAGGCGATGGCGCAGATCGGCAGTTTGATATCGCCCAGCGCCACCGGGCCGCCGAACACCGGATAAGTGCCGCCCGCGAACTGGTTTTGTTGGCAGAGGCGGCGCAGATATTCGATCGCCATGCGCGCGGGCAGGTTGGTGGCATCACCGTTCCAATAGAGCAGATCGAAGGCGGGCGGCGCCTCGCCCATCATGTAGCTTTTGATCGCCGGGCCATAGATCAGATCGTTGGAACGCAGAAAGCTGAAGGTGCGGCTCATGAAGGATTTGTCCAGCACGCCGTCCACCGCCGCCTGCCGTTCGATGCCATCGACGAAATCATCGGTCAG
>JANNAV010000115.1:0-8310 GCA_031384695.1 Paracoccaceae bacterium
AACTGACCACGCCCGTGGCATTATCCCCCGTCAGCCGCCGCACCAGCGCCTCCGCCGCACCGCCCACCTCGGGCTGCAAGGCGGGCACCCGGAAGAACCGCTCCAGATGCACTCCCACCTCGGGCCGCACCGCCTGCATCAAGCCCGAAAGCCGCCCGGCCTCCGCCTCCACCTCGCGCGCCACCGCCTCCAGATCCTCCCCCAGCACAACCCGCATCTCGATGGCAAAGCGGCAATCGGCGGCGGTGATGTTGTTCGCCGTCCCCCCCGCAATCGTGCCCACATGCAGCGTGGTATAGGGCGGATCAAAACTGGCAGCCAGTGCCGCAGGCACCCGCGCCGCCGACCGCGCATTCCTCTCCGAGGCCCAGTTGATCAGCTTTGCCCCCTCCATGATCGCCGAAACCCCGTAGGGCAACAGCGACGAATGCACCTCGAACCCCTTCACATGCACCGCAAACCCCGTGCCGCCCTTGTGCCCGTTGATCAGCCGCATCCGCGACGGCTCGCCAATCAGCGCCACCGCCGCGCGCGGCAAAACCTGCCCCATCGCCGCAATCATCGGCGGCGCGCCCGTGCAGCCCACCTCCTCGTCATAAGACAGCGCCAGTTGCAATGGCCGCCGCAGCCCCCGCGCCTGCGCCGCAACCAAAGCCCAGACCGCCAGCGCCACATAGCCCTTCATGTCGCAGGTGCCGCGCCCGTACAGCCGCCCGCCCCGTTCCTCAACGCACCAGGGATCGCTCGACCACACCTGCCCGTCCACCGGCACCACATCCGAATGCCCCGAAAGCACCACACCCCCCGCAACCCCCGGCCCCACATGGGCAAACAGCGCCGCCTTGTCGTGGACCTCGTTCCAGTGCCGGTGCGACGTTATGCCATGCCCCGCCAGATACCCCTCCAGCCAATCCACCAGCGCCAGATTGCTGTCACGGCTGACGGTTGGAAACGCCACCAACCGGTCCAGTATCGCGCGCGGTGAAAGTTCTTGCATCTCGGCACTCCAAATCCCAACCACAACGTGGCCCCGCCGGTAATCCGGTGTCAATGGCACCCGTCTTGCGCCACCCTACCCCGGATACGGATGCTTCGCGCCCCGGTCGTCCGACAAAGACCCCTGCCGCTGCACCACCAACTGCTCAATCGCATCCGCCAGATGCACCGTTTCGATATGATGCGCGCCGCAAGCCACCCGGATTTGGTGCGCCGCAATCATAACATCGGCATGGCTGCACCCGAAAGGCGGTTCAAACTTGTAACAGGCCAGTTCGATCAGCATGCCCAAAGGATCCTGAAAATAGATCGATTCCATGAAGCCCCGGTCCTTCGGCCCCTCAAAGGCAATACCACGCTCGCCCAGCCGCACCACCGCCTGCGCCAGCGTCGCCTGCGACACCGCAAAAGCCAGATGATGCACCGCCCCCGCCTCGGTTGAGGCGCGCCTGCCAGACGGTTTGCGGGTCTCATTGGTAAAGATGGTGATCAGCCGCCGATCGCCCGGATCAAAGTAAAGATGGCCTTCCTCGGGCCGGTCCAGATTGGGCTGATCAAAGATGAACGGCATGCCCAGCACGCCCTCCCAAAAGTCGATCGAGGTTTGCCGGTCCGCCCCCACCAGCGTGATATGATGAACTCCCTGCGATTGCAGCTTTCGCATGTTATCCTCCCCGACCATCCCGCAAACCTCATTGACTCACAGCAGCATGAACCAATGCCGCAACACTTTGCAACCGCTCCCGACAATTCAACTAAAATTGCCCCCCCCGCTTCTTTACTGCCCAAATATCCCACGGGGGCGCGGGGGTGTGAAACCCCCGCTCTTTGGCGCTAGCTGTGGGCCGAAGCCCTCCCCCTGCAGATAGTTGGCACCGCCCCAGCCCCGCCCAACACCTGACGCTAAGTTAACCGCTTCCGCCATCCTCCCACATGTTGTGGCAAGGCGGACCACCGGCCACAAACCCTGTCAATACCGCGCAGATTGTAGTGCCAATCTGGCGATATGACGAAAGACGCGGCTGGAATGACTCCGAAATTCGGGATTGATAGGAGTGTGGGAATAGTGAACACTTGGACCATACGGCGTGACCGGCAACGACCGGCTACGATGAAAAAGCTAAAAAGACCAAAGACCTGGGGAGTATCCTATGCCCGATGGGGCCGCGCCCGTCCTGGATGTCAGGGGGCTTAAAACCGTGTTCCGCACCCGCGGTGGCGAGGTGCACGCCGTCAACACGGTCAGCTTTCATTTGCAAAAGGGCGAATTGCTGGGCGTGGTCGGCGAAAGCGGTTCCGGCAAATCGGTCACCATGATGTCGCTGGTGGGCCTGCTGCCCTCGCCCCCCGCCGATGTGCGCGCAGGCCAGGTGCTGCTGGACGGTGTCGATATCCTGAAAATCGCCCCCGAAGCGCTGCGCGATATCCGCGGCGCGAAGATCGGCTTCGTGTTTCAGGATCCGATGACCTCGCTGAACCCGGTGTTCACCGTTGGCGCCCAGATCGCGGAACCCCTGATCCGCCACATGGGCCTGACCAAAGCTCAGGCCGCCACCCGCGCCGTCGAACTCCTGGAACTGGTCGGCATCTCCGATGCCCGCGCCCGCCTCAAATCCTATCCGCACCAGTTTTCCGGCGGCATGCGCCAGCGGGTGATGATCGCCATAGCCCTCGCCTGCGATCCCGACGTGCTGATCGCCGATGAGCCGACCACGGCGCTGGATGTCACGATTCAGGCGCAAATCCTTGAACTGGTAAAAGAACTGCGCCAGAAACTGGGCATGGCGATCATCTGGATCACCCATGATCTGGGGGTTATCGCCGGGATCGCCGACCGGGTGATCGTGATGTATGGCGGGCAGGTGGTGGAACATGCCCCGGTGAAGGAACTCTTTGCCAACCCCCAGCACCCTTATACCCGCGCGCTCCTCAAAACCATTCCCTCCCTCACCGGCCAGCGCGCCGCCCGCCTGCAGGTGATCGAAGGCCAGCCACCGATCATGCTGGCCGAACCCAACTCCTGCCCGTTCCGCGCCCGCTGCGCTTATACCCATGATCGCTGCCATGCCGAAAACCCGGCACGCCGCCCGGTTGATGCGCGCGCCCTCGGCCACGGCCACGATGTCGCCTGCCACTGGACCGCCACCGCAAGCCAACCCGAGGCCGCCCATGCGTGATACCGCAGCCCGCCGCAAACTGGTCGAGGTGGACAGCCTCAAGATGTATTTCCCGATCCATTCCGGCGTGTTCCGCCGCCACACCGGCGATATAAAGGCGGTGGACGGCATCAGCTTTGATATCTATGAGGGCGAAACCCTTGGTCTGGTTGGCGAATCCGGCTGCGGCAAATCCACTGTCGGCCGCGCCATGCTGCGGCTTTACGAGCCGACAGCAGGCCGCGTCACCATTGACGGCGAAGATGTCTCAAGCCTTTCGCCCGAAATGCTGCGCCGAAAACGCCCCTCGATGCAGATGGTGTTTCAGGATCCCCAAGCCTGCCTCAACCCCCGCATGACCCTGTCTGCCATCATCGGCGAGCCGCTGAATGAGCATACCAACTGGTCAACCGACCGCAAACTGGACCGCATCTATGAGCTGATGGATGCCGTCGGCCTCAACCGCCGCTTTGCCAACCGCTTTCCACACGAGTTTTCCGGCGGCCAGCGCCAGCGTATCGGCATCGCCCGTGCGCTGGCGCTGAACCCGAAATTCATCGTCTGCGACGAACCCATCGCGGCCCTTGATGTGTCCATTCAGGCGCAGGTAGTAAACCTGCTGGAAGACCTGCAGGAAAAGTTCGGCCTGACCTACCTCTTCATCAGCCACGATCTTTCCATGGTCCGCCATATCGCCGACCGCGTGGCGGTGATGTACCTTGGCCGCATCGCCGAACTGTCGCCGCGCGACGCGCTTTATGCCCGCCCCTTGCACCCCTACGCCGAGGCGCTGCTGTCGGCCGTGCCCGAACCCGATCCGAACCTTGAGGCCACGCGCTCCCGCATCATCCTGCAAGGCGATGTCCCCTCGCCCGCACGGCCCCCCAAAGGCTGTAATTTCTGCACCCGCTGCCCCAAGGTGTTCGACCTCTGCCGCAGCGAAAAACCCCAATTGCGCGAGGTAGAGCCGGGCCGTCAGGTTGCCTGCCACCTCTATAACGGCATCAACACTGCCAGCGGATCAACCGCCGGAACCGAGGCCAAAGAGCACTCTCAACAAGGAGCAAACTGATGAAGCTTAAAACCGCCCTACTGGGGGCCGCTTGCGCATTCGCACTGGCGCCCGCCGCTTTCGCCGAACGCGGCACCGACGGCGAGGTGAAACTCACCTTCCCGCAAGCCGTCTCCATCCTCAACCCGTACCTGTCGAACGGCACCAAGGATGTCTACGCCGCCTCGATGATCATCGAGCCGCTGGCAGGCTTTGATACCTCGGGTGTGGTGATCGCCAAACTGGTCACCGAAGTGCCCAGCGTCGCCAATGGCGGCATCTCCGAAGATCTGACCACCATCACCTGGAAACTGATCCCCGGCCTGAAATGGTCCGACGGTTCGGCCTTCACGGCGGGCGACGTGGTGTTCACCTATGAATACTGCACCCATCCCGAAGGCGGCTGCGCATCGCTGTCGAAATTCGATGGCATCAAAACGGTCGAAGCGGTGGATGACGCCACGGTGAAAGTCACCTTCACCGCACCAAAGCCCAACCCCTTCAACGCCTTCGTCGGCAGCCAGTCGCCGATCATCCAGAAGGCGCAGTTCGCGGCCTGCATCGGGGCTGCCGCCCCCACCTGCACCGCCCAGAACTTCGGCCCGATCGGCACCGGCCCGTTCCGCGTCACCGGCTTTACCGTCGATGACACCGTGTCGATGGACGCCAACCCCGAATACCGCGATCCCGCCAAACCCGCCTTCGCCACCGCGATGATCAAGGGCGGCGGCGATGCCGTTGGTTCTGCCCGCGCCGTGATGGAAACCGGCGAGTTTGATTACGCCTGGAACACCCAGATCGCCCCCGAAGTGCAGGCCGGCATGACCGCCGCCGGCAAAGGTGCCTTCGTCGTGGCCTTCGGCACGCTGGTGGAACGGATCGAAATCAACCTGACCGATCCCTCCGCCGATCTGGCCGAAGGCGAGCGTTCAACCGCCAAGCATCCGCACCCGATCCTGTCGAACTTCGATGTGCGCAAGGCGCTGTCAATGGCCATAGACCGCCAGACACTGGTGGATGTGGGCTACGGTGCCGGTGGTGCTGCCACCTGCAACATGATCCCGGCCCCGGCGTTGTTCACCTCCGATAACACCGGCTGCATCGCGCAGGATATGGCAGGCGCCAAAGCCCTGCTTGATGGCGCGGGCTGGAAAGACAGCGATGGCGACGGCATCCGCGACAAGGATGGCAAGAAACTGTCCATCCTCTATCAAACCACCGTCAACCCGATCCGGCAGGATTTCCAGGCGCTGATCAAAAGCTGGTGGACCGAGCTTGGTGCCGAAGTGGAACTGAAGGCGATCGACCCCGGCGTATTCTTTGGCGGTGATGCGGGCTCCCCCGATACCTTCCAAAAATTCTATGCCGATGTCGAAATGTACGCCAACAACTTCGACGGCACCGATCCGGAAGTCTACCTTGCCGGTTATACCTGCAACAAGGCACCAAGCCCCGACAACCAGTGGCAGGGCGAGAATATCAACCGCTTCTGCGATCCGGCCTATGACGCCATGCTGGTGGAACTCAGCGCCACCCGCGATGACGCCAAGCGCGGCGAGATTGCCAAGAAGATGAACGACATGCTGACCAAGGACAGCATGACGATCATCCCGCTGGTACACCGTGGAACGCTCTCGGCCCATTCCAACGCCCTTGGCGGTGTTGCCATCAACGCCTGGGATTCCGAGCTTTGGAACGTGGCAGACTGGTTCCGCGTAAAGTGATCTGAGGCACAGCGGGGCCCGCCATCGCAGGCCCCGCTACCACCCTGCCTTTCCCACTCTGCCAACACGTCTCGAACCGAAGGCCGCAGCTTATGCTCACCTACACGCTCCGCAGGCTGCTTCTGGCCATCCCCACCCTGCTGGTGATCTCGCTGGTGATCTTCCTGCTGGTCGATTTTGCCCCCGGCTCGCCAATGTCGCAAATCCCCCTCACCGTCCCGCCCGAGGTCCGCCTCAAGATCATCGCCGCCATGGGCGCCGATCAGCCGGTGTTCGTGCGCTATTTCCTGTGGTTGCGGCAGTTTTTCTGGGTTGAACCGCTCTATGCCATCGACCACCTGCTTGGCACCAGCCTGGCTGGCGACGCCCAACGCATCGTCTCGTGGCAATCGCGCAGCCCGGTGTTCAGCATCATCGCCGAACGCATCCCCCAAACCCTGACGGTGATCGGCACCGCCTATCTGATCGGCGTGATGATCGCTCTGCCCATCGGCATCTATTCAGCCTACCGGCAGTATTCATGGTTCGACCAGCTTGGCACCTTCATCGCCATGATCGGCTTTTCGGTGCCCACCTTCTTTACCGGCGTGCTGTTGATCATCATCTTCTCGGTCGGCCTGGGCTGGTTCCCGACGTTCTACAACACCACCCTGCAAATCACCGATTGGGCCAGCTTCAAGCAACAGGTGCTGCAAATGGCGCTGCCGGTCACCGTGCTGGCGCTGTTCAACGCGGCCGAGATCAGCCGTTATACCCGCTCGGCGATGCTCGACAACCTAACCCAGGATTATGTCCGCACCGCCCGCGCTAAGGGCATGAGCGAACGCGTCGTGGTGCTGCGCCACGTCCTGCGCAATTCGCTTATTCCCGTGGTCACCGTGATTGCCCTCGGCGTGCCCTCGATCTTTGGCGGCGCCATCATCACCGAACAGGTGTTCAAGGTGAACGGCATCGGGGCGGCGCTGATCTCGGCGATTAATTCCAGCGATCTGCCGATGGTGCAGACGCTGACCTTCATCTTCGCGATCCTGATCGTGCTGTTCAACCTGATTGCCGACATTCTCTACGGCATTCTCGATCCGAGGGTTCGCTATGACTGAGGCCACCGCGGCAGGCGCCGCCGACAAACCCCGCAGCCTCTGGTCCGATGTCTGGAGCCAGTTCCGCACCCATAAAGGCGCTATGGCAGGCCTCACCGTGCTGTCGATCCTGATCCTCGGGGTGCTTCTCGGGCCACTGATCTGGCGGGTTGATCCTGCGGCAATCGAGGCCGATGCCGTCAAGATGTTCAAACTGCGCAACCTGCCCTCAAGCTGGGCGCATCCCTTCGGCACCGATCAGCTGGGCCGCGATTCGCTGGCCCGGATGATCGCGGGCGGCAAGGTGTCGATGGCGGTGGGTCTGACGGCGATGACCATCTCGCTGCTGATCGGCTCGTCAGTGGGCGTGCTTGCGGGCTATTTCAAACGGTTGGACGGACCGTTGATGCGCTTGACTGATCTCTTTCTCGCGTTGCCGTTGCTGCCGTTGCTGCTGGTGATGGTGATGCTGTTCCGCGACGGGCTGGCCAGCGTGTTCGGCCCCGAGATGGGCACCTTCCTGCTGATCGTCAGCGCCATCGGCGTGACAAGCTGGATGTCTGCCGCCCGCATCGTGCGCGGCGAGGTGCTGGCGCTGAAAGAGCGCGAGTTCGTGCTGGCCGCGCGCTCCATCGGCACGCCGCCGCGCCGGGTGATCCTGCGCCATATCCTGCCCAATGTGGTCTCCCCGATCATGGTGGCCGCGACGCTTGGCATCGCCAGCGCCATCATCACCGAATCGGCGCTATCTTTCCTCGGCCTTGGCTTCCCCCCCGATTTCCCCACCTGGGGCCGCCTGTTGTTCGAAGGCGTCGAATACATGCAGAACGATCCCCAGCGCGTGGTGTTCCCCGGCCTTGCCATTTCGCTGACGGTGCTGAGCGTGAACTACATCGGCGACGGGTTGCGCGACGCGCTCGATCCACGCATCCGGGGCAGGTAGGCCCCTCCGGAAACCGCGCGGCTAGTCCAGCCGCTGCCGGATGCGCCGGATGATCAGCCAGACGATGGCCAGCACCACCGGGGTCAGCAGCGCCAGCGTCAACCCCTTGGATATGCCGTTGGCCTCGGCCAGCGGAAACGCCGCATAGGCCGCCAGATTGACCGCGTAATAGCTGACCGCGACCAGCGACAGCCCTTCCACCGTATGCTGCAACCGCAGCGCCTGATCGCCGCGTTTGTCCATGCTTTCCAGCAGCTTCTGGTTTTGCGCCGACCGCTCCACATCCACCCGCGTGCGCAAAAGTTCCGCCGCGCGCTCGGCGCGTTCCGCCATCGACCGCAGCCGCGCCGCCGCCGATTTG
>JANNAV010000124.1:0-5614 GCA_031384695.1 Paracoccaceae bacterium
GTGCTTATCGCGGCCATGAAAGACCAGCGGGTCAATCGGCTTATCTGCGTCACTGGCTTTGGGGCAGGCGACAGCCGCGCAAGCATTGGTTTTCTGCAGCGCGTCCCGTTTCAGATCGTTTTTGGCCGTGCCTATGACGACAAGAGCCTGCAGGAACAGATGATCAAGGAAAGCGGTCTTGACTGGACGATCGCGCGGCCGGGCGTGCTGTTGAACGGTCCGAAAACAAGCCGCTACAAGGTTCTTCGTGAACCATCGGAATGGCGGAACGGGATTATATCGCGATCCAACGTTGCTGACTTTCTCGTCAAACAGATCGAAGACCGGAATTTCATCGGCGCATCGCCTGTACTGGTCAACTGATCGCGCATCTGGCGGCTGTCAGGCGAACAAGTCGTGCGCCAATTCCAAACCATCTATCAACACATCAACCTCTGCAGTGGTGTTATACAGTCCGAATGACGCGCGGCAGGTGGCGTTCAGCCCCAAATACGCCATCAATGGCCCGGCACAATGCTGCCCTGCACGCACCGCGACACCCTTTTTATCCAGGATGGTCGATATGTCATGCGCATGGGCGGCACCCTGCATTGAAAAGGAGAAAATCGGGGTCTTGTCAGGCGTTGTCCCTTGCACCGTGATCCAGTTCAAACCGTCAAGACGCGTGCGGGCATAGTCGCGCAGTTGGTTCTCATGCTCGGCGATGTTGGCCATCCCAAGTCCCGTCATGTAATCCAAAGCCACGCCCAGACCGATGGTCTGCACGATGCCAGGTGTCCCGGCCTCGAACTTCATCGGCGCATCTTTGTAGATCACAGTATCGCGCGTCACCTCGCGGATCATGTCGCCGCCACCCATGAAGGGTCGCATCTCGGCCATCCGGTCTTGGCGAACATAGATCGCGCCAGATCCCGAAGGACCGTACCCTTGGCGGCGGTGTAGTCATGGTAGGGCACCACCGGATTTTGCACCAGATTGGTGCCGATGGTGATGACACGCCCAAAGCGCGCCGCCTTGAAATGCGGGTGCAACGCGTGGATACAGTTCAGCGCCCCACCGACTGCCGTTTCTGTCTGGCGGGCAATTTCCGTCCATGACAGCCGGTCCAACGGTGCGCGCGCATCGCTGTTGAAAGCGAAATCGGCCAGCGCATTATGAACCAGCACATCCGGTGCCCCCAGCGTCGCCGCGAAATCCGCCACCATGGGCGCCACGTAAGCCGGATCGGTCACATCGGCCTGAACCGCCATGGCGTTCGGCCCCAGTTCTGCAGCCAGTGCATGTGCCTGCGCTTTACTGTGGCGGTAGTTGATCGCGACTCGAGCGCCTTCGCGCGCAAAGGCCCGGGCCAAGGCGGCACCAAGGCCGCGCCCCGCGCCCGTAATCAGAACGGTCATGTCAGAAATCGGTTTGGTCATCGGCTTATTCCGTCAGAACTGTTCGTAAAAATGATGCGTCGGGCCATGGCCACTGCCCACAGTCAGTGCCCCGGCAGCGGCAATCGCGCCAGCAACATAGGTTTTGGCGCGTCGCACAGCCTCTGGCAGCGGCAATCCCAAACCGAGGCCCGTGGCCAGCGCAGATGACAGCGTGCAACCCGTGCCATGTGGCCGGGTCGTGGCGTGCCGGGGGGCCTTAAAGCCACGTCGGGTGCCCCGGTTCGGCCAACAGGTCGGGGCATGTGTAGCCCGGCAGGTGCCCGCCCTTTAACAACACAGCCCGCGCGCCATGAGCCAGCAGCGCGCGGGCCTGATCTTGCATCTGCGCCCGACTGGTGGCCTCGGCGCAGCCCAAAAGGTCTGCCGCTTCGGGCAGGTTAGGCGTGATTATCCGCGCCAAGGGCAACATATCGCGCATGGCGGCTACGGCCTGCGCCGCCAGCAACCGGTCACCACCTTTGGCCACCATCACCGGGTCCAGCACAATCGGCGCACCGTGGCTCTGCAATGCCTGCACCACGGCTGCGATGATCGCAGCGGTGCCAAGCATTCCGATCTTGATCGCGTCAATGCGGATATCGGCGCGCAGGGCCGCAATCTGCGCGGTCGCCATGGCCGAACTGACCAACTCGACGCTAGTGATGCCAATGGTGTTCCGCGCGGTCAGCGCGGTGATCGCTGCCATTGCATAACCGCCATTGGCCGAGATCGCCTTGTTGTCGGCCTGAATGCCAGCACCGCCCGAAGGGTCAGACCCGGCAATCGAAAGTATGTTCGGGATCATGCTGCATTCCAGTCAGCCAACAGCGCGCGGGTTGCCAAGACCGGGTTTGCGGCTCGCACAACGGCGCTGACCACCGCCATGCCCGCAGCACCTGCGCCTTTCACTGCCGCCGCATCGCCCGCCACCAACCCGCCTATCGCGTAAACCGGTACGGTGACGGCTGCCATGACGCGCGCAAGCCCAGCCTTGCCGATGGGTGCCGCATGGTCTGGTTTCGTGGCAGTGGCGCTTATGGGGCCTGCGCCTATGTAGTCAATGCCGGGTGGCACAATGCGCGCCTGCGCTTCGGTTTCTACCGACAAACCAAGGATCATCTGCGCCCCGGTCCGGCGGCGCACCGCCACCGGACAACCGTCACCTTGGCCGATGTGCAACCCGTGCGCACCTGTTCGGATCGCCAGATCAACGCGGTCATTGATAATCAAACGCACGTTCATAGCCACCATCTCGGGCAGCAAAAGCGCAATCAATCCCGCCATGTCGGCATCGCTTGCGTGTTTGTCACGCAGTTGCACAGCCCACGCCCCGCCCCGTGCGGCGGCGCGCGCCTGATCTGCAACGCTATGCCGGGCGGTGGGGTCGGTGATCACATAAATCGGCCCCCTCATGGCGGCGTCACCCGCGCGCCATCGCTCAACTCACCCGGCGTCAACTGGTAGTGTCCGATCTCAATCATCGAGCCCCCTTTGCTGCAAAGCGGGGGTTGATGAAGGCGCAGGATGGCCTGATCGGACCATTGCACACTCATCGACTCCCTACGCCAGCATGATCTGGTTCAGGTTCAAAGGGTGCATCTCAGCCCGCAATTGCGGACGCCCCTGTCAAAAAATTCAAGTTATTTCAACACCCCGCCATGTCAAGGTCTTGGACAATGGACGGGCGTGGTTTGAAGCGTCGCCATCAAACTGGGCGCGCTTGGCTTTGGGCCAGTCAGGGCCTATGTTCCAAATCCAGCAGGCATGGCCAGGCATGGCGAGCAAAAATTCAGCCTGCTACCGAAAGCCAAGATGCAGCACCACTTCGATTTTCCGGAAATAGCCTCAGCCGATTTGCTGCAAGAATATCTGCACCTTACACGCTCAGTCATGCCCGAGCTTGCGCAAAGCAGCAAACGGCACTGGCCGGTCCACAACGATCACTGCTTTCAGCGGATCGTGCTTGATACGATCTGTGGCGGGGTCTGGTACGATCACATCGCGCGCCCAGCCTACAAGCACATCAGTCAGGCACACCTGCGTGCCGCGGTCCAGATGTGCCATGAGATTATCACGGGCCAGACCGACCTTGTCGCGCTCAACAGCCAGTCGCTTAGGTGGCGCGGCAAGGCAATCCGCTAAGGCCCGGCGGGTCGCGACCAGCGCAGCAGCAGACCGATGGTGCGGCTGGATCACGACAAGCCATACGATCCATGGTTTGGGCCAGATCGACGATCCGCAGCACTGTGGACCCGAACTCGTTTGGCAGAAGCGCCGCGCTACTCCCGCAAAACAGCGATGCTATCCTTGACCACCTATTCACAACGCCCACAGGCTCAAACTCACTGGAGAAAGCATGCGAAAAGCCGCCGCCCGCAACACAAGCTTTGACCTGTCAGCCCACGCTTGCATCCATGAAACCGTCGATCAAATCAGCGGCCCATCTCCGCGTGGCGTGGATGCCCACGATGCCGTGGCACGAGTACCTACCCACGATCAAGTGGAAGTGATGCCCACCTTCCGTGGAATTTGAAGTTGGTTTCGGAGAAGGATTCAAGGCACACTTTGCGTTGGATCGAGGGGAACGCTGAAAAAACCGATCCAGGCCGGAGGTTGGAAGTGTCCCAGGAAGCAACCTAGCCGGTCAATCGCCGCCTCATCGTTCCATTTGGGTGATGAACGGACTGCATCCCTATTGAACCACGTGTTGGTCCGTTTTGGTTCGGGTTTGGCGCGGTCAGCGGCGGGTTTGGCTACTAACGTATTGGATTTCAACGCAACTTGCCCTGTTTTGTTGACCTATTGTTGACCTGAAATTTGGAACGCAAAAAGCCGCTCGTTTGAAGGCCTTTAACGTATTGATATCATTCATTATTTTGGTTGCAGGAACAGGATTTGAACCTGTGACCTTCAGGTTATGGGCCGTGTTGAACGAACCATGAACAACCCCTCGGAACCGCGCTATCCTTTGCGTTTTCCGTGGCTTGCCGCCCCCTGCGCTGCATCGTCCCTGCACGGATTTTCGCAACAATCCGCAGCGAACCCTTCCCTCTTGCTTCCACTGTGCTTCCACTGTGCTTCCGCATGGCCAACGCTTGATGTTCAGGTAGCACCTGCATCAGCGAAGTTGCGGCTGCCGTTCCATAGCATCGGCCCAGTCTTTGCCCGACATCAAGGCGCATTGCGTTGCGACGGATCGCGCGCAAAAGCGGCGGGCTGGTCTGCGCTGCCATTCTCACGCTGACGGCGGGCCGCCAGCGCCCACCACACCAGTTGCGCGAAGGTGCGGCCAAGGTATCCATCCCACTTGGCAACATCGACATCCTTTTCATAGTGACCCGCCTCATTGAGCACTTCCTGCGCCTTGGGAAGATGGATCATCGCCGAAACCGGAAGACAGCCCAGCTCCGACAGGAACGTGCGCATGTTCACCGCAGCCCGCGCCCCGCCCCATTGGCCAGCGGAATAGGTCACGATCGCGCTTGGCTTGTAGGAATAGAGCGAGCTGCCGAAGTGGTTCAGCAGATGCGCAAGGGCCGGGCTCATGGAGTGGTTGTATTCGGGGCTGACCATCACGTAGCCATCGGCCGCGTCGATCTTCCGTGCCAGATCCTCGAGGGCTTCGGGCGCATTTCCCTTCGCATACGAGAAATGCGGCTTGAACGGTCCGGACAAATCGATGTCCAGTAGGTCGATCAGAACGGCCTCATGTCCGTCGGCCGCAAGCCTGGCTACGCAGGCCCGCGCCACACGCAAGCCCAACCGGGCTGGGCGCGGCGGTGTGCTGTCGCGGACTGACCCGAGGAAAACGAGCAGGGTCAATGGCATGAACAATCTCCCTCGCGACGGCTCATGCGAAGTGCCCCCAGAAGCCGGACTTGCGGCCATGTTCGCGCTTCAGACGTGCGACATAGCTGGCGTGGGGCTCAAAGGTCGCGAAGTCCTCGATCTGGCTGGCCAGCGCATCACACTCCACCAAGTGTCGTGCCGCATGTTGGTAGCGGCTCGATCTTCCGGCGTTCAGCGTGAAGTCGATCATCGACCGCAAGGCCAGCGAGGCGGCCAGCGGATAGCGCGCCGACAGCACCTCGGCGGCGGGGGTCAGGATTTCGTAACGATCCCCGTCCAGCTCGTCGAACCGTTGCTGGACCACCTGCGCCGCCCGGTCCAGCGCTGGCCAGTGGATCAGGAAATGC
>JANNAV010000129.1:0-3243 GCA_031384695.1 Paracoccaceae bacterium
TCGATCTGCCCTATGGCGAGAAACCGCAGTTCCCCTGCCAAGTTCGCCTTGGACTCAGTCTGCGCCAACCCGTCATCCAGCCAAAGCGCCTGTCCCTCGACAAGGTCGATGCTGTGCTTATCCTTGTTGGCGGCGCTCTTGGCTGGGTCGAACTCGAAATTTATGGCTCAAAATAGTATAGAAACTATACTTTTTCATTCCTCAATCCCAATCACAATTGAAACTTACCGAGAGCCACCCCCTCCTCGGCACCTCGTGGTGCAGCCGGCTTTCTCAAACCAGAACCTTACCCCGGCCTCAGATCAAATCCGGCAATCCAAACCTCACTATGCCGGCTCAGCCTTTGCGGCGGCGGCGCAGAATGCCCAACCCACCGATAGCCGCCATCAACAGCGGCAGCGCGGCTGGCAGGGGCACCGGCGAGGGCGACGGGCCGGAAATGTTCAGCGAATAGCCGTTGAAAGCCAAAGGGTCGTTGAAAACCGTGTCCTGATAAAAGATCGTCCACAGGCCGCTGCTGTTCTCGCCAATCAGATCGGCAAGCGAACCGACGGGCCGAAACACGCCGCTTTGCAAAAACATCCCCCCGACAACGCTTGCCGCGCTGTCATCGAAGGTTACCGAAACCCGGTCGCCCGGTGTCTGGCCGTCATAGCTGTCCTGAAAAACCAGATCCACCACCGTCATCAAAGGGCTGATCAGCTGAAACACGATCTCGCGATTGAACGAGAATCCGGTCGAGGTGCAGGTGGAGGACGTCAGCGGATCGTCGCATTTGGTGAAATCAAGCGTGATGTTCACATCGGTAATCGTCTGGTTCGACCCGACCATGAAGCTGTACGCCCCCGAAGCATCATCCACAATGAAGGGCGACGCGAATGTTTCCGAGAACACGGCGGCCCCGGCCGACATGGCGGAAAAAGCAGCAACGCAGGCCGCCAGCGACACTGTTCTTGCAAAATCAGTCACCCGGATCTCCATTCTTACAAGCCATGCGAAAGTCTGCGCGCGCCCAAGACAAATCCGTTCGGTACGCTGCCATGATACCTCGCGATTTCAGCCCTTTTGTCAACAAAATTGCGCTATTGTTGCCGTAATTGGGCAAGCGTGAGGCACCTTGCCCCTCACCCCCATTCGCAATCGAAACTCACCGAAATGCGGTCTTCCCCGGCCATGTTCATCGGCACCTCGTGGCGTAACCAGCGTGCGCTAGTCATCGCAAACTACCCTGCCCAGGCTTCCAACGAACGATTCGAAATGGGCTAGCCCCAATGGCCACAGGCCCATTTTGTCTGAGTTGCCCATATGTCCGACATGGCCCACGTCGACTAAAGTTGCGCCCCAGTGTTCGGCAAACAGTTCTGCCCGTTCGAAAGCGACGTAGGGATCATTGCGACTTGCGAGCACCATGGCGGGAAATGGCAAACGATCAAACACCATCGGAGCAAAGCCGTTCGTGGTCGCCTCGGGCCAAACATCCGCCTCGCCTCGATCAGATGGTGCGACCATGAACGCGCCGGCGACGCGGGCGCAATCGGCATTCAAGGCCCATCGCGTGATCAGCGACGTGCCCAAACTATGCGCGATCAGAACAACCGGACGCGTGGATCGCCCCAGATACTCGTCCAACCGTACCGCCCATGCCGCAAACTTCGGCGAAACCCATTCGTCCTGTTCTACCCGCGTCATATTGGGAAGCGCGGATTGCCAGTGGCTTTGCCAGTGGCCGGGGCTGGAATTGTCCCGGCATGGCAAAATCAGGAAGTCGAAGTCGGTCAGAAGCCTGGGCACCGCCTACCCCCACTCATAGTTAAAACTCACCGAAATCCGGTGCTCTTCGACCATGTTCATCGGCACTTCATGCCTAAGCCAGCTTTCCCACAGCAGCACCTCGCCAACCTCGGGCTTCACATAAACGAAACTCTGCAACTGCTGCCCGGCTTTCTTTGAGCGCAACGGCGCGTGCATCATCATCGGCAGGCGCGGGTCTTCCAGCTTCATCGCAGACGTCCCTTGCGGCATCGCCACATAAGTCGTCCCCGAGATCACCGAATGCGGGTGAATGTGGCTGGCGTGCATGCCGCCTTCCGGCAGAATATTGATCCAGAACGAGCCGCATTTCAGCTTTTTACCCTGAAGATCAAACCCCAGATCCTTGACGAACGCCGCCACATGCTTGTCCAGCGCCTTCTCCAGATCGGCAAAGATCGGGAAGCGCCAGGGCAGATCGTTCAGACTGGCATAAGAGGTATAGCCCGGATAGCCGTGCCTCACGCACCACTTCTGCCCCGCTTCGTCATCCTCAGCAATCGCCTCACAAGAGGCGCGCAACTCGGCATAATCAACCTTCTTCTTGCCCAACGCGTTCAGTTCGGCGCGGTACAAACGGGTGACGAACAGCGAAACAATCTCGGCCATGGCAAACTCCCCAATGCAAAGACCCCCACCGTTTCCGGCAGGGGCCTGTATCCGTAGGTCGGGGCGTGCCCCGACTCTTTACCAGTCTTCGCGGATCACGATCCGGGTCATCACCGGCAGTTTCATCGCGCCAAGGCGCAGGGCCTCGCGCGCGATCACTTCCGACACGCCGTCGATCTCGAACATGATCCGGCCGGGCTTAACCTTGGCCGCCCAATAATCGGTCGAGCCTTTGCCTTTACCCATCCGCACTTCGACAGGCTTGGCCGACACCGGCACATCCGGGAAAATCCGGATCCAGACCCGGCCCTGACGTTTCATGTGACGGGTGATCGCGCGGCGCGCCGCTTCGATCTGCCGGGCGGTCACCCGCTCGGGCTCGGTGGCTTTCAGCGCAAAGGAGCCGAAGTTCAGCATGAAGCCGCCCTTCGCTTCGCCGTGGATACGGCCCTTGTGCTGCTTGCGGAACTTGGTCCGTTTTGGTTGCAACATCTTCTCTCTCCCTTACGCGCGTTCGCGGTCGCGGCGCGGCGCACGCGGCGCGGGGCCGTCTTGTGCTTCGGCCAGACGGCGATCATGGGCCTGCGGATCATGCTCGGCGATCTCGCCTTTGAAGATCCACACTTTCACCCCGATGATGCCATAGGCGGTTTTCGCCTCTGACAGGGCATAGTCGATGTCGGCACGCAAAGTGTGCAACGGCACCCGGCCTTCACGGTACCATTCGGTGCGGGCAATCTCGGCACCGCCCAGACGACCGGCCACGTTCACCCGGATGCCAAGCGCACCGATGCGCATCGCGTTCTGCACGCCCCGCTTCATGGC
>JANNAV010000160.1:0-2371 GCA_031384695.1 Paracoccaceae bacterium
CCCTTGCGGATTGCGCGCGGTATTGGCCTCGGCCCGCTGCGCGCCCTGCATCAGATCAACCGCCACGCTACTATAGCGCACCCCCAAAAGGTTCAACCCGATCCGCACCCGGTAACACGCCGAAGACCGCCAATAGTCATAAAGCGTGATCATCTTTTTCCCTCGCTTCTTTATTGCTTAAATATCCCCGCCGGAGGCTCCGCCGGAGGCCACCGGCGCCACATCTGGCAATCACACCCCCCTAACGCAGCCGCAGCTTGGCCCGTGCCGAGCGCCCCTCGGCGTCAATCACCGAAAGCGTCACAAAACCCCGGCCCGGCAGGTTTACCATGGTCTCGCGCGCCGCCAGCCCCAGCACCACCGGCACCCCGTCGGCCAGCCATGTAAACGGCGCCGTCCCCCCCCGCACCCGCACCAAAAGCCCCTCGGGCAGCAGTTCCACCTCGGCACCGTCAGGGGGAAAGGCGATGGCGGGCGCATCAGCAGCCGCCGCGAATGCCGCTTCGCGGGCACGGAACGTCTGCAACGGTTGCGGCAGTTCGGCGTTAGACACCATCAGGGTTGCAGGCGGTGGCGATGGCTGCGGCGCGAGATCGGCCTTCAACCGGCTGAAGGCCTGAAACAGCACCGGGGCCGCCAGTTCCGCGCCAAACGCACCCGGCACCGGCGTGCCATCCGGGCGGCCCAGCCAGACCCCGATCACATGCCGCCCGTCAAAGCCGATGGCCCAGGCATCGCGGTGGCCATAGGAGGTGCCGGTCTTGTAGGCCAGCCGGTTTTCCGGCGCGCCGGGCGGCGGCGGCATCCCCGCCAGAATATCGCCCACCTGCCACGCCGCGACCGACGAAAGCACCCTCTGCCCCTCGGAATGTTCCGCCCCCAACCGGGTGATCAGCGGCAAAGACACCCCACCCCTTGCGATTGCGGCATAAAGTTCCACCATATCATGCAGGGTTACCCCAAGGCCCCCCAACGCTATCGCCAGCCCCGGCTCACCCGGCGGCACCACCGGTTTCGCCCCCGCCCGCTCCATCGCGGCCAACAGTTTTGCGGGGCCAAGCGCCTCGGTCAGTGCCACCACCGGGATGTTCAAAGACATCTGCAACGCCTCGCGCACCCGGATCGTGCCGCGAAACTGGCGGTCAAAGTTCAGCGGCCTGTAGCCGTTGAAATCGCTGGGCCGGTCCTCGATCAGGGTTTCGGGATGCGCCAGCCCTTCATCGAACGCCAACCCGTAAACCAGCGGTTTCAAGGTTGAACCGGGCGAGCGGATTGCATTGGTCATATCGACAAACCCCTGCCGCTGATCGGCCTGAAACGCCGCCGAACCCACCGAGGCCAGCACCTCGCCCGTACGGTGATCGGCAATGATTACAGCCACTTGCAGCCGCTCCCCCTGCCCCTTCACCACATCCCGCGCCAGCGATTCCAGCGCCATTTGCAAGGCCCGGTCAAGGGTAAGCTGATGCCGCCCGGCCCCGGGATCTTCACCGCGCGCGCGGTCTGCCAGATGCGGTGCAAGGGCAGGAAATGGCCGCCGCCGGGCCGGGATCACCTCGGTTTGGGCCGCTGCCATCTGATCAGCATCAATCAAGCCATCACCCCGCGCCCGCGCCAGAACCCTGTCGCGCGCCGCACGCGCCCGCGCCACCGAGCGGTCGGGCCGCCGCGCCTCGGGCGATTGCGGGATCGCCACCAGCAAGGCCGCCTCGGCCGGGGTCAGGCGGCGCGGCTCCTTGCCGAAATAGGCAAGACTGGCGGCACGGATGCCTTCAAGGTTCCCCCCATAGGGCGCAAGATGCAGATAAAGCGACAGAATTTCGTCTTTCGACAGGTGCCGCTCCAGCGCCAGCGCGAGCCGGATTTGCCGCCATTTGCCCGCCAGTTGCCGGGTGCCGCTGTCCTCCAGCAACCGCGCCACCTGCATCGTCAGGGTCGAGCCGCCCGAGATCACCCGCCCATTCCACAGCGCCTGCGCCACCGCGCGGGCCAGTGCGCGCGCATCCACCCCGGCATGCGCGCGAAAGCGTTTGTCCTCATAGGCCAGCAGCAGGGCGATGTAGCCCGCATCCACCGCCACCGGATCCACCGCCAGCCGCCAGCGGCCATCGGCCACGGTATAGGCGCGCAGCAGATCGCCGTTGCGGTCCAACACCTCGACCGAGGTTTCGGGCCGCAGCGCGGGCAGCACCGTCGCATCAATCCAGGCGTCGCCCGCATCGCGGCCAAGGGCGGCGAGCCACAAGCCCGCCGCCAAAGCCAATGGCCAACGCGCGCGCATCACTCGGAAATGGTGATGCTGCCCGCGTCGGTGCGCCCGGTCAGATCGGGGCGGTACATATCCTCGACCGAGGCCGCCGGTTGATGGAAC
>JANNAV010000172.1:0-6679 GCA_031384695.1 Paracoccaceae bacterium
ATCGACGCCTACAACAACGGTCGACGACTGAAGACCCTCAATGGTCTGACACCTGCGCAGTTCATCTGGAAAGAATGGCAAGCGGCACCCGAAACGTTCATCCGAGAACCGTGCCACTTGACCTCGGGACTATACACCTAGGCGCTATTTCAGGAACTGATCGGCGCTGATCCGGCCCAGATTGCCGAACAGTTGCGCCAGCAACCCGCGACCCTTGATATTGGTCTCGGTCACCCGGCGCGAAATCGCCACCACCCGGCCCTTCTCAAGGCCAAACCGCTCGATATTCTCCACCGTGCCGCCATCGTCGAACGTCACCGCCACCACCTCGCGGGTTTCCTCTTTCGGCGGCAGCGCGCCTGCGTGCTTCCAGCGGCTTTGCACATAATACCAGCCGTGATCGTTCAGCAGCCCGGCCGCCGATGGCCTGCCTATGGTGGCCGCCACAGTGTCGCGGTTGTCGCGCCCCACTTCGATCAGCCCCAACTCGTCATCCGACGGGATGTAGCCGTGGTTGCGGTAAACCGGCGCGCAGGCGGTGGTCACAAGCAGGACACCCGCCAGCAGAACTCCTGCCGCGCCGCGCCTCGTAAAACCCTGTCCTGCCATGCCTGCCCTCATGCAATGGGTCGCGCCTTGTCCGACATCTTGCCCCACGCCTCTCTTGCAAGCGCCGGTTGGCGGCGTTACGTGAAAGCTACAAGACAATGACGGTTTGCCCGACCTTTGCACTGGCTTACAGAATGACGCTGCACTGTTCAAGAATGGAACGCGAAACACTCCGTGCATGCGCCGAAACGCGGCAAGCCGACCCGCCTCACCCGTACCCCAGGATACCCGATGCCCGCCGATGATGCCGCCTCCGCCACTCTGCCCAGCCTGCCTTACCGCGTGGCGGCGCTCGCCGCGCGCAAGCCGACCCGCTTTGCCTTCACCCCCGATGGCCGTGCCCGCGCGGCGATTGCGGCCGCCCTCGATCTGCTGGAATTGCCGCAACTCACCCTGAAAGGCGAGATCACGGCGCAGGGGCGCAACGATTACCTCCTGAACGCGGCGCTCGCAGCCACGGTGGTGCAACCCTGCGCCATCAGTCTTGCCCCCGTCACCACCCGGATCACCGAAACCATCGCGCGGCGCTATCTGCAGGATTTCACCGACCCCACCGGCGACGAGACCGAACTTGCCGACGAACTGGACGCCGAACCGCTGCCCGAGGTGATCGACATTGCCGCCGTGGCGATGGAGGCGCTGCTGCTGGCGCTGCCGCTGTTCCCGCGCGCGCCCGGTGTGGCCTTGGGCAATGTCACCGCAACCGCCCCCGGCGCGCAGCCGCTTGATGACGCCGCGCTGAAGCCGTTCGCCGGTTTGGCGGGCTTTGCGGCCAGGCTGAAATCGCCCGGCGGGGATGCGGCTTGAAACTGCGTCCTGCAACGCCTTAGAAAAGGGCTTGCACCCCGCGCGAAACCCACTATGTTCCGCGCCTCATTCACAGGCTGCACGGCACTTGACGCCCTTCCGGGTAACATGCTGAACAGCAAAAGAAAAACAGGGGCAAGCCCCCTCTTATCAAGGGTCGAGACATGGCTGTCCCGCAGAACCGAGTCACCAAATCCAAGCGCAACATGCGCCGCGCCCATGATGCTTTGGTCGCCGGAAACCCCACCGATTGCCCGAATTGTGGCGAGTTGAAGCGCCCGCATCACGTGTGCAGCTCTTGCGGCCACTACGACTCGCGCGAAGTCGTGGCCATCGCCAAAGCCACCGATCTGGATGAGGACGCGGCGTAAGCCGCCCTTGCGTGACCGCGCCCGTGGCGACCGGATCTCAACCTCCGCCCCCCGCAAGCGCCGCCCGCGCCTCTCAGAACCGCATCGTTATTTCGGTTGACGCCATGGGCGGCGACCTTGGGCCGGGGGCAGTTGTCGCCGGCCTTGCGCTTTCAGCCATCGCTCATCCCGCCGCTCATTTCATCCTGCATGGCGACGAGGCAGCCCTCGCCCCCCTTCTTGCGCGCCACCCGAACCTTGCCGCCAGCATCACTCTACGCCACGCCGCCCGCGTCGTCACCATGACCGACAAGCCCAGCCAGGTGATGCGCCATGGTGCCGGCACCTCGATGTGGTCCTGCATTGATGCGGTCAAGAACGGCGAGGCGATGGTGGCGGTCAGTTGCGGCAACACCGGCGCTTTGATGGCGGTCTCGATGATCCGCCTGCGCAAACTGCCCGGCGTCAACCGCCCCGCAATTGCCTGCCTCTGGCCCTCGCGCAATCCTGGCGGCTTTAATCTGATGCTCGATGTCGGCGCCGATATCAAAGCCGAGGCCGCCGATTTGCTGCAATACGCCGCCATGGGCGCCTCCTATGCCCGCAACGGCTTTGGCCTGTCGCGCCCGCGCGTCGGCCTGCTGAATGTCGGCACCGAAGAGCATAAGGGCCGCGCCGAATTGAAACTGGCGCATGATCAGATGGCCGCCGCCGCCGAAGTGGGCGATTACGAATTCATCGGTTTTGTCGAGGGCGGCGATCTGCCCTCCAACCGGGTCGATGTGATCGTAACCGACGGTTTCACCGGCAACATCGCGCTGAAAACCGGCGAGGGCACCGCAAAGCTGATCTCGGATTTCCTGCGCGAGGCGTTCAACGCCACGTTCCTCTCGAAAATCGCGGCCCTGCTGGCGATGAACTCGCTGAAACGCCTGCGCCTGCGGATTGATCCGCGCCGGGTCAATGGCGGGGTGTTTCTGGGGTTGAACGGCACGGTGGTGAAATCGCACGGCTCGGCCGATGCCACCGGGGTTGCCGCCGCCCTCGCACTGGCAATCCAGCTTTCGGATGCGGGCTTTCTCGAACGGCTGGCTGCCCGGGTTGCATCGGCGGTGCGCGCGGGGCAGGATGTGGCGGCAACAGCACCCGGCGCGGATGCGGCACCAGAGACAGGAACGGGATCCAGCGAATGACGCTACGCGCCGTGGTCAAAGGCATCGGGCACTACCTGCCCGACAGGGTCGTGCCGAACTCCGAACTTGAAGAACTGGTGCAGACCACTGACGAATGGATCAGGTCGCGCTCGGGGATCGAGCGGCGGCACTTTGCCGCCGAAGGCCAGACCACCTCCGATCTTGCCACCCGCGCCGCCCTCGCCGCTTTGGCCGATGCGGGGCTGCAACCCTCCGACATCGACGCGATCATCCTTGCCACCTCCACCGCCGATCTCACCTTCCCCGCTGCCGCCACCATGGTGCAGGGCAAACTGGGCATGACCGGCGGTTTCGCCTTCGATATCCAGGCCGTCTGCGCCGGGTTCGTCTTTGCCCTCACCACCGCCAACGCCCTGATCCTGTCGGGCGAGGTGAAACGCGTGCTGGTGATCGGGGCCGAAACCTTCTCGAAACTGATGGATTGGACCGACCGCTCCACCTGCGTGCTGTTCGGCGATGGCGCCGGTGCTCTGGTGCTTGAGGCGGCCGAGGGTGATGGCACCACCGCTGATCGTGGCATCCTCGCCACCGATCTCAACAGCGACGGCACCTTGCGCGACCTCCTTTACGTCGATGGCGGCACCTCCACCGGCACCACCGGTTATCTTCGGATGCAAGGTAAGGAAGTGTTCCGCCACGCCGTTGAAAAACTTGCCGAAACTGCTCATCGTGCCTTGGCCAAGGCGGGACTTTCGGGCGAGGATGTCGATTGGATCGTGCCGCATCAGGCCAATATCCGCATCATCGAAGGCACCGCCAAACGCATGCAGGTGCCGATGGACCGCGTGGTTGTCACGGTGCAGGATCACGGCAACACCTCCGCCGCCTCGATCCCGCTGGCGCTGTCGGTTGGCCGTGCCCGTGGGCAGATCAAACAGGGTGATCTGATCGTCACCGAGGCCATCGGCGGCGGCCTTGCCTGGGGCTCGGTGGTGCTGCGCTGGTAATTCTGTGCAGAAAATGCGCCGAACCTCTCTTTTAAGATCATCCCCCAAGTCACTGTTATTGACTCGCAATTTGATCCGGCGCAGCATGGTGAAAAATCCGGGGGGATGAATATGAGTGACAAGACTCTGACGCGCATGGATCTGAGCGAGGCCGTCTTTCGCGAAGTGGGCCTCTCGCGCAACGAATCCGCCGATCTGGTGGAAACCGTGTTGTTGCACGTCTCCGATGCGCTGGCCTCGGGTGAGACGGTAAAGATATCGTCCTTCGGCACCTTCTCGGTGCGCGACAAAACCGCGCGCGTGGGCCGCAACCCCAAAACCGGCGACGAGGTGCCGATCAGCCCGCGCCGCGTGCTGACATTCCGGCCTTCGCATCTGATGAAAGATCGCGTCGCCGCCGGTAAAAAGCGTTAAGCGGCGGGTCGGCGGATGGATAAGTCACCCGACGCCTTCCGCACCATCTCCGAGGTGGCCGATCACCTTGAGACGCCCGCCCATGTGCTGCGCTTTTGGGAAAGCCGCTTTCCCCAGATCCGCCCGGTGAAACGCGCGGGTGGGCGGCGCTATTACCGCCCCACCGATGTGGCCCTGCTCACCGGCATCAAGCGCCTGTTGCATGATGAAGGGCTGACCATCCGCGGTGTGCAGAAGATTCTGCGCGAGCAAGGCGTGCGCCATGTGGCGGGCCTGTCCGGCATCGTGTTGTCCGATGATGCCGACATCGACGCCGAAGCAGCCCTCGAAGTGGCCCTTGCCAGTTTCGCCCGCCCCGCGCCGAACGATGCCGAGCCGGTAGAGCCGGAATCGGCACAAATCTTCGCCCTCGAATCCGCCCTCCGGCGCGCCGCCGCGCAGCAACCCCCTGCCGCCGCCTCGGCACCATCGCCGGAAGCTGGCCCAGAAGTTACTCCCGAATCTGCTCCCGAATCCGCAATCGCCGATCTCTTCACCGCAGAACCCGCCGCAACCTCCCCCGCCGATCTGCTGCACCGCCTGCGCGCCCTGCCGCCCGGCGCGCTCCATGGCCAGATTGTGCGCGCCACCCACCTGCAAGACCGCCTGCGCACCCTCCTCGCGCGGATGCAAAGCCGCAGCCTGCACCCCAATTCCTGATTGCACCCCGATGTGCTTTCCGGCTTGCCCCCGCCCCGAATATCGCTATGAACACCCTCGTGTCGGGCCGTGGCGCAGCCTGGTTAGCGCGTCCGTCTGGGGGGCGGAAGGTCGAGAGTTCAAATCTCTCCGGCCCGACCATCACAGAACCCGCCCGCCAGCCTTCGCGCTGCGCGGGCGGTTCCGTCTTGTATCTGCAAAGGCCGCATGATGACCAACGGCGTTCTGCCCGCCCAAAGCTTGCAGCGCCTGATCGCCTCGGGCGCCATCGCGGCCTTACCCGCCATCACCCCCGAACAGATTCAACCCGCCAGCCTCGATCTGCGTCTGGGCACCACCGCCTACCGCGTCCGCGCCTCGTTCCTCACCGGCAAAGGCCGCCTTGTCACCGACCGGCTGCACGAATTTGGCATGCATCAGATTGACCTGGCGCAAGGTGCGGTGCTGGAAAAAGGCTGTGTTTACGTCATCCCGCTGATGGAGCATCTCGCCTTGCCGCAAGGCATCACCGCCGTCGCCAATGCCAAAAGCTCCACCGGCCGCCTTGATCTGCTCACCCGCACCATCACCGATGGCGGCACCGAGTTTGACCGTATTCCCGAAGGTTACACCGGGCCGCTTTACGCCGAGGTGTGCCCCAAAAGCTTTTCCGTGCTGGTCCGCGCAGGCCAGCGCCTGAACCAGATCCGCTTTCGCGCCGGTCAGTCCATCCTCACCGATCCCGAACTTGCCCACCTGCACGCCGCCGAGCCGCTGGTCTCGGGCACCGCCGTGATCTCCGAAGGCCTCGGCTTTTCCGTCGATCTGCAACCCGCCACCGGCGATCTGGTGGGATACCGCGCCAAACCCCATACCGGCGTGATTGATCTGGACCGCCTGAACCACTATCCCGCCCGCGAATTCTGGGAAGAGGTCCGCACCACCGACGCCCGCATCATCCTTGATCCGGGCGCGTTCTACATCCTCGTCTCGCGCGAAGCCGTCACCATCCCCCCCGATTACGCCGCCGAAATGGCGCCCTTTCTGGCCATGGTGGGCGAATTCCGCGTGCATTACGCGGGCTTTTTCGATCCCGGCTTCGGCTATGCGGCGGCGGGTGGTGCTGGCAGCCGGGGCGTGCTGGAAGTGCGCTGCCACGAGGCACCCTTCGTGCTGGAACATGGCCAGATCGTGGGCCGGCTGGTGTACGAGCGGATGGCCGCCCGCCCCGATACCCTTTACGGCAGCGGCATCGCCTCCAACTATCAGGGGCAGGGCCTGAAACTGGCCAAGCAGTTCCGCGCCGGTTAACGCGCCAGCCGCAAAATGACGCCACAAAGCGGCAGCATGCCGCCTTCCGGCCTTGCAATGGTGCTGTGTCGCGATATCACCCACAGGTGAAGCAATCCAAAGGCCCGCGAGGATATGCCGATGACCGCAATTATCCGCCCGATGCGGGCAAACCACTCCGCCGGGCAGCGCCACCTGCCAAACCGCGCGCTACGGCTTGCCCGCGTTCCGTCTACTTCCGCCAAAGGACTGTACCCGTGACCACAGACGCTCTCGTGATCTTCACCCCCTCCGGCAAACGCGGCCGCTTTGCGCTTGGCACGCCGATCCTCACCGCCGCGCGCCAGCTTGGCGTCGACCTTGATTCGGT
>JANNAV010000327.1:0-11822 GCA_031384695.1 Paracoccaceae bacterium
ACGGTCGGGGCGGCAGGCGCGGCAGGCGGAGCGGGCGCATAAGGGCGGCGGCATGGGACGGCCCTATATTGTGCGCAATATTCCCACCTATGACGTGTTGTCGGAAGACAATCTGGTGAAGGTGGAACGGGCGGCGGACCGGATTCTGGCCGAGACCGGGATCGAGTTCCGCGATGATCCGGCGGCGCTGGCACTGTGGCGGCGGGCGGGGGCGCAGGTGGACGGGGTGTTGGTGAAGTTCGAACCCGGCATGCTGCGCGAAGTTTTGAAAACCGCCCCGGCCGAGTTTACCCAGCACGCGCGCAACCCGGCCAATTCGGTGCGGATTGGCGGGCGGAACGTGGTGTTTTCGCCTGCCTATGGCTCGCCCTTCGTGATGGACCTTGACCGGGGGCGGCGGTTCGGCACGCTGGAGGATTTCCACAATTTCATCAAGCTGGCGCAATCCTCGCCGAATTTCCACCATTCGGGTGGCACCATCTGCGAGCCTACCGATGTGGCGGTGAACAAGCGGCATCTGGATATGGTGCTGGCGCATATGGTGCTGTCGGACCGGCCATACATGGGATCGGTGACGGCGGTGGAGCGGTCAGAGGACAGCATCGAGATGAGCCGTCTGCTGTTTGGCGCGGAGTTTGTCGATCAGAACTGCGTGATCCTTGGCAATGTGAACGTGAATTCGCCGCTGGTCTGGGATGGCACCATGACCAACAGTCTGCGGGCCTATGCGCGGGCAAATCAGGCGGCGGTGATCGTGCCGTTCATCCTGGGCGGTGCCATGGGGCCGGTGACGATTGCCGGCGGGATCGCGCAATCTTTGGCCGAAACCATGGCGGGCTGCGCGCTGACGCAGTTGGAGCGGCCGGGCGCGCCGGTGATTTTCGGCAACTTCCTGTCGTCGATGAGCCTGCGTTCGGGATCGCCGACGTTTGGCACGCCCGAGCCTGCGATAGGCTCGATGGTGATCGGGCAGTTGGCGCGGCGGCTGAACCTGCCGCTGCGCTGTTCGGGAAATTTCACCACCTCAAAGCTGCCGGATGCGCAGGCGATGATGGAAGGCACCATGAGCATGCTGGCGGCGATCCATTGCGGCGCGAATTTCATCCTGCATTCGGCGGGGTTTCTGGATGGGCTGCTGAGCATGAGTTACGAGAAATTCATGCTGGACGCGGATTTGTGCGGCGCCTTGCACAAGTATCTGGACGGGGTGCAGATTGATGATGACCAGTTGGCGGTAGAGGCTTTTGCCGAGGTGGGGCCGGGGAACCACTTTTTCGGCTGCGCCCATACGATGAAGCATTACGAGACGGCGTTCTGGGATTCGGATTTGTCGGACAACGAGCCGTTCGAGAAGTGGGAAGCGGCGGGATCGGAGGACGCGGCGGTGCGAGCGAACCGGCTGTGGAAACGCCGTCTGGCCGAATTTGAAGCCCCCGCCATCGACGCCGGAGTGCGCGATGCCTTGTACGATTATGTGGCGCGCAAGAAGGCCGGGATGGCCGACGCCTGGTATTAGGCACGCAGCCCGGTTTCCTCCAGCAGGCCAAGGCGTTTGGCCTCGTAATAATAGCCTTTGGCATACCACATGACGGCGCGGGGCTCGTTGCGGCGTGACACCAGCCATGCGCCGCGCAGATAGCGACCGGCATATTGCAGGTTGGTATCGGCATCCAACAGCCCCGAAGCCGGGCCGGAATAGCCCATGGTTTTGGCGGTTTGCGGCAGAATCTGCATCAGGCCATAGTATGGCCCGTTGCGGGCGCGGGGGTTGTAACCGCTTTCGCGCTGGATCACCCGGTGCAGCAGGCTTTCGGGGATCTGGTGGATGCCCGCCCATTTGACGATCAGGGCGCGCATCTCGGGCGTTTCGCCGGGGTTGAGATCGCCCCGGCTGGCGGGGGGGCTGCCGCGTGAGCGGCCACAGGCGGCAAGCGGGGCTATCAGGGCAAGCAAGATCAGGCGACGGCGGGAGAGGGACATTTGGCACCCGGGGTTGTTTTGCGCATCATCGGGAATGGTGTTAGGGGGTCTTGCGGGCAATTGCCAGCGCGCGGGCAGGGTGGCGGCGGAAGCGCGCCATCGGCCTGTTACATTCACGCCGTAACAATGAGCGGAAACAAGCGTATATCCGGGGGCTTGTCAGCGTTGAAACGCCAGATATAGTCTGACGGGCGGGGCTGCGGGCTTTCGCAGAGCAGGGATTTCATGGACGGCGATTTTCGGACCCAGTTTGTGCGCGACCCGGCGGGGCTGAAACACTTTCCAGCGCTGGTGCTGAATGCCGACTATCGACCGCTGAGCTATTATCCGTTGTCGCTCTGGCCCTGGCAGGAGGCGATCAAGGCGGCGTTTCTGGACCGGGTGGAGATCGTGGCCGAATATGAGCAGGTGGTGCGAAGCCAGAGGCAGGAGTTCCGCATACCCTCGGTGGTGGTGCTGAAAGACTACGTAAGACCCCAGAAGCGCGTGGCATTCACGCGCTTCAATCTTTTTCTGCGCGACGGGTTTTGCTGCCAGTATTGTGGCGCCAAGGGTGATCTGACGTTTGATCATGTGGTGCCACGGGCGCGGGGTGGGGTGACAAGCTGGCAGAATGTGGTGGCGGCCTGTTCGCCGTGCAATCTGCGCAAGGGGGCGCGCAGTTTGAAGCAGGCGGGCTTGCATCTGGCGCGCAACCCGCGGGTGCCGACGGCGGAAGAAATGCAGGCGCATGGGCGGCGGTTTCCGCCGAACCATCTGCATGAAAGCTGGATGGATTATCTCTATTGGGATGCGGAACTGGACGCCTGAACTTTCGGGGGCGGTCTTGCGGGTGAGGCGGGTGCCTCCGGCGGGGATATTCAGGCAAAGGCGAACGGGGGCGCGCGCAGATTGGCGGCGGGTGCTTCACTTTGCCCATGGTTTGTGATCAGGGTGGCGGATCATGCGGGAGGGCCGGGGTTGATTATTGCTTTGGACACGGCGGCGATCAATCTTTCGGTGGCGATGGTGTGCGGGGCGGTGATCGGATCCGAGCGGCAGGTGCGGCAACGGATGGCGGGCCTTCGGACCAATGCGCTGGTGGCGCTGGGGGCTGCGGGGTTTGTCACGTTTTCGCTGCTGTTTCCGCATGAGGTAAGCCAGACGCGGGTAGCGGCACAGGTGGTTTCCGGCATCGGTTTTCTGGGGGCCGGGATCATTTTCCGCGATGGGTTCAACATTCACGGGCTGAACACGGCGGCGACCTTGTGGTGTTCGGCGGCGGTGGGGCTGATGGCGGGGGCGAGTGCCTGGCAATTCGCGCTGTTGCTGACGGGAATGGTGGTGTTCATCAATCTGGGCTTGCGGCCTTTGGTGAAGTTCATCAAGCGCCAGACCAAGGCGGGGGTGCCGCATCTGCGGCAGTACCGGGTGTTGGTGACCTGCCTTCCTGCGGATGAGGGGCGGATGCGGGGCTTTGTGCTGCGGTCGCTGGCGGGAGGGGGCTTGCATCTTTCGGAAGTGGCGGTGCAGGCGGCGGAAGGGGGGCTTGAACTGGCGGTGACTGTATCAAGCGATGCGGCCGACGATCAGGCGCTTGAACTGGCGGTGCAACGCATGGCGGCGGAGCCGGGGCTGGCGCGGATCCGATGGGTTTTGCTGGAAGATGTCTGAGCGGCGTGGCTGGACTTGGGCGGGGGTTGCGATTAGAAGGGCCGCGTTAGCGCTAACGGTTCTGGACATCAAGGCGGGGTAGATCATGGTTTCGCGGGTTATTCCGGTTGAGAATTTCGACCTCGTGATTTTCGGTGGCACCGGCGATCTGGCGCGGCGCAAGATTTTGCCGGGGCTTTACCGGCGGTTCCTTTCGGGGCAGATGCAGGCGGGCAGCCGGATCATCGGGGCGGCGCGGGCCGATCTGACGGAGGCGGCTTTTCGCGCGCAGGTGGCGGCGGCGATTGCCGAGTTTGTGCCGGAGGTGCGGCGCGACCCGGCGGTGATCGCGCAGTTTCTGGACCTGATCGGCTATGTGGCGATTGATGCCAAGGGCGAGGGCGGCTGGGCCGCACTGCGGGGCAAGATGCGGGCGGGCTTTGTGCGGGCGTTCTATTTCTCGGTGGCGCCAACGCTGTTTGGCGATCTGGCCGAGCGGCTGCACAAACATGATATCGCTGATGCGACCAGCCGGATCGTGGTGGAAAAGCCGTTCGGGCGTGACCTCGCCTCGGCACGGGCGCTGAATGCGGTGCTGGCGGCGCATTTCAGCGAAAAGCAGATCTACCGGATAGATCATTATCTCGGCAAGGAGACGGTGCAGAACCTGATGGCGGTGCGGTTTGCCAACATCCTGTTCGAGCCGCTGTGGAAATCGGAATACATTGATCATGTGCAGATCACGGTGGCGGAAACCGTGGGGGTGGAGGGGCGCGGCGCTTATTACAACGAGGCGGGCGCGATGCGCGATATGGTGCAGAACCATATGATGCAACTGCTGTGCCTGATTGCGATGGAGCCGCCCTATCACTTTGACCCCGACGCCGTGCGCGATGAAAAGCTGAAGGTGATCCGGGCGCTGGACCCGGTTTTGCCGCAAGACATCGTGCGGGGGCAGTATCTGCCGGGCGGCGGGCAGGGCGGTTATATCGAGCATTCGGGCGACCCTGCATCGCGCACCGAAAGCTATATCGCGCTGCGGGTGAATGTGTCGAACTGGCGCTGGAAGGGCACACCGTTTTATCTGCGCACCGGCAAGCGGCTGCGCGGGCGGACATCCGAGATCGCCATCACCTTCAAAGAGCCGCCGCATTCAATCTTTGACGATGCGCAAGGCTGGCGCGAAAACGTGCTGGTGATCCGGTTGCAGCCCAATGAGGGGATGGAACTGATGGTGATGATCAAGGAACCGGGGCCGGGCGGCATGCGTCTGATGCAGGTGCCGCTGGACATGGCCTTCGCTGACGCGCTGAGCGATCATTCCGAGGATGTGCCGGACGCTTACGAGCGGCTGATCATGGATGTGATCCGGGGCAACCAGACGCTATTCATGCGCGACGACGAGGTGGAGGCGGCCTGGGCCTGGACCGATCCGATCATTGCGGGCTGGGAGAACAAGGGCTTGCGGCCGCAATCCTATGATCCGGGCAGTTCGGGGCCGGAGGATGCGTTGATGCTGTTGCACCGCGACGGGCGGCGGTGGCGCGAGATCAGAGAATGAAACTGGTTGCATACCCCGACCGCGAGACGTTGATGCGGGCGGTGGCGGCGGCAATCGCGGTTGATCTGGCGGGGGTGGTGCAGGCGCAAGGCCGGGCGTCTTTCTCGGTGCCGGGGGGGACGACGCCGGGGCCGGTGTTCGATCTGCTGGCGGATTTGCCGCTGGACTGGGCGCGCATTGCGGTTTTTCTGAACGATGAGCGTTGGGTGGGCGAAGAGAACCCGCGCTCCAACACGGCGCTGCTGCGGCAGCGGTTGCTGGTGGGGCGGGCGGCGGCGGCCACTCTGGTGCCGCTTTATGCCGAGGCTTCACGCCCTGAGGTGCGGCTGGCCGAACTTTCGGCGGGGTTGGCGGCGCATTTGCCGATATCGGTGCTGCTGCTGGGGATGGGGGCGGATATGCACACGGCAAGCCTGTTTCCGGGGGCGGACCATCTGGCGCAAGCTTTGGCCGATGATGCGCCGGTGCTGATGGCGCTGAGGGCGACAGCTGCGGGCGAGCCGCGCATCACCCTGACGGCGCCGGTTTTGCGCGCCGCCCGGCATATCCACATTCTGATCACCGGCGCGGAAAAGCGGCTGGCACTGGAGCGGGCGGCCGAGTTGCCGCCGCTTGCGGCACCGGTTCAGGTGGTGCTGCAACATGCAACCATTCATTGGGCGGAGTAGATGATGAACGCGATATGGCAGGGTTTGAAGGACCATCAGGCCAGCGTGGCCGAGCGGCGTATTCTGGGGTTGTTCGATATGCCGGGGCGGGCGGCGGCGTTTTCGTTGCGGCTTGACGGGATGCTGTTCGACTATTCCAAAACCAATCTCGATGCGCAGGCGCTGCAGCAATTGCTGGGGTTGGCCGAGGCTGCCGGGGTTGCGGCCAGACGCGAGGCGATGTTTCGCGGCGACAAGATAAATGTGACCGAGGGGCGCGCGGTGCTGCACACGGCACTGCGCAATCTGGGCGGATCGGTGATGGTGGAGGGGCGCGATGTGATGCCCGATCTGCGTGCCACGCATGCGCGGATGAAAGGTTTCGTGGCCGATGTGCGGGCGGGGCGCATTCGGGGGCAGGGCGGACCGATCACCGATGTGGTGAATTTCGGCATCGGCGGCTCTGATCTGGGGCCGGTGATGGCGGTGCTGGCGCTGGCGCCGTTTCACGACGGGCCGCGCTGTCATTTCGTATCCAACATCGACGGCGCGCATGTGGCCGATGTGCTGGCCGGGCTGAACCCCGAGACGACACTGGTGATCGTGGCCTCGAAAACCTTCACCACCATCGAGACGATGACCAACGCCGAAACAGCGCGGGCATGGATGGCGGGTAAGGTGACCAATCCGGCGGCGCAGTTTGCCGCCGTCTCGACCGCTGCAGCAAAGACGGCGGCGTTTGGCATTGATGCCGCGCGGGTGTTCGGGTTCGAGGATTGGGTGGGCGGGCGCTATTCGCTGTGGGGGCCGATCGGGTTGCCGTTGATGCTGGCGATCGGGGCGGAGGGGTTCGAGGCGTTTCTGGCGGGCGGGGCGGCGATGGACGCGCATTTCCGCGCCGCACCTTTCGCGCAGAACATGCCGGTTCTGCTGGCGCTGGTGGGAATCTGGCACAACCAGATCTGCGGCTATACAACGCGCGCCGTGCTGCCCTATGAACAGCGCCTGTCCCGGTTGCCGGCCTATTTGCAGCAGTTGGAAATGGAAAGCAACGGCAAGCGGGTGGCGCTGGATGGCAGCGATTTGCCGGTGCATTCGGGGCCGGTGGTCTGGGGCGAGCCGGGCACCAATGGCCAGCATGCGTTCTACCAGTTGATTCATCAGGGCACGCGGGTGGTGCCCTGCGAGTTTCTGGTGGGCAGGCAAGGGCATGAGCCCGCGCTTGCGCATCAGCACCTGCTGCTGGTCGCCAACTGCCTTGCGCAGTCCGAGGCGCTGATGCGGGGACGCTCGCTTGACGAGGCGCGGGCGATCATGGCGGCAAAAGGTGCTGCGGGGGCGGAGTTGGAAATGCAGGCCCGCCACCGGGTGTTTCCCGGCAACCGTCCTTCCACCACGCTGGCCTACCCGCAACTTACGCCCTTCGTGCTGGGGCAGATCATCGCGCTTTACGAGCACCGGGTGTTTGTCGAGGGCGTGATTTTGGGGTTGAATTCCTATGATCAATGGGGGGTGGAACTGGGCAAGGAACTGGCTTTGGCATTGCAACCGATCCTGGAAGGCCACCAATCCTATGAGACCAAGGACGGCTCCACCCAAAGCCTTGTTGCTTATCTGAAAGCCTGACGGCTTCTTTACTGCCCAAATATCCCACGGGGGTGCGGGGGTGTGAAACCCCCGCTCTTGACGGCGGGTGCGGGGGTGTGAAACCCCCGCTCTTGACGGCGGGTGCGGGGGTGTAAAACCCCCGCTTTTTGCCGTCAGGTCAGCGCGGCGGTCACGATCACTTCCACCAGATAGTCGGGCGTTGCCAGTCTGGCCTCGCCGGTGGCGCGGGCGGGGGTGTGGCCTTGCGGCACCCAGGCGTCCCAGACGGCGTTCATCTCGGCAAAGCTTGCCATATCGGCCAGCCATATCTGCGCTGAGAGGATGCGGGTCTTGTTGGTGCCTGCCAGCGCCAGAATGCGGTCCACCTCGGCGAGGCAGGTTCGGGTTTGCGCGGCAACAGGATCGCCCGGGGTGCCAACCTGCCCAGCCACCCAGACGACGCCATTATAGCAAACCGCCTCGGACATCCGCGCGCCGGTGCCGATCCGCTTGATTTCAGTGATCATCGGATCCTCCATTCATGAAGTTATCGGTAACCCGAAAAACGACGGAACGGAAGATCCCATGACACCGGATTTACCCCGGATCACTCATAAAACTGTCAACCAACAAGCGCAGATCAAGGGAAACTGCATCAGCAATCACCAGCGAATTTACACTTTCAACAAGACCAATGCAGCATCCAAAGCAGCAACTGACGCTGCATGATCGCCCGCCGCATGCGCCGCTTTGCCGGTTTCGTAAAGCGCCATGATCTCGGCCTTGGTCGCGTCATCTACCGCGGTGGTTTCCATGGCTTCGTCGATCTGGCCCATCAGATTTGGGCAATTACCGGCAAATGCAGGGGCTGCAAGTGACGCCGACAGCATAAGCGCAAGAACGATTTTTTTCACGGGTTCTCTCCTGTAAAGATAACTGCGCATATACGCGCAGTTCACAGTATAGCGTGAAACTGGAGCGGGTGAAGGGAATCGAACCCTCGTATTCAGCTTGGGAAGCTGCTGCTCTGCCATTGAGCTACACCCGCAGCCTGGATCGAGGTACGCCAAGGGGCCGCCCCCGTCAAGCGGCAAGCGTCAAGCGGCAAGCGTCAAGCGGCAAGCGGCCGGTTTGGGGGATCAGGGGACCGGCAGGTCGATCTCGGTGCGCGCGCCTGCGGTTACGGTCACGGCGGCCTCGACGCGGGTATCGCCACGGTACGCGACGACGAAATAGTCGCCTGCGGGCAGGGTAGACTGGAATGTCTCGCCACTGGTCCCGTTCAGCAAGGCGCGGTTGCCGTTTGCATCCGGGGTGGGCGACTTCAGGTCGATATAAGCTGCGCCGGGTGCGGAGATGGCCAGAACGCCCGCATTCAGGATCACCGGCACTTCGATGCGTTTGCCCTGTTCCACCGAGAAGGGCAGCGGCTCGTAAGTGTGCTGATCCAGAACGAAAACCGCAACATAGTCGCCCGGAGGCAGGGTGAAAATCCCATCCTGCCCGGACTTCGCGCCAAAGTTCTCGCGCTGGCCGGTCAGTCCTTTGGCCTTTGATTCCACGGTCACATAGCTACTGCTTTCAAGCAGCAATCCCTCGACGTAAAAGCCGTTGATCACCGCCACACCGGAGGCCACGATGATATCGCGGTCAAGTTTTTGCCCGGCGGTCAGCGTCAATGTGTCGGAGGCCGTGGCCTCGCCAAGCGTTACCTTGAAGGGAATGATTCCGGCGGGCATGTAGGTGGTGATCTCGCCGCCGCTGTTTGTGGCATATGCGGTAGCAACGGTGTTGTCGGGCAGGGTAAACTCAAAGATCGCGTCCTGCTCAACCGGACCCGCGTCAATGGCGCGGGCGCGCAGGGTAACGGGGCTGGCGTTCATCACCAGTATCGGCGTGGCTGTCGCTTCTTTGGTCAGGGTGATCGGCATTTCGGCATGAGCTGAGCCGAGTTTTCCGACAAGCATATAGTTGCCGGGGGGCAGTTTGCCCTCTCTCATTTCGTAGATCGTTGTGATCAGCGTTTCACCCCGGCCACCGTCGGCGGCCAGCGGGTAGACTTCCCACGCCTGCCCGATATCGGTTTGGATCGCCTCGCCGCCTTCGACAAGCAACATCACGGGCGCGAGGTTGTTTTCAACCTCGACCACCACCACCGGTTTTGGCGTGGCTTTGATGACGGGCAGGGTGGCGGGTTTGGGTGTGGGTGGGGGTATCGGTGTCGGGGAGGTGACCACGGTGGTTTGCAAGGCGAAGGTCAGGCTGGCCAGATCGCCTGCGGTCAGGTACTGGCCGCCGGTGTTTTCGGCCAGACACGCCACCTGCGCGCCTTCCTCGGAGGTCAGGCCAAAGCCCACCACATGGGCGGTGAAATCGACGCCCGACGCCTCCAGCTCGCGGCCCAGAGCGCAAGGGTCGGCGGCGCAGGTTTCCACGCCATCGGTGATCAGGATGACGGTGGCTTTGGCTTCGGTGGAGCGCAGGGCGGCGGCGGCCTGACGGACGGCATCGGTCAGCGGGGTTTTGCCCAGAAACTGCATGTTGGCGGCGGCGGCGGCAATAGCCGGGCCGGTGCCGGGGCCGGGCGGCACGATCAGTTCGATATCGGCGCAATCGCCTTTGGTGCGGTGGCCGTATGCCATCAGGCCAACCTCGCTGTCGGCGGGCAGTTCGGCCAGCACACCCGCCAGCGCCTCGCGGGCGATCTCCAGTTTGGGGCGGCCGTCGATCTGGCCCCACATCGAGCCCGAGGCATCCAGCACGATGATCGAGCGGCCTTCGGCGGCCATCAGCTGCGGCGTCAGCACAAGGGCAAGGATCAGCGACAGCGATCGGGCGGATCTGGCAAACATCGGGCACCTCGAAAATGGATCGGCTGAATGCATCCACGATACGCCCATTTTGCCATTTGTGGCAAGAGTGCCAAAAGGCCCCGCCGCAACATGCGACGGGGCCTTTTGCCCGGCCTCCTATCCGTGTGTGGGGACAGGTTGAAACGGAAGCCGGGGTCTTGGGGCGCGGGCCGCGCGGATGTGACCTTCCGCGGAGCCCGGCCTTTTGGACATCGTTTGATCCGGGGGTGGTGCTATTTTGGCAGCAGCACCTTGTTCACCACATGGATCACGCCATTCGACTGGATCACATCGGCGATGGTGATTTCGGCCACACCACCGGATTCGTCGAACACATAGATCTTTTTGCCAACGATCTTGACCGAAAGAGCGTCACCGGAAACCGTCGTCAGTTGCACAAAGCCGTTCTTGTTGGCCTTGGCGCGCAAGCTTTCGCCGGTGAGGGTGCCTGCGACCACATGAGCGGTGAGCACCTTGGTGAGCGTGGCCTTGTTTTCCGGTTTCAACAGCGTATCGACCGTGCCTGCGGGCAGGGCGGCGAAGGCGGCGTTGACCGGCGCGAACACGGTGAAGGGGCCGGGCGAGGCCAGCGTTTCAACCAGACCTGCGGCTTTGACAGCCGCCACCAACGTGGTGTGATCGGCGGAGTTCACGGCGTTTTCAACGATGTTCTTGGTCTCGAACATCGGCGCACCGCCCACATCGGGGTTGGCGGCGAAGGTGACGGTGGCCATCAGGCCAAGGGCCACAGCACTGGTGAGCAGTTTGGAAAACATAAGGCATCCTTTCGGGGCGGATTTGATCGGGTTACGCGGGCGGTTGGGGGCGGCGCTGCGCCGCCCCTTTGGTGATCCGATCAGCTTGCGGGCAGCAGAACCGTGTCGATCACATGGATCACGCCGTTCGACTGTTTGACATCGGCGATGGTGACGGTGCCGACATTGCCCTGACCGTCGGTGATGGTGACCTTGCCATCCGCCGTTTTCAGCGTGAACTCGCAGCCGCCCACGGTTTTGACGGTATGCGCGCCGCCATCAGCCTCGATCATGCCGACGATATCGCCCGACATCGCGTTGGCGGCGATGACGTGGCAGGTGAGGATTTTCACCAGCATGTCCTTGTTTTCGGGCTTGAGCAGGGTTTCAACGGTGCCTGCGGGCAGTTTGGCGAAAGCCGCGTTGGTGGGGGCAAGCACGGTGAAGGGGCCCGCACCTTGCAGGGTTTCCACCAGACCTGCGGCGGTGACGGCGGCCACCAGCGTGGTGTGATCAGCCGAATTCACAGCGTTTTCAATGATGTTCTTGTTCTCGTACATCGCAGCACCGCCCACATCAGGATTGCCTGCGAAGGCAAAGCCGGTGGACAGGGCCAGCATGGCGGTGGCCATACGAATGGATTTCATGGTGTAACTCCCGGTTATCAACGGAGCGGGCCTTTCCCGCTTCACGTCAGAAATAACGGGGGAGATGCCGCGAAAGTTTCACGGTGGGGCAGATTATTTGTGATTGGCTGAGGCGGGGATGCGCCTCGGCGGGAGCAGGACTTTGCCAGCCAGAGGCGAGC
>JANNAV010000188.1:0-5560 GCA_031384695.1 Paracoccaceae bacterium
GTGCCGGTGCCCACGGCGATGCCCACATCCGCCTCGGCCAAGGCGGGCGCATCGTTGATACCGTCGCCGACATAGGCCAGCCTGCCATAGGATTTCAGCCGCCTGACCGCCGCCACCTTGTCACCCGGCAACACCTCGGCCACCACCTCGTCAATGCCCAACGGCCCGGCAATCGCCTGCGCCGTGCGGGCATTGTCGCCGGTGATCATCACCACCTTCAGGTCAAGCGCGTGCAGCGCGCGGATCGCGGCCGGGGTCGTCTCTTTCACCCGGTCAGCAACAGCGATGATCGCCGCCAGCCGCCCGTCGATGGCGGCATAAAGCGGCGTCTTGCCTTCGGTGCCCAGCCGGGCCGCCTCGGCCGCGAACGGCAACACGTCCAGCCCAAGCTGCATCATATAGCGGTCGGCGCCCACCTCGATCCGCTGGCCCGCCACTGTGGCCACCACACCAAACCCGGTGACAGAGTTGAACTGCGTGACCTCTGGCAGGGTCAAGCCTTCCTCCACAGCCGCCTGCACGATGGCCCGCGCAATCGGGTGTTCCGATTTCGCCTCGACCGCCGCGACGGCAGCCAGCACATCGGCCCGCGCAAAGCCGGGGGCCAGCATCAGGTCAGTCAGCACCGGGCGGCCCATCGTCAGCGTGCCGGTCTTGTCCAGCGCCACCACGGCCACCCCCTGCAATGCCTGCAACGCCTCGCCCTTGCGGAACAGCACGCCCAGTTCCGCGCCGCGCCCGGTGCCCACCATGATCGAGGTGGGGGTGGCCAACCCCATCGCACAGGGGCAGGCGATGATCAGCACGGCAACCGCATTCACCAGCCCCAGCGTCAGCGCCGGATCGGGGCCGAAGATCAGCCAGACCGCAAATGTCGCTGCGGCCAGGGCCATCACCACCGGCACGAACCACAGGGTGATCTGGTCCACCAGCGCCTGTATCGGCAGCTTGCCGCCCTGCGCCGCCTCGACCATGCGGATGATCTGGGCCAGCATCGTGGCCTCGCCCACCGCCGTGGCGCGAAACGCCAGCGCGCCGGTCTGGTTGACAGTGCCGCCGGTCACCTGCGCCCCCGCCGCCTTGGCCACCGGCACCGGCTCGCCCGAGATCATGCTTTCGTCGATCCAGCTTGTCCCCTCGATCACCATGCCATCCACCGGCACCCGCTCTCCGGGGCGCACCTCGACGATATCACCGGGGCGCACCCCGGCAATCGGCACCTCAAGGGTCACCCCGTCCCGCCGCACCTGCGCCGTCCGCGCCTGCATCCCGATCAGCCGCTGGATGGCCCCCGAAGTGCGGCCCTTGGCCCGCGCCTCAAGAAACCGGCCCAGCAGGATCAGCGTCACGATCACCGCCGCCGCCTCGTAATAGACATAGATCGTGCCCGCAGGCAGCAGGCGCGGCGCGAAGGTGGCGACCAGCGAATAGCCATAAGCGGCAGAGGTGCCGACCGCGACCAGACTGTTCATATCCGGGGCCAACCGCCACAGCGCAGGATAGCCCTTGGTGAAGAACCGCCGCCCCGGCCCCGTCAGCACCAGCGTGGTCAGCACGAACTGCACCCACCAGCTTGCCTGCATGCCGATAGTGGCCATGATCAGCTCATGCACCGGCATGAACAGATGCGCGCCCATCTCCAGCGCGAACACCGGCAGGCTCAGCACGGCGGCCAGCGTCAGATCGCGCTTCAGAAGCGCCTGTTCACCCGCCTTGCGCGCGGCGGCCTCGGGATCACCCAGAGTGGAAGGCCCGGCAAGGCGGGCGACATAGCCCGCATCCGCCACCGCCGCCACCAGCAGACTGTCATCCGCCGATCCGCTGACGGTGGCCTGTTCGGTCGTCAGATTGACCACCGCCGATGTCACCCCCGGAACCGCCAGCAGCGCCCGTTCGACCCGCGCCACACAAGAGGCGCAGGTCATCCCCTCGATCATCAGGGTGACAGGCGCTGCCGGAACGCCGTAGCCCGCCGCCTCGATAGCGGCCACCAGCAGGCGCCGGTCACCGCCACCACGCGTGGTGATCTCGGCCCGCTCGGTGGCAAGGTTGACGTTGGCCTCTGTCACGCCGGGCACGGCCCGCAGCGCCCGTTCAACCCGGGCCACGCAAGAGGCGCAAGTCATGCCTTCCACGGGCAACGTCAGCGTCACGGGGTTTCCAACGGCTGCGGCTTGCAAAGGAGCGTTCATTGCGGTGGTCTTTCCAGTTGAGGTCTCATCTGCTGACAGAGATAGGGCTTCCAATCATGGGAAGGTCAAGGGGCGAATTCAGAAAAGAATATCGGGCCAGCCTCTTGACCTTCCCATAGTGGGAAGCCCTATCTAACCACGCATAAGTTGTAACCCCATAAGACGTAACCCAAGGAGGAACTCATGCAGTTTCACATCGAAAACATGACCTGCGGCGGCTGCGTGCGCAGCGTCACCAAGGCGATCCAGTCGGTTGATCCGGTGGCGCAGGTCAGTGCCGATCCCGCATCGCACAAGGTAGATGTCATCACCACAGCCGCCCGCGCACAGATCGAGGCGGTTCTGGCCGATGTCGGCTATGCCGCAACCTGAATCCCAATACAGGAGAATTCCGATGCAGAAACGTACACTTGCCCTGATCGCCGCCGCCGTTGTCGTTGCGGGCGGTCTTGCCATCGCTCAGACCACGATGGAAGGCATGGACCATACCGGCATGGATATGTCGGGCATGGGTGGCATGGATCTCACCACCCTGATCCCGCCGGAGTTTGCCCAAGACCCGGCGACGCTGGGCTATGCCAATGCGATGAACGGCATGATGGCCGCGATGGTGCCCTATACCGGCGATCCGGATGTGGATTTCATGTCGGGCATGATCCCGCACCACAAAGCCGCCGTCGACATGGCAAAGATCGCCCTGCAATACGGCAAGGATCCCGAAGTTCGCGCTCTGGCCGAAGCCGTCATCAAGGCGCAAGAGGCCGAGATTGCGCAGATGACAGCCTGGCTCGCCGCGCGCGGTCAGTGATCGCAGCAAGGTAACGGGGCGTGGGGGCGGATCAGCGGTCTGCCCCCGCGACCCGCCTAAGCGCATCTTCGGCACCGGCCCGGCGATGACCCCGACCATCATCAAGGCGTTCCACGTCCGGCGCGCGCACCGCAGCGGCAAGGTGATCTGAGGTCAGCCCATGCCATGCAGCCCATGAAAGCCCCCGGTCAGGATGACGGGCAAGATGACGACTGCCGCGATGGCCAGGATCAGGGCCCGCTCCCCTGTGCGGCGCAGACGCCAGAGCAGCATTGTTGACAGCAGCACAACCAGCCCAACCTCGAACACGGCAAAGACTTCGCCATAGTGCCGGGCATCCCAATAGCTGACCGGGCTGCGGAAAACCCAGTTGGTAATCGGCCAGAACTGCCGCCGCGCGTCGTCGTGGTGGGTCAGGAAATCCGCCAGCGCATGCAGCAGGCCCGACCCTGCAAAGGCCCGCAGAACGGCGCAACCACCCCAGACCGCAAGACCCAGAACGCTGCCCCAGACCAGAAATCCGTGATCGACCGCAAAGATTGCCTGCGCGGCGTCCGAAAAGTAAAGCGTGCCGAACACCTCGTGTCCGGGAAGCCCCAGAACGCGCGTTGACCACAGGACCATCACGAGCATCGGAATGTCCGGCACAACCCCGCCCGCCAGCGCCGCCAACGTGACCACAGGCGCGTTCGGTCGCCCGTAAACCGCAGCCCCGATCAGCATGTGCGATGGCGTGTTCATGGCATCAGCATGAAAGCGGTGCCATCGACTGCTCATCGGCAATGATGCGCTGCAAAAGCGGCGCAGGCACCGCACCGATGATGACGGTGCGGCCGATCACCAGTCCCGGCGTTCCGACGAACCCGAAAACATCGGCAAGCGCACGGGTGCGGTCCAGTTCCGCCTGCACCTCCGGCGCGCGCATGTCACGCGCAAGCTGCCCTGTATCGAGGCCGACAGTTGCCGCCACGGCAAGAACGGAACGCTCGTCGGCGACAAGCGACATCCGCATGAATCGTCGGCGCAAGGGCTGCTGCAATCCCTGCCGCGCCGCCGCAACCGATGCCCGGGCCGCAAGTTCCGACGGCGGGCCGAAGATCGGCAACTCGTGCTGAACAAGGCGGACAGCGGCAGGAAAGGCCGCCAATATGTCATCAAGGTCGCGTTCCAGCGCACGGCAGTAAGGACAGCGGAACTCGCTGAAATAGGCAATCGGAACTGCATCTTGCGGAATACCGGCCCCGAACAGGGCATTGCATAAATCTGCCTGCACCGCCTCTGCGCGCGCCCGCCGTGCTCCTGCATTTCCGCCCGGCGGGTCAATTCCGATGAACGCGGCGGATCCCCCGGAAACCTGCCCGCCAGTCCTGATCGCCCTGAACGGTGGCAGCCCGTCGATGGCGACGTATTCCAGACCGCGGCCGGAAAACTGGCCCCAGGGCACCGCCCGCAGGCCATAAAGGGTGCCGACAATCCCGCCAAGAATCAAGACTTTACGGCGGCCCGGCGTCACGTCACCACCACCGGGGTGCGCAATGCCGCCGCTTTCGTGGCCGGCGCCCTGGACTGATCTCGCCTGCGGCGGGCGAGTTCGCGGTAAAGTGCCTCGCGCGTCACGCCGATTTCGCCTGCAACATCTTGCAGCGGGCCGGAGGGTGGCCACCCGAACAGGCTTGCAATCGCACTCTGCATGATTGCGATTATATGCGCATCGCGCGCCGCATGCGACCCTTTTTTGGCAACAGGCAGCAGGTAAGGACGCGACCCTGCGCAACACGATCATGGTCGAACCCGTCCCGGGCGGGGCAATTTTCCGGGTCACATCACCTGATGAAGCCGTGGCCAACTCGGTCCGCCGGATGTTATTAAAGCGGATTTCCTTCAATCTGATTCATATTGAAGGAAATCCAAGACAAGATCAGCTTGGGAATGTTGCGTGTTACGTTCCGCCTGACGCGGATCGCCTCATCATTCCCCCAAGGTTGCCGAACTTGTGCAGCCGGCGACGCGCCTTCATCAGAAATGGGCCGATGCTATGACGCTCTTGGCGCAGTTCAAGGTGTGGCGGAGTTCAAGGTGCTGTCAGCCCGGCATCCGCCAGTTGCTCGGGGTCGGGCAGGTCGCGCAAGCTCGCAAGTCCGAAGGCGGCAAGGAAGGTGTCGGTGGTGACAAAAGTATAGGGCGCGCCGTGGCGGGGTTCGCGGGGGCCGGTGGTGATCAGGGCGCGCCCGGCCAGCCGCCCGATCAGGTCGCGGTTGATCTCGCGCCCGAAGATATCTTTCAGCCCGTCCCGGGTGATCGGCTGGTGGTAGGCAATCGCCGCGAGCACTGCCAGATCAAAGTCACTCAGATCCGGTGCCTGTCCGCCCGGATCCGCCGCCGCCCTTATCGCCGGGGCATAGGCGGGCTTGGTTTGCAGCATCCAGCCCGCACCCACCCGCGCCACCTGGTAGGGCCGGTCAGCCAGATCGGCGGCCAGATCCGCGATCAACAGATCGACCGAGGCGCCCTGCCCCACCACGCTTGCCAGATCATCGCGCGCGACCGGCGCGGCACTGGC
>JANNAV010000193.1:0-10423 GCA_031384695.1 Paracoccaceae bacterium
CTGTGAAGGGCGCGTGCGGGGGCTGGCAGCCGGGCTTTAGAGTGTTGCGTACATTCGGGTTCAGACGATTGTATGCAACACGCAACATTCCCAAGCTGATCTTGTCCTGGATTGCCTTCAATCTGAATCAGATTGAAGGAAATCCGCTCTGAGCAGCGGGGTTGGCCACCCGGCATTGGCGGTGCGGCGGAGTGGCGCGCGCGCAAAACCCTGCCGCACCCCTCTGGCGAAGGCCCGCAAACTCGCCTATGTCAGGGGCAGCGAATTTTCGGAACAGGGCGGCAATGATGGCGAAGATTACTTACGTGGAACATGGCGGCAAGGCGCATGTGATTGACGTGGCCAACGGGCTGACGGTGATGGAGGGCGCGCGCGACAACGGCATCCCCGGCATCGAGGCCGATTGCGGCGGCGCCTGCGCCTGTTCGACATGCCATGTGTACGTCGATGCGGACTGGGTGGCGAAGCTGCCGAAGAAAGACGCGATGGAAGATGATATGCTGGATTTCGCCTGGAACCCGGACAAGGTCCGCTCGCGGTTGACTTGTCAGATCAAGGTGACGGATGCGCTGGACGGGTTGCGGGTGCAGATGCCGGAAAAGCAGATCTGAACGCGGCCGCAGACGATTGAAGCGCTGCCGCTTCAGACAAACTTTTCGGCCAGCCATTTCTCCAGCCAATGGATGTTGTAATCGCCGCTGAGCACATCGGGTTCGGCCAGAAGGGCGTGGAACAGCGGCACTGTGGTATCGACGCCGTCCACGATCAACTCGCCCAAAGCGCGCTTCAGGCGGGCCAAAGCCTCGGGTCTGTCACGGCCATGCACGATCAGCTTGCCGATCAGGCTGTCGTAATAGGGCGGGATCGAATAGCCGCCATAAAGGGCCGAGTCCATCCGCACGCCCAGGCCACCCGGCGCATGGAACACCCGCACCTTGCCGGGGCAGGGCGCGAAATTCGGCAGCTTTTCGGCGTTGATGCGCACTTCGATGGCGTGGCCGTTGATCTCGAGCTCTTCCTGCACGAAGGACATCGGCAGGCCTGCGGCCACCCTGATCTGTTCGCGCACGAGGTCTACGCCGAATATCGCTTCGGTGACGGGGTGTTCCACTTGCAGGCGGGTGTTCATTTCGATGAAGAAAAATTCACCGTCCTCATAAAGAAATTCGACCGTGCCCGCGCCGATGTAGTTGATGGTGGCCACCGCATCGGCGCAGATCTTGCCGATTTTGGCGCGCAGAACCGGCGAGATGGCGGGGCCGGGGGCCTCTTCGAACACTTTCTGGTGGCGGCGCTGCAACGAGCAATCGCGCTCTCCCAGATGTACGGCGCGGCCTTTGCCATCGCCGAACACCTGTATTTCGATATGGCGCGGGCGTTGCAGGTATTTCTCGATATAGACCTCGTCATTGCCGAAGGCTGCCTTGGATTCGGCGCGGGCGGTGCGGAAGGCGATCTCCAGCTCTTCGGGGTTTTTGGCCACCTTCATGCCACGGCCACCGCCACCCGCCGTAGCCTTGATGATCACCGGAAAGCCGATGTCGGCGGCCACGCCGATGGCGGTCTCGTAATCCGGCACCCCGCCGGGCGAGCCGGGCACCACTGGAATCCCCAGTGCCCTGGCGGTTTCCTTGGCGGTGATCTTGTCGCCCATCACCCGGATATGCTCGGCGGAAGGGCCGATGAAGGTGAGCCCGTGATCTTCCAGCGCCTGCGCGAAGGCGGCGTTTTCCGACAGGAAGCCGTAACCCGGATGCACCGCTTGCGCGCCGGTTATCTCGCAGGCCGAAATGATCGCGGCTTTGGAAAGATAGCTGTCCGCCGAGGCGGCAGGCCCGATGCAGACCGATTCGTCGGCCATCCGCACATGCATGGCATCGGCGTCGGCGGTGGAGTGGACGGCGACCGATTTGATCCCCATTTCCTGGCACGCCCGGATGACGCGCAATGCGATCTCGCCCCGGTTGGCGATCAGGATCTTGTCAAACATGCGCGCCTCACTCGATGATCATCAAGGGCGCGCCGTATTCCACCGAATTGCCATCGGCCACCAATATGCGCTTTACCACACCGGCGCGCGGGGCCGGGATGTGGTTCATGGTTTTCATCGCCTCGATGATGACCACGGTTTGGCCTTCGGCCACCGTGGCGCCCAGCGTGACAAAGGGCGTGGCCCCCGGCTCGGCAGAGAGATAGATCGTGCCCACCATCGGCGAGGTAATGGCACCGGCATGCTGGGCGGGATCTTCCGGGGTGGCGGGCGCTGCGGCTACGGCTGGTGCGGCGGCGGCGGCATATTGCGGTGCGGCGGCGGCGGCGGCGGGGGCGCTGGCCATCACGATGGTGGCCTGTTTGACCACGCGGACCTCCAGGCTGTCAGCCTCGGCATATTCGCGTTTCACCGATATTTCGGTCAATTCGTTCTTGTTCAGCAGTTCGGCGAGGGCCGAAATGAAGGCTACGTCTGCGTCAGGGGATTGTTTGCTCATGCCGTCCTCTGTTGGCGTAATATGTCTGGCTGGGCCGGAGTGCTTGTATCCCTATAACCGAGGGAAGCCGGGGTGAAAAGCATCTCTTGTCGCTGGCCGGCAATAGATCATTGAAAGCGGCGCGGGTTAAAATTTACCGTTTGATAAAAAAATAGACCTGTGGCAGGCTGAAGCGATCCGTTACCTTATCGGGAGCACCCCGCCTTGCCGAACAGCCAGTTGACCCCCGGAGTTGTGCCGGGCCGCCTGCCAGCCAATGCCTATCAGGATAACTTTGACGATGTGCAGGCGCCTTATGCGCGGCACGAGGCGCTGGTGGCGGCGGACCGGTGCTATTTCTGCCATGATGCGCCCTGCATGACAGCGTGCCCTACCAGCATCGACATCCCGCTGTTCATCCGCCAGATCGCCACCGGCACGCCCGAGGCCGCCGCTCGCACGATATTTGCGCAGAACATTCTGGGCGGCATGTGCGCCCGCGTCTGCCCGACCGAGCAGTTGTGCGAAGAGGCCTGCGTGCGCGAGTTGGCCGAGGGCAAGCCGGTGGAGATCGGGCGGTTGCAGCGGCATGCGACGGATACGCTGATGGCCAAGGGGGTGCATCCGTTCACCCGCGCGGCCAGTACGGCCAAGCATGTGGCGGTGGTGGGGGCGGGGCCGGCGGGGTTGGCCTGCGCGCACCGTTTGGCGCTGCATGGGCATGAGGTGACGATTTATGAGCGGCGCGGCAAGCCGGGGGGGTTGAACGAATATGGCATCGCCACCTATAAGACGCCGGATAATTTTGCGCAGGCCGAGGTGGAGTGGCTGCTGAAAATCGGCGGCATCACCATCAGAACCGGGGTTGAACTGGGCCGGGATGTGACGCTTGCAGGCTTGCAGGCCGGCCATGATGCGGTGTTTCTGGGCATCGGTCTTTCCGGGGTGAACGCGCTGCGGGCAGCGGGCGAGGCGCTGGACGGCGTGCGCAATGCAGTTGATTTCATTGCCGATCTGCGGCAGTCCGCCGATAAGGCGCAGGTGCCGGTGGGCCGGGATGTGGTGGTGATCGGCGGCGGGATGACGGCGGTGGATGCGGCGGTGCAATCCAAGCTGCTGGGCGCGGAAAACGTGACCATCGTTTACCGGCGCGGCAAGGCCAAGATGAGCGCCAGCGCCTATGAGCAGGACCACGCGACGCAGGTGGGGGTGCGCATCATCTATAACGCGGCGCCGACGCGGGTGGTGGGCGGCACGCGCGCCGAGGCGGTGGAGTTTGCCTATGCCAGCGAGGGCGAAGGCGGTCTGGTGCTTTCGGACGAGACTTTTACCCTCAAGGCCGATCAGGTGTTCAAGGCCATCGGGCAAACCCTGATCGCGACGGAAAACCTTGCCGTTGCGGGGGGCAAGTTGCTGCCGCCGGGCGGAAAAATCTGGACCGGCGGCGATTGCGCGGCGGGCGGCGAAGATCTGACGGTTACCGCCGTGGCGCAGGGGCGCGATGCGGCGGAAGCCATTCATCAAAGCCTTCAGGGCTGAGCGGGGGAACCATGGCCAATCTTGCAACCGACTTCATCGGCATCAAATCTCCCAATCCGTTCTGGCTGGCCTCGGCGCCGCCCACTGACAAGGAATACAACGTGCGGCGCGCGTTTGAGGCGGGCTGGGGCGGGGTGGTGTGGAAAACCCTCGGCTCCGAAGGCCCGCCGGTGGTGAATGTGAACGGGCCACGCTATGGTGCTGTCTGGGGGGCAGATCGCCGGCTGCTGGGCCTGAACAACATCGAGTTGATCACCGACCGGCCGTTGGAGATCAACCTGCGCGAGATCAAGGCGGTGAAGCGCGACTACAAGGACCGCGCCATGATCATCAGCCTGATGGTGCCCTGCGACGAGGATTCGTGGCGCGATATTCTGCGGCATTGCGAGGATACCGAGGCCGATGGGGTGGAGTTGAATTTCGGCTGCCCGCATGGGATGGCCGAGCGCGGCATGGGCGGTGCCGTGGGGCAGGTGCCGGAATACATCGAGATGGTCACCCGCTGGTGCAAGATGCACACGCGGATGCCGGTGATCGTCAAGCTGACGCCGAATATCACCGATATCCGCAAGCCTGCCGAGGCCGCGATGCGCGGTGGGGCGGATGCGGTGAGCCTGATCAACACCATCAACTCGATCACCTCGGTGAACCTTGACAGTTTCGCGCCCGAGCCGATGATCGACGGCAAAGGCACCCATGGCGGCTATTGCGGCCCGGCGGTGAAGCCGATTGCCCTGAACATGGTGGCCGAGATCGCCCGCGATCCTGCCACGCGGGGCTTGCCGATTTCGGGCATCGGCGGCATCACCACATGGCGCGATGCGGCGGAGTTTCTGGCGCTGGGGGCGGGCAATGTGCAGGTTTGCACGGCGGTGATGACCTACGGCTTCAAGATCGTGCAGGAAATGATCTCGGGCCTCAGCCAGTATATGGACGAGAAGGGCATGGTCTCGACCGCCGAGTTGATCGGGCGGGCGGTGCCGAATGTGACGGACTGGCAGTATCTGAACCTGAATTACGTGACCAAGGCCCAGATCAGCCAGGCCGATTGCATCAAATGCGGGCGCTGCTATGCGGCCTGTGAGGACACCTCGCATCAGGCGATTTCGATGAGTGCCGAGCGGGTGTTCGAGGTGATGGATGACGAATGCGTGGCGTGCAATCTGTGTGTGAACGTCTGCCCGGTGGACAACTGCATCACCATGGTCGAGATGCCGGTTGGGGCCACGGACCCGCGCACCGGGCGCAAGGTGGCGGGATATGCCAACTGGACCACGCATCCGAACAACCCGGGTGCGAAGGCCGCCGAATAGGGGGCGGGGCCGGCTCAGATGATCAGTTGCTGGCCCATCTCGACCACGCGGTCGGGGGGCAGGTGGTAAAAATCGGTCGCATCCGCCGCTGATTTGGTCAGCGCCACGAACAGGCCTTCCTGCCATACCGGCAAACCGCCCTTGGGGTCGGAGCGGAAACTGCGCCGGTTGAGAAAGAACGAGGTGGACATCTTTTCGAACTTTATCCCCTTGCGGCGTGCCAGCAACAGGGCGCGCGGCACGTCAGTTTCTTCCATATAGCCGAAGGTCAGGGTGACCCGGCTGAAGCGATCCGAGATCGGGGCGATGCTGACGCGCCTGGCGTCGGGCACGTAAGGCAGGGTGGACATGGCGATGTTGACGATCAGATTTTCCTGATGCAGTACATGGTTGTGCTTGATGTTGTGCATCAGGGCGGCGGGGGCCACCTCGGGGTCCGAGGTCAGGAATACGGCCATGCCCGGCACGGTGATCAGGCGGGTTGATTTGGCCAGCGAAGCCGCAAGTTTCACCATCAGCGTGGAGCCTTCGCGTGAGCGTGCCAGCAGATAGCTTGCCCCGCGCACCCAGGTTGCCATCGCCAGGCACATCGTGGCCGCGATCATGATCGGCACATAGCCGCCGTCGAAAAACTTGGTGGCATTGGCGGCAAGGAAGAAGGTTTCAAGCGTCAACAGCGGGAGAATCACCGCGATTGCCAGCCAGAGCGGCCATTTCCAGCCACGATAGAACAGGAAGAAGGCAAGGATCGAGGTGATCACCATATCGCCGGTCACAGCAATGCCGTAGGCCGAGGCGAGGCTTGCCGACGAGCCGAACAGCACCACCAGCAACAGCACACCGACCGCGAGAACCAAATTGACGCGCGGCAGATAGACTTGGCCCATCTGGCTTGCCGAGGTGTGCAAAATCTCAAGCCGCGGCAACAGGCCCATGCGCACAGCCTGCTGCATCATCGAAAACGCCCCCGAGATCACCGCCTGACTGGCGATCACAGTGGCGGCGGTGGCAAGGATCACCAGCGGCAGCAAAGCCCAGTCGGGGGCCATCAGAAAGAACGGGTTTTCGGCGGTTTCGGGATGGGCCAGCACCAGCGCCCCCTGTCCGAGATAGCTGAGCGTGAGGGCCGGAAACACCAGCACCGCCCAGGCAATGCGGATCGGCCGCCGCCCGAAATGCCCCATATCGGCATAAAGCGCCTCGCCGCCGGTCACCGCCAGAAACACCGAACCCAGCACGATGAAAGACGCAAGCCCGTTGGTGACCAGAAACGAAACCGCGTGCACCGGGTTCAGCGATTGCAGGATCGACAGGTCGTCGCCGACATGCATCAGCCCCAGCGCGCCCAACACCAGAAACCAAAGCACCATGATCGGCCCGAACAGGGTGGAAACCGAAGCCGTTCCGCGCCGTTGCACCCAGAAAAGGCCCAGGATGATGCCGATGGTGACGGGCACCACCCAATCCGAAAAGCCCGGCGCAACCAGAGTCATGCCTTCAACCGCCGACAGTACCGACATGGCGGGTGTGATGATGGCATCCCCGAAAAACAGCGATATCCCTACCATCCCCAAAGCCAGCAGCCAGGTTGGCCGCTGTTTCAGCGCGCGCTGGATCAACGCCACCAGCGACAGCGTGCCACCCTCGCCCTGATTGTCGGCGCGCATGATCAGGATCACGTATTTCACCGTGACGATCAGGATCAGCGTCCAGATCAGCAGCGAGATCACCCCCAGAACATCGTCGCGCACCAGACCGTCGTGGCTTGCCGCACGCAGCGATTCGCGCATCGCATAAAGCGGGCTGGTGCCGATATCGCCGTAGACCACCCCGATGCAGCCAATCACCAGTTTGGCAAGGCCGCCTGGCGCGACATGGGTTTCAGCGGGCGGTTCCACAGGCAGGGTGTCCGGCTCGGACATAAGGCAACTCCTGAAGCAACGCCGGTTCAGATCGCAGCCCTAGTCATTTTGGCGCGCTATCACAAGCGTTGTGTTCGCGGATGTGGTCGCAGGGTGGGGATCAGAAAAACCCGCGCGGGATCAGGCGTTCGTCGTAAGCTTCGCGTTCCAGCGCCGCGCGAAAATCTGGATGTGCCAGCGATATCATGGCTTTGGCGCGCTCGGGCACCGATTTGCCTTTCAGGTTTGCCATGCCGTATTCGGTGACGACATACATAAGATCAGTGCGCGGCGTGGTGACGATGTTGGCTTTGGTCAGGCCAAGCACGATCCGGCTGCGCCGCTCGCCGCGCTTTTCATAGGTGGAGGCGAGGCAGATGAAGGATTTGCCTTCGGGTGCCGCATAGGCGCCGCGCACGAATTGCAACTGGCCGCCGGTGCCGCTGATATGGCGGAAGCCATCGGATTCCGAGGCGGCCTGACCTTGCAGATCCATCTGGGTGGTGTTGTTGATGGTGACCATCTTGCGGTTTTGCATGATGATGTGGGGCAGGTTGGTGTAATCCGCCGGGCAGCACAGGAAATCCGGGTTCTTGTCAACGGTTTCGTACATCAGGCGCGAGCCGAGGCCAAAGCTGTACACCACTTTGCCGGGGTTGAGGGTGTTGTGAATGCCGGTCAGTTTGCCTGCGCGGTAAAGATCGATGATGCCATCGGTCAGCATTTCGGTAAAGCAGCCCAGATCCTTGATGTCGCTGGCAACCAACTGGCTGCACACCGCATTCGGCATGCCGCCGATGCCGATCTGCAGGCAGGCGCCGTCTTCGATTTCGGCAAGGATGTGGCGGGCCACGGCGCGGTCCACGTCGGTAGCGGGCGGGTTCGGCAGTTCGGCCATCGGCTGATCTTCGCCGTTTATGATGTAATCGACCTCGCTGATGTGCAGCGCGTTCTGCACACCGTAAGCATGCGGTACGGCGGCGGAGGTTTCGATAATCACGGTTCTGGCGCGTTCGGCCACGGCGCGGTGCCAAAGGTTGCTGAGCCCCAGATTGAAATTGCCATCGGCATCCATCGGGCCGGTTTTCACGATCAGGATATCCACAGGTTCGATGAAACGCCGGTAGTAATCGGGAATTTCGCCAAGGTTCACCGGTAGATAGCTGGCGCGGCCGGCGTCGTGCTTTCGCCGGTCATAACCGCTGAAATGCAGGTTGACCCAGAAGAAATGCGCGCCGTCCGGGTCGGCCTCCAGCACCGCGCGGGGTTTGGTGGACACGCAGGCGCGGATTTTCACCTGTGTGAGGTCGGCCTTGCGCAGGGCGAGGGCCGCGTCAAAGGCATCCGGCTGCGCCAGCACCGCGCCATAATCGAGCCACATCCCCGATTGCACCAGAGCGGCGGCCTCGGTGGCTGTGATATGGCGCGCCGGTGCTGCGGCTTGTCGTTGAAGCATCGCTGTGTCCCTCACTCGGGCCCTTGGGGCCAGCGCGAAGATTGCACCGAACCCGCGATGACGCAAACAGCTTTATCATCGGCTGAGGCATCATGTTTGTTGGGCTGGCGCGCCGCCCGTCAGGCCGGTTTCACCGCCAGAAGCCGGGTGAAAAGCTGTTCCAGAAACTCTTGCGCCTCGGCAAAGGGATCATGGCCTTCGCCGAGCACCGCGCGCACCTGAACGTCGAAATCGGCGTAATGCTGGGTCAGCGCCCAGATCGAGAAGATCAGATGTACCGGGTGCATCCGGGCAATCCGCCCCTGATCCATCCAGCCGGTCAGCACCGTGGCCTTTGCGTCCACCAGATCTTTCAGGCTGGCCTCGATCGCCTGCCGCATCCGGGGCGCGCCTTGCAGGATATCATTGGCGAACAGCCGGCTTTCGCGGGGGTAATCGCGGCTAAGTTCCAGTTTGCGCCGGACATAGGCCAGCACTTCGGTTACCGGATCGCCCAGCGGATTCATTGCGCGCAGCGGTTCCAGCCAGGCATCGAGAAGTTGGCCCAGAAGCGCCGCATGCACCGCCTCTTTGGACGAAAAATAGTAGAAGATGTTCGGCTTTGACAGACCGGCCCGCTCGGCGATCTGATCGAGCGTGGCACCGCGAAAGCCGTGCTGCGAGAACACTTCGAGCGCGGCCTCCAGAATGGCCGAAGTGTTGCGTTTCTGAATGCGGGTCGGCGGTTTTGTCATGGCGGGCAGGCGGGGTTCCGTTGGGGTGGAGCGCCAGCCTTACCGATGTTGGCCGGTGATGCAAACGGCCATTGCACGCATGGGGGTGGGGTGCTGCCTTCAGATAGCCCCGATGCCGCGCAGGATGATCTGTTTCACCGTTTCTTTCGCCTCTTTCCATTGCCGTTCCGTCAAGGGCGCGCCCCCGTTCAGGGTTTCGATCTGATGGCCGAAATCGGCGTAGTGCTGGGTCGTGGCCCAAAGCATGTAAAGCAGGTGTTCGGGGTTGACCGCCCGCATCTTGCCCTCGTCTATCCACTGTTGAATGAGCGCGGCGCGCCCGCTGGTCCATTCGCGCAGCGTGGTTTCCAGATAATCCTGAATAACCGGCGCGCCGTGCATCACCTCGGACGCCCAGACCTTGGAACCCGCCGGGTGGCGGCGCGATATCTCCATCTTGGCGTCGATATAGGCGCCGATGCCCTCCACCGGCCCCGGCGCCTCCTCAAACACATCGGCGGCGTGCAGCCAGATCTCGAAGATGTTATGGACCACGCGGCGGTAGAGATCTTCCTTGGTGGCAAAGTAATAGTGCAGATTGGCTTTGGGCAGGCCGGCAAGATCGGCGATCAGTTGCATGGTGGCACCGCCGAACCCGGCCTCGGCGAACACTTTCTCGGCGGCCTGCAGGATCAGCGTCTCGTTCTGGTGCCGGATTTCGGTGCGGCGGCCGTTTTTAAGCCGGACGATCTGGTTGGTCTGGGTCATCGCACCTCCGGCAAACAATCTTATTGACCGATTGGTCAGGTTGTGGTGGGCTGCGATCTGACCATACGGTCAGGAACAGATTCGGTGCAAGGGGCAACAAGACCTCACGCAGCACCCGGGAGATTGCGATGCCCATAACCGGCGAGAACCTGCGGATAAATCCCGGACGCCTTTGGGATAGCCTGATGGATATGGCCAAAATCGGGCCGGGGGTTGCGGGTGGCAACAACCGCCAGACCCTGACCGATGCCGATGCCGAAGGGCG
>JANNAV010000231.1:0-11502 GCA_031384695.1 Paracoccaceae bacterium
CCCCCCTTTACTACCGGTTTTTGCCCACAAGCGTGTACCCCCTTTTCCCCCCAACACGCAATATTCCCAAGCTGATCTTGTCTTGGATTTCCTTCAATCTGAATCAGATTGCAGGAAATCCGCTCGAAAGCAGCACTGACCGCTTTCGGGAACGCCTCGGCAACAGAATTTGCAAACCAGCTGCAAACCGGAACGCAATAGACACCCAGCACCTCTGACGGTGCATTGATATTGCTGGGACAAATGGTGGACCCAGAGCGATTCGAACGCCCGACCCTCAGATTCGTAGTCTGATGCTCTATCCAGCTGAGCTATGGATCCACTCGGGGTGCGTCTAGCGCCGCAGACGCAGCAATGCAAGGGTGAAAAACGCCCTAACCGGTGCCTTTTGCCTTGGGCAGATGGATGACAAACTCGGTTCCCTGCGCGTCGGACCGCGCCAGTTCAAGCCGCCCGCCATGGCCGCGCACCAGTTCGGCGGCAATCGCAAGGCCAAGGCCGCTGCCGCCTTTGCGCGCACTGCCCTGAAACGCCTCGAACAAATGCTCGCGCGCGCGCTCAGGCAGGCCGGGGCCGGTATCGCCGATGCGGATCCAGCATTCGGCTGGATTTTCACCCGCCGAAATCTCGATGGTGCCCGCCGCACCGGTGGCCTCGATGGCCTGGCGGGCGTTGCGCAGCACGTTGCCCAGAACCCGGTAAAGCTGTTCACCGTCGGCGCGCAGGCGCAGGTCTGGCGGCACGTCGATCAGGCAGGCGACGGCGGTATCGGTGCCCAGGCCCTCGCCTTCGGCGACGTCAGCGGCAAGCGTTGCCAGATCAATCATCTGCAACTGCGGTGCGGGCTCTTCGGCGCGCCCGAACTTCAGGGTCGATTCGCACAGCGACACCGCGCGGCCGATGGATGCCACCAGTTTGGGTGCGGCGCGCGCCACGATGGGATCAACGCTGGTGCCGATCCTGTCGGTGAACAACTGCGCGGTGGTCAGGATGTTGCGCAGATCATGGCTGATCTTGGCCACCGCACTGCCAAGCTGGGCCAGCCGTTCTTTTTGCCGCAGCGAGCCGGTCAATTGCGTCTGCATGCTTTGCATTGCCTCTTCGGCATCGCGCAGTTCCACCACCCGTGCGGTGGGGGCGATCACCAGCCGCGCATCTTCGGGGGATTCGGCATAGGCCTGCATGTGGCGCACCACGCGGCGGATCGGCATCACGATCAGCCGCTGCACCGCCAGGAACAGAAAGAACGCCGTCACCACCGAAATCAGCGCCGACAACAGCAGGATGCGGATGCCGTAGCTGATCATCGCCGCGCGCAAAGGCGCGGATTCCATCGTCACCTCGATCAGCAAACCCGCGTGCTGCACCGGCTGGCCCATCACCCGGATCACCCGCCCGTCGGGGCGCAGCAGGGTTTTCAGCGCATCGCGGATCAGCACCCAGGCCCCCATGTCGCGCATGTCATAGGTGCTGGAGATTGGCTCGGGGATGGTGCTGGACAGCACCAGTTCGCGGATCTCGTCGCGGCGCAGCACAATGTTATAGACCTCGGCGTTCACCAGCAGTTCGGCCTCAAGTTCCGGCGTCACCATATCTTCGGCTGCCAGTTGCGCCAACGAGGCCAGTTGCGCCTTTTCCAGCCGCAGCATCAGGAAATCGGCGCGGAACCGCGCAATCGACGGCACAAAGATCAGCACTTCGGCCAGCATCACAAAGGCCACGGTCAGCATCAGGAACCGCCCCGACAGGGTGTTCAGAAATCCGCCCCGCCTTGGTGCCGCTTCCTTGTTTGCCGCCACCCAACTGCCCCTTCTTTACTGCCCAAATATCCTCGGGGGATCCGGGGGGCAGACGGCCCCCCGGCTGTGCCGCCGCGCGCAGTCGCGGGCGATCATCCGCCTTAAGGCCCCGCCCCCGGACCAACCCGGTCCCGCCTCAGGGGATGAACCGCTGCACCGCCCGCACCACGCGCTTTACCGTGGAGTTATCAAAAAGTCGGGGCGAAAAATAGGCTCCTGCGGCGCGTTTGGCGATTTCCCCCAAGGTGGGATAGGGTGCCACCATTCCGGCGATTGCCGATACTTTCAGCCGAGATGATATCGCCAGCGCCCAGACCCCGATCAACTCGCCCGCCTGCGCCCCCACCAGTGTGGCACCGATGGGGCGGCCCTTCACGATCATCACTTTCAGAAAGCCCTTGGTTTTCACCTCGGTCTGGGCGCGGTCATTGTGGTGAAACTCCTGCCGGATCACGGTCAGTTTGGCACCGTGGCGCTGGCGCGCTGCGGCTTCGGTCAGGCCCACCTGCGCCAGTTCCGGGTCGGCATAGGTTACCCAGGGAATGGCGCGGGTGCCAAAGCTTGCGGGCAGCCCGAACAGCACCTGCCGGATCACCACACCCGCATGCGCGCCTGCCACATGGGTGAACTGCAACCCCCCCGCCGCATCGCCCACCGCATAGACTCTGCGGTTGGTGGTGCGCAGGCCCGCGCCCACCGTCACCCCCTTGTCGGTAAACGCCACCCCCGCCGCCCGCAGGTTCAGCCGCTCCAGCACCATCCGCCGCCCTGCGGCCACCAGCAGATGGCTGCCGGTGATCACGGTGCCATCGGTCAGCACCGCCTCGACCCCGGGTGCGGCACCCGCGCCGGTGTTGCTGATCCGCACGATATGCTGGGCGTCATAAAGCACCACCCCTTCGGCGCGCAGCGTGTCAAGCAGCACGGCGGCGGCCTCGCGGTCATCACGGCCAAGAATTGCGTGCCCGCCCACCAGAGTGACCGCCACACCAAGGCGGCGATGCGCCTGCGCCATTTCAACGCCGATCGGCCCGCCACCCAGCACGATCAGATGCGTCGGCCGTTCGCGTTGGACAAAGATCGTCTCGTTGGTCAGGTAGGGCACAGTTTCGATCCCCTGCACCGGCGGCACGAAGGGGCGCGATCCGGTGGCAATTACAAACCGCCGCGCGCGCACCGTGGTGCCCCCGGCCTCGACCGTATGGGGCGAGGTGAAGCGGGCAAAATCGCGCAGCACCGTCACGCCAAAGCCTTCGAAGCGTTCCTGACTGTCCACCGGGGCGATGGTGGCGATGGTGCGGGCGACGTGATCTTTCACGGCGGCGAAATCAATTTCAGGCTCCACCGGACGGATGCCGAATGGCGCGCCACTGCGCATCGCATGGGCGGCCTTGGCGGCGGCGATCAGCGCCTTGGAGGGCACGCAGCCCGCGTTCAGGCAATCGCCGCCCATCTCGCCGCCCTCGATCAGCACCACTCGCGCGCCCATCTGGGCCGCGCCTGCCGCGATGGAAAGCCCGCCGGACCCCGCGCCGATGATGCACAGATCGGCGGCAATCTCGTTTGAACCGGGGTTTGCCATCTTATGTGTCCTTTCCGCGCCATGCCTTGATGATCATCGGCAAAGCGGCCAGTGCTGCAAGGCCCAAAAGCGGGCCCAGCACCGGTGCTGTGAAGATGATGCCAAGATCGGGAGTGCCGCCATGCGCGAAAACCCCGCTGAGCCCGGCCCCCACCGAGGTGAACACCAAGGTGCCCGGGATGATGCCGACAAAGGTGGTGGCGGCAAAGCGGGAAAGCCGGGTGCCGGTGAAGGCGGGAATCAGATTGGCGAGGAAAAACGGCAAGGCGGGCACCAGCCGCATCATCAGCAGCACCGGGATCTCGTTTTCACGCAGAGCGCTTTGCAACCGTGCCGCAGCGCCGCCCCGCGCCGCGATCTGGCGGGCGACATCGGCGCCAAAGCCTGCGCGCGCGGCCAGAAAAACCACCACCGCGCCAAGGGTTGCCGCGATCACGTTGAACGCCCCGCCCGGGAAGATACCGAACAGATACCCCCCCACCAGTGTCGCCACCGTGGCACCGGGCAGGCTGCACCCCACGATCACCACATAGACCCCGATAAAGGCCGCCACCGCTGCGAGGTAATGGCCATCGCGAAACGCCGTCAGCGCCAGATGGTTGCGGGCGAGGGCGGCAAAACCAAGCTGATCGCGCAAGAAGAAAAAGCCCGCGACGGCGGTAAGCAGGATCAGCAGTATCGGCAGGCGCCGCATCAGGCTGGAATTGAGGGGCATGGCAGGTCTGTCCTTTGTTGCGGTCACGATGGCCATATCCGGGGTGAAGCGATAGAGGTATCACGCGGCATTGATCAGACACACAGCCCAAACCCCCGCCCGCGCAAGGTTTTGCAACAGTCAGCACCCCCGGCACGCGCAGGGCTGTGAATTGTTACGCCGAAAACGCTGTCTTTGCGTTGACTTGCCCGCGAGGCGCCCCTAAAGGACGGGCTTGGAATTATGCGGCCCCCCGAATCCGGGCAAGTTTGATCTGATCAGGGTTGGGCCGCACGACTGATGGAGTTCTGCTATGAAGCGCACGTTTCAACCTTCGAACCTGGTTCGCGCCCGCCGTCACGGGTTCCGCGCCCGTATGGCCACCAAAGGCGGCCGTCTGGTGTTGGCCGCACGCCGCGCCAAGGGCCGCAAGAAGCTGTCGGCTTAAGGGCGGACCGGCCCGGCTGAGGGCCTGATATCAAGGACGCGACATGACATCGCCGCAGGAACCGGGCCAAGGCAGCAACGCCGAAGCAGCCGGGGCACCTGCGGCGATTGCCGTTTGTCCGGTTGCTTTGGCAACCCTGCGCAACCGGCCTGATTTTCTGCGGGCGGCAAGCGCGTTGCGCCACGGTGCGGGCAGTTTTCTGTTGCAGGCGCGCGCGCGGGGCGATGATCAGGCGCAGGTGCGGGTGGGCTTTACCGCGTCAAAGAAGATTGGCAATGCGGTGGCGCGCAACCGGGCCAAGCGGCGGCTGCGCGAGGTGGCGCGCAAGGTGCTGGCGGTAAGCGCCCGGCCGGGCTGGGATTATGTGCTGGTGGCGCGGCCCGGCGCCACCATCGCGCGGCCCTTTGCCGATCTGTTGGCCGATCTGGAAACCGCCTTGCGGCAGGTTCACAAAGACCGTGCAAGATGACGCCTTTTGCCCATGTGCTGGCGCTGCCGGTGCGTGCCTACCGGTTGCTGCTGTCGCCCTGGGTGGGGCATGGCTGCCGGTTTCAGCCGACGTGTTCGGTCTATGCGCTTGAAGCGTTGCAGCGGCATGGCGGCGTGAAGGGCGGCTTCCTTGCGGCGCACCGGGTTTGCCGCTGTCACCCCTGGGGCGGCGCGGGCTATGATCCGGTGCCGGGGGGCGAGCCACCGGCGCAGGGCTGACACCGCCCCCCCGGCCCGGCACGCCTGGCATGCTTGGCACGCTTGGCGCGGTTCAGATTTTAGGCCCCAGATGCAGGCGCCCGGCGCTGTCCAGACGCCGGGTGGGGATGACGTTGCGGTCCAGCTTGCCTTGCAGCGTGTGGTGGATATCACGCAGCATGGTGGGATCATAGAAATAGAACGCATGGTCGCTGTTGGGCACCTGGGCAAAATCGGCGCGGTAGGCGTCGTAATAATCGCCGACATTGACGTTCACCGCCTTGGCGGGCGCATCACCGGGCAGACCCACCCGGCCCACGCGCGGCGAGATGCCCAACCGCTTGGCCCCCGAAATGCTGAGCACCGAATCCAGCGGATTGAAATAATTGGTCACCCGCACCGCGTGCCGGTAGAACGATTCGCTGCTGGCGGTATCGCCAAGCGAGGCCGCCGAAACATCGCCGCCGCACAGCATCAACTGCCCCAGCGTCCAGTTGCGGGTGGCGGCGGCCATCGTATCATCGGCATCGTCAAACGCCTCGCGCAGCACGAAGGCACCCATCGAATGCGCCAGAACATGCAAGGATATCTCGCAATCCGCCGGATCGCGGAATTTCAGCATCGGCACGATGCCCTCGGTCACCAGCCGCATCGCCACTTTCTTGGCATCCTGCCGGTCATCAAGATAGGCAAGCGCCGTGGTGTCGCATGGCCAGTCGAACGAGACCACCACGCCTTTGAAACCATCCGCCTCCAGCGCCTTGCGCAGCAGGCGGTGACGGGCCAGCACGGTGGGCAGATCGTTGTTGAAGCCGTGCAGATAGATCAGCACATCGCCCACCGGCTTGCCGTTCAGGGGGTTGATGCCGGATGTGGCCTCGCCCGCCACGCGCGCCAGCCATTTCGACACGGCAATGCGGTGGCCGGGTTGGTGGCGGGTGGCGGCGGCGGGCACTTCGAGGAACTGGGTGGTGCCGGGATCGGTGCCGAAACCCTGGGCTTTGGTGTTACGCGCGCAGAAAATGTAATCCATGACGGCCTCGGGAATGGGTGTTGCGCAATGGGGTTTTGTGATCGGCTGATCATAGCACAGCCGGGTGGTTTACACAGCCTTTGCTTTGATGGGGGGCAAAAGCGGGTAAAACTTGAAGCAATTTCCCCGCAACTTGAGGGTGTGGATTAACGAAGCGGTCAACCTGTTTGCCTAAGTTCACAAGGACGGGGCGATGCCCTGAGGTGACAACGGGGGCCCGGCCTATGCAGCTTCGGAGTTTTTCGGATGGGGTGACGGCGCTGCGGGTGCTGGCACGGCAGTTGCGCAGGCCGGAGTGGATGGTGTTCCTGCCGGCGCTGACGCTGGCCTGTTTCTGGCTTGGCGGCGAAGAGGCGCTGATCATTGCCGCTTTGGGCGCGCCTTTGGTGTTCGCCATGGCCGGGGCGTTCCGGTTTGCCGAACCCTTGCCGGGGGCCGCCAGCGATGCCACACCGGGGCCGGTGCTGCGCGATCTGGTGGTGACAGCGCTGGATAGCACGATGCGCGACAGCCAGTTGACCGGGCGCACCACCGCCTGCCTTGTGGTGCAGTTTGACGATGCCGAACAGTTGGTGGACAGGCATGGCCGCGCCGCCCAGACCGAGGTGCTGAGCCGCACCTACGAACGGCTCTGCGCGGCCCTGCGCGAGGGGGACAAGCTGGCGCGGCTTGAAGGCGGCGGCTTTGCGGTGGCTTTGGCGGGCGTGCGGCGGCTGGATCTGGAAACCGTGGTGCAGTTGGCGGGCCGGTTGCAGGCGGCGGTTGCGGTGCCTGTCAGCGTGAACGCCGCGCGGATTTACATGACATGTTCGGTGGGCTTCTGCCTTGCCGTGCGCGCGCCCGAACAAACCGGGGCCTCGCTGCTGGAGGCGGCACAGGTTGCGGCGGATGCGGCGTTGCAGGTGGGGGCGGGGGCGATCCGGGCCTATACGCCGGATATGGCGCATCACCGGGCCGACCGCGATGCGCTGCGCGAAGAACTGGAACAGGCGCTGGATGAGGGGCAGATCCGGGCGCATTTTCAACCGCAGGTGTCCACCGATACCGGGGCCATCACCGGGTTTGAGGCTTTGGCGCGCTGGTATCATCCCGAACGCGGGCTGGTGGCGCCGGGAGAGTTTCTGCCCGCGCTTGAGGCCGCGGGCCTGAGCGAGCGGCTGTGCGAGGTGATGCTGTACAACGCGCTTTCGGCGCTGGTGCGCTGGGACAAGGCCGGGCTTTGCGTGCCGACGGTGGCGGTGAACTTTTCAGCCGCCGAACTGCGCAACCCCAAACTGGCCGACAAGCTGAAATGGGAGCTGGACCGCTTTGATCTGGAGCCAAAGCGCCTGTGCATCGAGGTGCTGGAGAATGTGGTGGCAAAAACCGACAATGATGTGATCGTCGGCAACATCGCCGCGCTGGCGCGGATGGGCTGCGGCATTGATCTGGATGATTTCGGCACCGGCCATGCGTCGATCACCTCGATCCGGCGGTTTGCGATCCGCCGCATCAAGATTGACCGCAGTTTTGTGACCAAGGTGGATGAGGACCGCGAGCAACAAAAGATCGTGGCTGCGATCCTGTCGATGGCCGAGCGGATGGGCCTTGCAACGCTGGCCGAGGGGGTTGAAACACCGGCGGAACATGCGATGCTGGCGCAGCTTGGCTGTGGCGATGTGCAGGGTTTCGGGATCGGGCGGCCGATGCCGGTGGAAGAAACCATGGATTGGATCCTGCGCCAACGCGGGCGGATCGGCGGCACGCCCCGCATCGGTTCGCGGGCAAGATAGGCGGGCGGTTATCCGGTTCCGGGTGGCATCGGGTGGGTTATTCGCGATTCCCGGTGGGCACAGATGGCTGGGGCGGGGAAAACCGCTTGACCTTTCGCGCCCCCTTCTGTTGAACCACGCCTGACCCTGAACAGGAATGGTGATCCCCCCGTGGACGATCAGAACAAGAATCTCATCCTTGCAACCGTGCTCAGCTTTCTCGTGATCCTCGGGTGGTTCATGGGTGGGCCGCTGCTGTTTCCGCAATGGTTTCCCACCGAAGAGCCGGCAAGTGCCACGGCACCGGCGGCACCGGATGCCCTGGCGGTGCCTGCCGCCGAAGAGGCAACCGCCAGCGCCGGGCAAGATGCCGAGGCTTTGCCCGCAAGCGCCCCCCGCCTGACGATTGACACGCCGAAACTGTCGGGCTCGATCTCGATGCTGGGCGGGCGGCTGGATGATCTTTCGCTGAAAACCTACCGCGAAACCACGGCGCCGGGTTCGCCCACCGTCAAGATGCTGACGGCGGTTGGCGAAGAAAAGCCCTATTACGCGGTGTTCGGCTGGGCCCATGGCAAGGGCTTGACCGATGCCGATGTGCCGGGCGCGCGAACCGAATGGAAAATCGCGGCGGGGGGCACGCTGGCCCCCGATGCGCCGGTGACGCTGATGTGGGACAATGGCAAGGGGCTGGCCTTCACCCGCACTATCGCGGTGGACAATGATTTCATGTTCACGGTGACGGATGCGGTGCAGAACAACAGCACCACCGAAGCGCGGCTGGCGCCTTATGGCATCGTGGCGCGGCACGGCCTGCCGAAACTTCAGGGCATCTATGTGGTACATGAAGGTGCCATCCGCCGCGCCGACGGCATCACCGATTACCTCAAATACAACAAGATGCTGGACCTGCCGGTGGTCGAGCGCGAGGGCACCAATGCCGAGGTGACCGAGGCCGCCACCGATGGCTGGATCGGCTTTACCGACCACTACTGGATGACCACGCTGATCCCGGAACAGGGCAAACCCTACACGGCGGTGCTGAAACATGTGGCGGGGGCGGCGGATATCTATCAGGCCGAGGTGCGCCAGCCGATCATCGCCGTGGCCCCGGGGGCGCGCGCGGAATCCACCACGCGGCTGTTTGCCGGGGCCAAGGAATGGGCCACGATCAAGCGCTATGAGGCGGGTGGCGTGGCAGGTTTCATCGATTCGATTGACTGGGGCTGGTTCTTTTTCCTGACCAAGCCGATCTTTGCGGTGCTGCACTGGCTGAACCATCTGATCGGCAACATGGGGCTGGCGATCATCGGGCTGACCTTTGTGCTGAAACTGCTGGTGCTGCCGCTGGCCTATAAATCCTACGTCTCGATGGCGCGGATGAAAGAGCTGCAGCCCGAGATGGAGGCGCTGAAAGAGCGGGTGGGCGATGACAAGCCGCGCATGCAAAAAGAGATGATGCAGCTTTACAAGGAGAAGAAGGTGAACCCGGCGGCGGGCTGTTTGCCGATCCTGATCCAGATTCCGATCTTCTTTTCGCTTTACAAGGTGATTTTCGTGACCATCGAGCTGCGTCATGCGCCGTTCTTTGGCTGGTTGAACGATCTCTCGGCGCCCGATACCTCGTCACTTTTCAACGCGTTCGGGCTGTTGCCCTGGGGCAATCCGGTGCCGGGCAGTGTGCTGGCGCTGATCTTCATCGGCATCCTGCCGATCCTGCTGGGCATTTCGATGTGGCTGCAGCAAAAGCTGAACCCGGCCCCCGCCGACCCGACGCAGCAGATGATTTTCGCCTGGATGCCGTGGGTGTTCATGTTCATGCTGGGCAGTTTCGCCAGCGGGCTGGTGGTGTACTGGATCACCAACAACACCATCACCTTCACCCAGCAATATCTGATCATGCGCAGCCACGGGCACAAACCGGATATCTTCGGCAACATCGTGTCGGGGTTCCGCAAGAAGCCCGTGGAAACCGCGCCGCCGGTGAAGGGCAAGAAATGAACCAGCGGCTGGCGCAGATCTATCGCCACCCGATCAAGGGACACGGACGCGAGGCCCTCGCGTCCGTTGCGCTTTCGGCGGGCGCGTGTCTGCCGTGGGACAGGCATTGGGCGGTGGCCCATGAGGCGGCAAAGCTGATCGAAGGCTGGAACCGCTGCGCCAATTTCGCGCGCGGCGCGAAGGCTCCGGCGTTGATGGCGATCACGGCGCGGCTGGACGAGGCCACGCGGCAGGTGGTTCTGGCGCATCCCGAACGGGGCGAGATTGCCTTTTGCCCCGATGATCCGGCGGACCTGCCCCGGTTTCTGGTTTGGGTGCGGCCGCTGAACCCGGCCGCACGGGCTCAGCCGGTGCGGATCGTGACGGCGGACGTGGGGATGACGGATTCGGCGTTTCCGTCGGTTTCCATCCTGTCGCTTGCTTCGCTGGCCGATCTTTCGGCTCGGATGGGGATGGATTTGTCGGTGGACCGCTGGCGTGGCAATCTGTGGATCGAGGGGGCAGCACCCTTTGCCGAGTTTGACTGGATCGGGCGGCATCTGCGCATCGGTACGGCGGTACTGCGGATCGAAGAGCGGATCACCCGCTGTTCCGCCACGGCGGTGGACACTGTCACCGGGCGGCCAGCGGGCGACACCTTGCACGGGCTGGAAGCGGCCTACGGGCATCAGGATTTCGGGGTTTACGGCATCGTCATCACGCCGGGCCGGGTAGCGGTTGATGATGACTGGAGCCTGCTATGAGCGTTGAGTTTATTCTGGCGCCCGAGCCGGAAACCCCGGCGCGCGAGGCGGGGCGGCTGTTGTTTGCCGGGCCGGTGACGTTTGTGAAAGGCGTGGTGGCGATGTCTGGCCTGCCGCCTGCCGACCGGCTTGAGGTGTGCTTTGCGGGCCGGTCGAACGTGGGGAAATCCAGTTTGATCAATGCGTTGACCGGCCGGAAGTCTTTGGCGCGGGCGTCGAACACACCGGGAAGGACGCAGGAGATCAACTATTTCGCGCTGGGCGATCACAAGCATCTGGTCGATCTGCCCGGCTATGGTTACGCCGAAGCGCCGGTGGCGGTGGTGGCGAAGTGGCAAGCGCTGCTGCGGAGTTATCTTTCCGGGCGGCAGACGTTGCGGCGGGCTTTTGTGCTGATTGATACGCGGCACGGGGTGAAAGAGGTGGACGAGCAGATACTCGCCCTGATGGACCGCTGCGCGCTGACGTTTCAGGTGGTGCTGACCAAGGCCGACAAGGTTTCGCGGGCCGAGCGTGAGGCGATTATCGAACAGGTCAAGGGCGCATTGGTGAAACATGCGGCGGCCTACCCCGAGATCGTGGTGACAAGTTCGGAAAAGGGCGACGGTATCGAAACGCTGCGGGCGATCATCGCCGGGTTGATTTAGAGCCTGTTGCGTACAATCGGGTTCAGCCCTCTGAATCAGATTGAAGGAAATCCGCTTTAGTCGGCAGCGTCGGGCAGTTCGGCGGCGAGAAACCGCTCGAACGCGTCAAGATCAACC
>JANNAV010000243.1:0-17433 GCA_031384695.1 Paracoccaceae bacterium
GCCATCGCGCGTGCGTGCAGCGCCGCAAACCCCTCGGCATAGCGAAAGGCCGAGGGGTCCAACTCCTTGTTATTGTTGGCGCGGTTGTAATAATACCGGGTATAGCGGTCATGCAGCCCCACCGGCGAAAGGGTGCGGCGCTTCAGGCTGAACGTCTCATCCGACCGCAACATATAGTGGTTGAGCTGCGCCACCGCATGGCTGGTGTCCTCCGGCGCCAATGTGCGCAAATAAGGCCCGCGCGGCTGCCATTTTTCCACCGGAACGCCCTCACTGTTCACCCAGACCATCCCCGGCGACTCGCGCCATTTCTGCCCTGCGACTACCAGATTTAGCCCCCTCGGCCCGTGCTCCCCCAACGCCTTGAACCACCCCGGCTGCCGGAAAATCGACTTGACCGTGTGCGAAGACCCGTGGCCAACCGCACAAGCCTGCAAAAACTGCTGATGTACCGGCGCATCCTGAAACCGCTTTTGCCCGCCGGTGCCGAACACTTTCCAATTCACCGACATCCCCAGAAACCCAGACTCCGAAGCCCCCAGATCAATCAAATCTCCAATTAAACCAGTACCTTGGTGGATCACCAGAAACTCATCCACATCACAAACCAGCACCCACCCCGCCTTGCGAACCGACCGGCTTTCCTTCGCCGCCGCCAACTTGCGCGCGGTGATTTTCAACCCCGGCTCCACATCACACCGGATGTGCCGCACCCAGCGCGCTGCCGCCAAAGCGTCCAGCAATTCGGGCGAACGGTCGGTGCAGTTATTGGTCACAACCACGATATCGGTGAACCCCAACATCCGATACCAGGTGACCCATTCAACAACGAACGGCCCCTCGTTGCGCATGGAACAGACAACCGTTATCCGCAATTGCACATTCTTTTCAACAGGATGAGTGGCGTTCGCAACCACATCCAAAGGATGGGCAAAGGACGCGGCCAAGTCAAGCAGGCTTGCGTCAACGCCGCAGCCATGCGCAATCTGGTCGCGTTCGAAAAGCAGGAAATCCGGGCGATGAAACTTCTGGCGGGCCTCGGCAATCCGGGTGCAAAGTATGCAGGCAACCGGCACAACATCGGCTTTATGGCAGTGGACAGGATCGCCGCCGATCATGGTTTTGGCCGCTGGTCGCGCGCACATCAGGGCCAGGTCGCCGAGGGCCGGCTGGGGGCGCAGAAGGTGCTGCTGCTGAAACCCGAAACCTACATGAACCTTTCGGGGCAATCGGTGGCCGCAGCACTCGGCTTTTACAAACTCGATCTGACCGATCTCGTTGTTTTCCATGACGAATTGGATCTCACCCCTGGTAAATGCCGGGTGAAAGATGGTGGCGGCCATGCCGGGCACAATGGCCTGCGTTCGATCCACGCGCATCTGAGCGACGCCTACCGCCGGGTGCGGCTGGGCATCGGCCATCCCGGCCACAAGGATGCCGTGGCCGATTATGTGCTGCATGATTTTGCCAAGGCCGATCAGAACTGGCTGGACGATCTGCTGCGCGGCATCTCCGATGGCGCGGGACATTTGGCCGAAGGCGATGGCGCAAAGTTCATGACCGCCGTCGCCCTGCGCACCGCTCCGCCCCGTTCAGGTGGCAAAACCGCCTCTGCAACTCTCGCCCCCGAAGCCACCCCAACACCTCCCGTTGAACGAAGCCTTGCAGCCGATCCCCGCAGCCCGATGCAAAAGCTGCTGGATAAATTTCGCTAACCAATGCAATAAGTTATCGGCGACCCCACGGGACAGGCGGCCCGACGCCACGTCATAGCTGGTCAAACGGGGGGGGCCTGTGCTCAACTGATGCACATTTTTTGGGGGGGATGGAATGGCTTTGTGGATACGGCGGGTTCTGAAGGGGCTGGCGGTTCTGGTCGTGATTGTAATGGCCTTGGCGGTCTGGAAACGCGAAGAGATCGGTCGTCTGCTTGCGGTCAACAGCCTGTTTGCGCCCGATGTCATCGTGCAGAATTTCAGCCATATGGATCAGTTGTTCCTCACCCGGCCCCTCTCACGCGGCGACGCGCCGGTTGCAACCTTGCCGCCGGGGCCGCCGATGCAACTGACACCAGCGATGGAGGCGTGGATCAAGCAGCGCGCGATCACCGGGCTGGTGGTGCTCAAGGCCGGCAATCTGGTGCACGAAAGTTATTACCTCGGCACCGGGCCAGATGATCTGCGGATATCGTGGTCGGTGGCGAAAAGCTTTCTGTCGGCCCTTTTTGGTGTGATCATGGCCGAGGGGGCCATCGGTTCGCTGGATGATCAGGTGGTGCAATACGCGCCGGGCCTGAAGGGCAGCGCCTATGACGGTGCCAGCATCCGCGATGTGCTGACCATGTCCTCGGGCGTGAAGTTCAACGAGGACTATCTTGATTTCAACAGCGATATCAACAAGATGGGCCGGGTTCTGGCCTTGGGTGGCTCGATGGATGCCTTTGCCGCAGGGCTTGCAACCCGCGAAGCTGCGCCGGGCAAGGCGTGGCATTATGTGTCGATTGATACCCATGTCATCGGCATGGTGATCCGGGGGGCGACTGGCAAAGACATACCGGAACTGCTGGAAAGCCGGATTCTGGCGCCGATGGGGCTGGAGGCGGCGCCCTATTATCTGACCGATGGCGTAGGAACCGCGTTCGTTCTGGGCGGGCTGAACCTGCGCACGCGCGATTATGCCCGCTTTGGGCAGATGATCCTGCAACGCGGCTCGTGGCAGGGGCGGCAAGTGGTGCCCGCCGATTGGATCATCGCCGCAACCTCGCGGCAGGCACCGGGCGGGGCGGATTACGGCTTTCAATGGTGGATCCCGAAAGATGCCCGGCCGGGCGAGGTCTGGGCGCAGGGCATCTACGGCCAGTACATCTATATCGACCCCAATTCAGGCGTCGTGATCGCGGTGAACGCCGCCGACCGGGGTTTTGAGGCGGATGGGGTGTCAGAGGCCAATCAGGCAATGATGCGGGCCATCGCGGCGGCGCTTTGAGCGGGGCAGGCGGCGGGACGCATCTTTCCGCCGCAGCACCAATGGTCTAAGGGGCAGCATGGCGATTACCCTGACATCCCTCGACGATCTTGCGGTGCATGGTTTCGATGACATCATCGACGTGCGCGCGCCCGCCGAATACGCCGAAGATCATCTGCCCGGTGCCATCAGCCTGCCGGTGCTTGATGATGCCGAACGGGCCGAGATTGGCACGATCTACAAACAGGTCAGCCCGTTTTCGGCCCGCAAAATCGGCGCGGCGCTGGTCGCACGCAACGCGGCAGCACATCTGCTGGGATCCTTGGCCGACAAACCGGGCGGCTGGCGGCCTTTGGTCTATTGTTGGCGTGGCGGGCAAAGGTCGGGCTCGTTTGCCACCATTCTGGCGCAGATCGGCTGGCGGGTGGAAACACTGGCGGGCGGTTACAAGGCCTGGCGGGCGCTGGTGTCGGACGCGCTTTATGTGACGCCCTTTCCCCTGCGGGTGCTGGTGCTGGATGGCAATACCGGCTCGGCCAAAACCGAAGTGCTGAACATGCTGCCCGAACGCGGCGTGCAGGTAATTGATCTGGAAGGGCTTGCAGGACATCGCGGTTCGGTGTTCGGGGCGCGCACGGCGGCTCAGCCCTCGCAAAAAGCTTTTGAAAGCGCGCTTGCGATGAAGATCGCAGCCCTCGACCCGGCCCGTCCGGTGGTGATCGAGGCGGAAAGCTCCAAAGTGGGCGAGCGCCGGGTGCCGCCGCAAATCTGGAAAGCGATGATCGCGGCGCCGCGCGTGGCGATTGCCGCGCCCCGCCCGGCGCGGGCGGCCTATCTGGTGCGCGCCTATCACGACATGGTAACCGACGGCGCGCGGCTGGCCGGGGTGATCGCGCAACTGCGCAGCCTGCATGCCGCCGATGTGATTGCCGGTTGGCAAGCAATGGCCGTGGCCGGCGCTTTCGAGGCCTTGGCCGATGGGCTGATGGCGGCGCATTATGATCACCGCTATGACCGGCACCGCGCGCGCATGTTGCCGCCTGTGGGCGAGATCGCGGTGGATGATCTGCGCCCACAGGATCTGGCGGCGGTGGCCGATCAGGTGGCGGCTGCGGCGCGCGCGATTTGAGGCTGCGGCGCAGCGGCGCGGCGGATGCCCCGGCGGAGATATTCAGGCAAACAAAAATACGGGGTCAGATCAGGGTGATGCCGGGAGGCCCCGCTGTGACGTCGCCGATCAGGGCGGCGGGATGGCCCGCGGCCAGCAGAGCATCCAGCAGGGCCACGGCTTTTGATGCAGGCACGGCGGCAAGCAGGCCGCCTGCGGTTTGCGGATCAAACAGCAAGGCCGCATCCGGATGGGCCGCGTTGCGGATCCGGCCCTCGCAGGCGGCGCGGTTGGCGGGGACGAGGCTGGAATGCTGGCCCGCTTTGGCCAGCAGCAACGCGCCGTCGAGGTGGGGAAGAGCGGCCATGTTCAGACGCGCGCCGCAGCCCGAAGCGTCGAGTATTTCCAGAAGGTGGCCCGCCAGGCCAAAGCCTGTCACATCGGTCATCGCATGGGCCCATGGGCCAAGCAGGGCCGCCGCATCCCCGGAGGAGCGGCACATCGAAGCGAAAGCCGCTGCCACCACCGCGCCAAGAATCAGGCCGGGCTGGCGCAGGTTTGCCATCGCGGCCGCCATGATGATCCCGGTACCAAGTGGTTTGGTGAGGATCAGGCTGTCGCCGGGGGCGGCACCCGCCTTGGTGATGGCGCGGGTGGCAAGGCCGGTGACGGTGAACCCTACCTGTAACTCGGCGCCCAGGCTGCTGTGGCCGCCGACGATATCGGCACCCGCCGCGCGGAAAACACTGCTCGCGGACTCCATGATTTCGGCCAGCATGTCGCGGGCTTTTTCAGTTGAAAGCGGTGGCAGGGTGATCTGAGCCAGAGCGGCTTGCGGGGCCGCCCCCATGGCCCAGATATCGCCCAACGCGTGGATCGCGGTGATCGCAGCCATCAGGCGGGCATCCTCGGTGAAGGCGCGCAGATGATCGGTGGTGATCACCTGCACCCCCGCCGCATGCTGCAGGATCGCGGCATCATCGCCCCGCCCCGACAGCACATCCGCGCGGGCGGGCGCGGGCAGCGCACTCAGCGCCATGCCAAGATCAACCGCCCCAAGTTTGGCGCCGCACCCGCCGCAAAGTGGTTTGGCCGCCAGCACCTCTGCCATGCCCTGCAGGCTGGGCCCGGCAAAGTGAGCCCCGGAGGCGGGAGCGGCCATCGCGGGGAAGGATTCGAACCGGGCCATGAACCGGCGGTCGATCCGGTTTTTCCATTGCCAAAGCCACCCCGCGTCCAGCCGCAAGCCGAACTTGTCGGCGATGGCGCCTTTGCCACCGGTGGAGACCAGTTTCAGATAATCCCGCTGCGGCGTGAACGCCCGCAGCGGCGTATTCAGCAGACTTGCCCGCAGGTTATGCAGCAGTACCGGCGCCTGTCGCACCGCATAAACCCCGGCCTTGGGGCGCGGCGCGAACGACATCTCGGCGCAATCGCCGACCGCGAAGATGGCGGGATCGCTGGATTGCAGCGTGGGCTTGATCGCAACAAAACCTGCGGCAAGTGCAAGGCCGGTTCCGGCCAGCCACGCCTGCGGCCGCGCCCCCGCCACGGTCAGGGTGAAATCCGATGGCAGGTGGCGCCCATCGGCAAGGATCACGCTGTTTGCGGTGATCTGCCCGGGGCGGCTGCCCGTCAGCACTGCGATTCCTGCGCGGTCCAGATGCGCAAGCAATGCGGCCCGCGCGCCGCGGCCAATATTGGCCAAAGCCTGATCTGCCTGTTCCAGCAGGGTGATCCGCGGCTTTGCTCCCGCAGCACACAGCCGGTGATACGAGGCCAGCGCCAGTTCCACACCGCCCACCCCCGCCCCGATGATCACGATCCGGGGCTCGGCCATCGCCTTTGCCACAAAAGCGTCCCACCGCGCAGCATAAGCCCCCAGCGGCTTTGCGGCCACGGCGTTGGCCGCAAAGCCCGGCACATCGGGCAGATCAGAACCGATGCCGATATCAAGGCTCGCCAGATCATAGGTCAGCGTTGGCCGCCCGGCCAGATGGATGCGCCGGGCATCCCGGTCTACCCCGGTGGCCCTGTCCAGGATCAGCCGCGCCCCGGCAAACCGCGCCAGCCGCACAAGGTCGATCATGATCTCGTCATGTTGATAGTGGCCTGCGATATGGCCGGGCAGCATGCCGGTGTAAGGTGCCGCCGGCCCCGGGTTGATCAATGTCACCCGCACCCCGGCCAAAGGCTGCATCCCCCACATCCGCAACAAAAGCGCATGCGCATGGCCGCCCCCGATCAGCACCAGATCAGACAAAACGGGGATGGGGCGGCTTTGCATGCTGCGTCTTTCGCCTTGACGGCTGGCTTTGGGGGGGAACGCCTCGAACCTAACCTTGCGGGCAGGCAAAGACGAGGGCAAATGCAGCATGATGGCCCGCGCCCGGCGGTTCCGGCGCAAAATGCAGGCTCGATACTGCGCGAAAATCGGGTAAGTATGCCGTATGAGTTCACCCGGCCACCTCGGCATTCGCCAAACCCAAACCCAGCGCCTTGCGTTGAACAATCAGTTGATGACGGCTCTGGGCGTGTTGCGGTCGGACGCGGCGGGATTGACGCGGTTTCTCGAAGAACAGGCGGCGCAAAACCCGCATCTGCGCCTGATCCCCGCGCCGCCTCCCGCGCCGGGCGATTGGCTGCCCCGCTGGCGCCATGTGCTGGCATCGCAGGGCGGCGGCAACGCCGATCTTGCCCAAAGTGCAGGGCCAAGCCTGATGGCCCATGTGGGCACGCGGATCGAGGTGCTGTTGCCGCGCGGTCGTTCGCGCGATATCGCCTTCGCCCTTGCTGAGGCACTGGAACCTTCGGGCTGGCTGGGGCGGCCCCTGCCGCTGCTGAGCGCCGACCTGCACGCGTCGCTCGCCGAGATCGAGGCGGTGCTGACGGTGCTGCAAAAGATCGAACCCGCCGGGCTTTTTGCCCGCAATCTGGCCGAATGTCTGCAGTTGCAACTGGCCGAGGCCGGGCAGATGGACCCGGTTTTTGCCCTGATCCTTGGCAACCTGGCGCTGCTGGCGCAGGGCGATCTGACCCGTCTTTCCCGGATGGCCGCGGTCAGTGAAACCGAGATGCTGCGCCGGTTCCGCATCATTCGCGGCCTCAATCCCAAACCCGGCACCCAATTCGAAGGCTTTGCCGCCGAACCGCTGCGCGAGCCCGATCTGCTGGTGCGCCGTGAGGCGGACGGGTGGCAGGTGGCGCTCAACCGCTCGGCGCTGCCATCGTTGCAGATTGTCCGCGCGGCTGCAGGAAGTGCGGCGGCTCTGGCCGAAGCCCGCCTGCTCGGCCGCATGGTCGAGGCGCGCAACACCACCCTTCTGCGGGTCGCCCGCGCGGTGATGGAGGTTCAGCAAACCGCCCTCACGCGTGGCCCCGGCGCTTTGGTGCCCCTGACCATGGCCGAAATTGCGGCAATGCTGGAGCTTGCGGAAAGCACCATCAGCCGGGTGGTAGCAGGGGTAAGCGTTGACACGCCCTTGGGCACATTCTGGTTGCGACAGCTTTTTGTCGGGCGGGTGGCGTCGGTGTCCGAAGATGGCCCGGCACTTTCAACGGCGGTGCTGCGCGCGGCGATTGGCCAGTTGATTGCGGGCGAAACAGCGGCAGCCCCGCTTTCGGATGCGGCCATCGTGCAGGGGCTGGCCCTGCACGGCATGGCTGTGGCGCGGCGTACGGTGGCCAAGTATCGCGGCTTGCTGGGAATTGCCCCGGCGCACCGGCGCAGGCGTCGCGGCCCCCGGCTGCACAAAGCATGACACCCGCCTGCATAAAACGTCGCAAAGGGGCGTGACCTTGCCGCCTTGCCGCAGTATCTGGGGGGCAAAGCGAAAGCAGGGGATAACACAGGCATGGCCTATTTTCTGGGCGTCGATACCGGCGGCACCTATACCGATGCGGTGATCCTCGATGAGGCCGCCGATACCGTCATCGGTTCGGCCAAATCGCTGACGACCCGCGCTGATCTGGCCTTGGGGATCGGCCGCGCGGTGGATGCAGCCCTTGCGGGCGCGGGGGTTGCCGCGCGCGATGTCGCCCTTGTCTCGCTGTCCACCACGCTTGCCACCAATGCGCTGGTGGAAGGGCAGGGTGGCCGGGTGGCGCTGGTGTTTATCGGTTTTGACGCCGAAGATCTGGAACGTGGCGGGTTGACCGAGGCCCTGAAGGGCGATCCGGTCCTGCGCGTCGCGGGCGGGCACAGCCATGCCGGCACCGAAGCCGCGCCCCTTGATCTTGCGACGCTCGAGGCTGATGTTGCTGCCCTCGGCCCGCAGGTGATGGGCTTTGCCGTCGCCGCCCGCTTTGCCACCCGCAACCCCGCGCATGAGGTGGTGGTGCGCGATCTGATCCGCCGCGTCACCGCCCGCCCCGTCACCTGCTCGCATGAACTCTCCGCGCAACTGAACGGCCCCAAACGTGCGCTGACCGCTGTGCTGAACGCCCGCCTGATCGGCATGATCGACCGTCTGGTCGCCGCCTGTGAGCGTCACCTTGCGGCCATCGGCATTGAAGCCCCGCTGATGGTGGTGCGCGGCGATGGCGCGCTGATCTCGGCGGCGATGGTGCGTGAACGCCCGATCGAAACCATCCTCTCCGGCCCCGCCGCCTCGATCGTCGGCGCGCGCTGGCTGACGGGGGCCGCAGACGCGCTGGTGTCCGATATCGGTGGCACCACCACCGATGTGGCCCTGTTGCGGGATGGCCTGCCGGAAATTGATCCGCAGGGTGCGCGCGTGGGCGGCTTTCGCACCATGGTCGAGGCGGTGGCGATGCGCACCACCGGCCTTGGCGGCGACAGCGAGGTGCACCTGATCACCGAGGGCCTCGATGGCGGCATGCGCCTCGGCCCCCGCCGCCTGATCCCGGTTTCCCTGCTGGCGGTCGATCACCCCGAGATGGTGCACGCAGCCCTCGACCGCGCCCTTTCCTTCGATGCGGTGGGCGAGCATGACGGCCGCTTTGTGGTGCCGATGGGGGCCACTGTCGCACAAATCGGCGGCCTCACCCCGCGCGAGGCTGCCCTGCTGATCCGCATCACCAAACCGATGCCGCTGAACCGGGCGCTCACCACCCGGCTGGAAGTGGCCGCAATGGAACGGCTGGTGGCGCGCGGCCTGGTGATGCTGGCGGGCGTCACCCCTTCGGATGCCAGCCACGTTCTGGGCGGGCTTGACGCCTGGGATGGTGTTGCCTCTGAGAAAGCCGTCCGCCTGCTCGCGCGCCGCCGCAACGGCAGCGGCGAACGCTTTGCCTCGGATCCCTCAGCCTTCGCCCAAACCATCATCGAACAGTTGACCGCCCAAACCGTCGATTGCCTGCTGGAAGCCGCCTTTGCCGAGGATGCGGCCTTTGACGGCGAAGACACCGATGCCCTCGCGCGCCACACCCTCACCCGCGCGGGCCTCTCACAGCATCGCGGCGTGGTTGAACTGACCGCCCGCCTTGGTGTGCCGGTGATCGGGCTGGGTGCCTCGGCCCCGGCCTATTACGGTGCAGTCGGCGCGCGCCTTGGCTGCCAGATGATCCTGCCCGAACACGCGGGCGTCGCCAATGCCATCGGCGCCGTGGTGGGCCAGATCAGCCAGCGCGCGCAAGCCCTGATCTCCAGCCCGGGTGCGGGTCGCTTCACCACCCACCTGCCGGATGGCCTGCACCACTACACCACCCGCGACGCCGCCATCGCCGCCGTCGAGGCCGCCCTCACCAATGACGCCACCGCCCGCGCCCGCGCCGCAGGTGCCGAAGACCTGCGCCTGACCAGCACCCGCGACATCCGCGAGGCGCAGGTCGAAGGCAGCGCGATGTTCATCGAGGCCACCATCACCGTCACCGCCTCGGGCCGCCCGCGCGTGGCCCACAGCGCAATCCCCGCCAGCCTTACGTTTTCCGCTTGACGCCTTTCCCCCCCTCCACTACCCACCGCTCCCAATGGCGAGGTAGCTCAGCTGGTTAGAGCACGCGACTCATAATCGCGGGGTCGAGGGTTCGAGTCCCTCTTTCGCCACCATTTATCCCCCCTTTTTTTCTGTTTCTTGCCTGATTTGCCTGACCGGCCCGATTGCGGCACTCCACTTGCCCAGACGGCCTCCGGCCTAATGGGCAACGAACACGAGCAAACGCGCCATCGGGCACGTTTCCAGATCGGTTCGCGGCGCATAATCCCGAAAGACGCTTTTGGTTCCACCAAATCCCACCTTGCTCCAACAGCATGAAATCGCCGCTTCGCATTGGTTTCACGCAGATCAGCAGTGCCTTGACGTGGATTTTGGCACTTTGCGATGCCGGCAGGGGCTACCCCTCGGACCAACGCTATTCTAGGCTGGCGCAACACACGGCCCAACATGGCCCAATCTGGTGCCGTACGCCAAACGCACTAAAACCCGCCGGGGGCGTCAGATGCCCGGCCATTGAAACCAAGGGAGTCAGACCGTGATCACCAAAACCCAGACCGCGCTTTCGCTGCTTTTGCTGTCCGGCATGGCGCAGACAGCCACCGCCGAAGAGATCAACGCGCTGGTCTGGTGCGATCACTCCGACCCCGCCCTGATCGCGCCCTTCGAGGCCGCAACCGGCATCAAGGTGAACCTCAAGGAATACGAAGGCACCGCCGCGGGCCTCGCTATCCTCGATCAGTCGCAACCCGGCGATTGGGACGTGCTGGTGATCGACGCGGTGGATGTGGGCCGCGCCGTCGATCTGGGCCTGCTCGCCGAACTCCCCGCCGACAAACTGGCCACCGCCGATTTTTTTCCCGAGCTGGTGATGGCCGATGCCAACACAAGGGACGGCAAAACCTATGCCGTCACCGAGAAATTCGGCTACAACACCATTGCCTTCGATAAAACCAAGGTCGATCCGGCAGATATGGAGGATATGGCCACCCTGATGTCGGGCAAATACAATGGCCGCATAGCGATCTATGATTACTACCTGCCGGTGCTTGGCCTGCTGCAAGTGGCTGCGGGCGGCAAAACCGCCGAGATGACGGCGGCCTCATTGGCCTCGCTGCAAGACCCGCTGATGAAGCTCAAAGCCGCGTCGAAATCGGTGGGCGATGTGGTGGCCTCGCAAACCGCCCTTGCGACGGGCGAGGTTGATGTGCTGGTCGGCGGTGGCGAATGGCTCACGGCAGTTCTGGCAACCGAGAACCCCAATCTCGATTGGACAATCCCCAAACAAGGCGCTCTGCGCTGGGCGCAATCGCTGGCGGTTCTGGACTCCAGCACCAAGAAAGACGCAGCCCTGCAATTCGTGAATTACATCACCAGCCCCGAGGGGCAGGCGTTGCTTGCAACCTCGGCCTGCTATTGGGGCATGCCCGCCAATGCCAAAGCGGGTGATGTGCTGACGCCTGCGCAAAAGACGGTTCTGCGCTGGGACAGCCAGCCCGAATACCTCGCCCGCAGCCAGCTTTATCCGGTGCCCGATGCCGCACTTGATACCGCGATGCAGGATATGTGGACAGCGATGCTGCAAAACTGACAGGATCAGGGGGGTGAGCACCGCCGCTCGAACCGAGCGCCGCCGCGCTCTAGGCCTCGTAGCCCCCGCACTTCTGTGGGTGCTCGCGTTCTTCGTGCTGCCCTTCCTTGTCATGGCGGCCATGAGCCTTGCCCGCCTTGAGGGCCGCACCATCGTGGGCGGCCTGTCCGCCCACAACTACATCCGCTTTTTCACTGACCCCTCGCTGCTCAAGGGCCTGTTTGTCTCGCTGGAAATCACCGCAATCGTGACGGTGATTTCGGTCTTACTCGCCTATCCGCTGGCTTGGATCATCGCCATCCGAGTGCCCGCCCGGTTCCAACGGCTGGCCCTGATGCTGGCCGTACTGCCGTTCTGGACATCTTATGTGGTGCGCTCCTATGCTTGGCTGCTGGTGCTGGGCCAGAACGGCGTGATCAACAAGACCCTGCTGGCCTTGGGCGCGATAGCCGAGCCGCTGCAAATCGCTTCCACCCGCAGCGCCACCGTGATCGGCTTCGTGCATTTCTTCGTCATGCTGCTGACCCTCACGATCTATGCCAACCTGATCCAGCTATCGCCCAACTATGCCCGCGCCGCCGCCGATCTGGGGGCCTCGGCTTTCGCCACCTTCCGCCATGTCATCCTGCCGCTGACCTTGCCCGGCGTGGTGACCGGCGCCTTCCTGACCTTCGTTCTTTGCATCGGCGATTATATCACGCCGCAAATCCTTGGCGGCAACAACGAGCTGACCCTGCCGCAACTGATCATGCTGCAACTGGGGCGGCGCGGTGATTTCCCGATGGCCTCGGCGATGTCGGTCATCCTGATGGCGGTGGTCACGCTGGCCTATTTCGCCTGCGCCCGCTGGCTGAAACTGGACCGGCTATAGCATGGGACGCGCGCTCACCTGGGCCTACCTCGCCACCCTTTATGGCTTCATCTTCCTGCCGGTCGCAATGCTGGTGCTGTTCTCGTTTCAGGATGGCCGCCTGCCGGTGCCGCCATTCAAGGGCCCGACGCTGAAATGGTACAAGGCGGTCCTCGGCGATGGCGATCTGATGGCCGCCCTTGGCCATTCCTTCGCGGTTTCCCTCGCCTCCTCGGCCATCGCTTTGCTGCTGGGCTTTCTCGCGGCCCACGCGCTGGCCCGCTATCGCCTGCCGGGGTCGGCGCTGTTGCGCGGGCTGCTGATCGCCCCGATGACCACCTCGTACCTGATCATCGCCCTTGGCCTGTTGACCGTGTTCAACCGGATCGGCCTGCCGCCCTCCCTGCTTGCCACCGGCATCGGCCATGTGGTGATCAACCTACCCTTATGTTTCGCCATCATCTATGCCGCCATGGGCGATCATCAGCAAAACGCCGAGCGCGCCGCCCGTGATCTGGGGGCAAGCGAGGTCCGCGTGCTGTGGCTGATCTCTGCCCCCATGCTGGCCCCGCCGCTGCTGGCCGCCTTTTTCCTTTCCGTCACCTTCAGTTGGGACGAGTTCATCATCGCCTTCCTGCTCACCCGCTTTGATGTCACCCTGCCGGTCGAGATCTGGTCGATGCTGCGCTCGGGCCTGTCGCCCAAAACCAACGCCATAGGCTCTCTGGTGTTCATCGTTTCCGTCACCGTGCTGCTGGTGATGGAGTTCACCGTGTTCCGAAAGGCCCGCAAATGACCGCCGATATGTCAATCCGCGCCGTTTCCCACCGTTTTGGCAGCTTCACCGCCCTGCAATCGGTCACCCTCGACATTGCCGCGGGCGAGTTTATCGTGCTCCTCGGCCCTTCGGGCTGCGGCAAAACCACCCTTCTGTCGATCCTCGGCGGCTTTCTGACGCCCTCCGCAGGGCAAATCCTGATCGGTGGGCGCGACCAAACCCATGTCGCCCCCAAAGACCGCCCCACCACCACGATGTTTCAGGATTACGCCCTTTTCCCGCACATGACCCTGCTCGATAATGTCGGGTTCGGGCTGCGGATGCGCGGCCAGAACCGCACCACGCGCGACGCGAAGGCGCGGCAGATGCTGGCGACGGTCGGCCTCGATGGCAAATCAAACGCGAAGCCCCACGAACTATCCGGTGGCCAGCGCCAACGCGTGGCCCTCGCCCGCGCGCTGGCCGTCGATCCCGATGTGCTGCTGCTTGATGAACCGCTGGGCGCGCTCGATCTGAAACTGCGCCGCCAGATGCAGGACGAGCTGAAGGCGATCCAGCGCCGCATCGGCACCACCTTCGTGCATGTGACCCATGATCAGGAAGAGGCGATGGCGGTGGCCGACCGCATCGTGGTGATGAACGCAGGCCGCATCGAGGATGTGGGGCCCCCCCAGCGCATCTACCTTGCCCCCGCCACCCTGTTCACCGCAACCTTCATGGGCGAGATCAATCTGATCCCCGCCACGGCCACCGCAACCGGGGTCACCACCGCCTTGGGCGATCTGGCCATCACGGCACCCGGCAGCGGCCCGCATACCCTGTGCCTGCGCCCCGAAAGCCTTGGTCTTGCCGGTGCCATCGCCCTCGGCTCCGCCCGTCTGCTCGATGCCGCGTTCTTTGGCACCCACCACCGCTGCCACTTCGCGCCTGAAGCAGCCCCCGACTTGACGCTGATCGCCCATCTGTCACAATCCGGCCACCCCGAGATCGGCTCCGTCCACGCCCTTTTCGCCAGCTCAATCGTGGTGTTGCCCGCATGATCACTTCCCCGCCGCAAGACTGGTATCGCATCCGGCCGCAATCCGATGGCGTAACCTGGATCGACGAGCCGCACATCCTCGAGTTTTACCGCTGCAACCTCTGGCACGTCCGGGGCCGCGATCGCGATATGTTGGTGGACAGCGGCATGGGTGTGGTGCCCCTGCGCCAATGGGTGCCGCTGCTGACCGAACGCCCGTTGGATGCCGTCGCCTCTCACACCCATTTTGACCACATCGGCGCGCATCACGAATTTCCCTGCCGCCTTTGCCACGCCGCCGAAGCGCCCCTGCTGGCCGCCCCCACCCGCGCCAATACCTTCGCCGACAAATACGTGACCGACGCGATCTTTACCCAATTGCCGCCGGTGCCCTATCAGGCCGCGACCTATGCCGTCAAAGCCGCCCCCGCCACCCGCATCCTGCAAGACCACGATGTCATCGACCTTGGCGACCGGCATTTCGAGGTGATCCACACTCCCGGCCACTCGCCCGGTGGCATCGCCCTGTGGGAGGCGGCAACCGGCATCCTGTTTTCCGGCGATATCGTCTATGACGGCGAACTGATCGAAGGCAGCACGCCGCAGGAACAAACCGATTATCACCGCTCGATGACCCGGCTTTACGATCTGCCGGTGCGCATCGTGCACGGCGGCCATTTCCCAAGCTATTCCGGCCCCCGCCACCGCCAGATCATCCGCGACTGGCTGGATACCAAAGAAGCCACCGGTTAAATCCGCCCGAGTTTTGACAGAAACCGCTGCTCCCCTTCTGTTTCTCTTGTCGGATTTGATTTAAATCAAATCAGACCGCGCCTGCCTGCCCCGGAAGGCGCGTAGTCACGCACCAGCCAGACAGGCGCTACCTGATTTTGCCCACTGCCCGGATATGCTGATAACCCCTTGGCTAATGGCATTCGGCCTTATAGCCAACGAACCGAGCAAACGCGCCATCAGGCGCGTTTCCAGATCGGTTCGTGGCACTCCGCCTCAATCAACCCTATCCGGCACAAAACCACATCTCAAAGGGCCGATCGACAGCACCCTGCGGGTCTCGCTGCCCTTCAGGCCAATCGGCGACGGGCAGCGGATACCGGGCAGCAGCACCACGTCAAACAACTCGTCAATCACCCCCTCGATCCGCACCCAGTCCACGATATCGCCGCTGTCCAGATCAATCACCAGCAAGCTCGAGCGCGCATCCGCATCATCCGCCTTCAGCGCCGCTTCCAGCGGCAATCCGGCAAAGGTGCGGTTCTCCCGCGCCCGCGACAGGCCGACCACCGCATACTTGCCCACAAAGGTCAGCCTGCGCGCATAGCCGGGGCAAAACGCCACCGCATTGAACTTGCCCGTGCCGGTGTCTACCCAGCCCAACTCGCTGGTGCCCGAATAGAGCAGCCACAACTTGCCCACCCGCATCCGCGGCGAATGCGGCATCGACAACCCCTGTGCGATGATCTCGCCCGAGGCCACATCCACCACGACACCGCCACCCGCCCGCCGGTTGCGCCACCCGTCCGACACATCCGACCGCGACACGCAGGTGACATAGCGCGCCACCCGGGCCTCTATCGCAAGCCCGTTCAGATGACGGCGATCCTCCGCCGCCAGCCGCGAGATGAACGGCGATTGCCACAGCGGGCGAAAGCCGTGGCCCTCGGATATGGTGGCCAGACAGTTGAACAGCGTGTTGGCAAACACCGGGCGGCCCACCGCATTCATCCCCACATCATGAATGTCGATATCGCCGGTGATCCATGTCTGATGCGGCACAAAAACTGCGTCGAACTGGCCCTGCATCTGGCCTTTCGCCAGCACATTGTCGAACCGGTAAAGCTCACCTGCCTCGCCATCAACAGGGTGCGGCCATCGTCCGAGACCGCCAGCCCCATGCAGCGCGGAAAGCTGCGCTCGAACACCGAAAGCGTGCCATCAGGCTTGAGCCCCAGCAGGAAAACCTTGCCGCCCTGATAGGTGGTAAGGGCAATCGAGCCGCCAATCCCCGCCCTCCAGCCGGTAAACCCGCGAGAGGTGGTCAACGTGAAAACCGGGGTTTCGGTCATGTTGTGTTAACCTCTTCATACGGCGCTCTATTGCGGGCAGAACCCTTATTCTGGTTGGCCATGCATAATCGCTACATATATATGTTGAAACAAGACTCGGAGTCTGTCGTGTCGCGACCGAAACCGGTTTTTCGCCGCACTTCGCAACCGACCGGACCCTTTGCGCTCCACCCGGCAATTCCGCCGTGGCGCATCAACTTTGCGATAAAGTGCAAGCATGCCCCCAGTTGCTGCCGCCCGCGTGGTCGACCTGTCCAACCTCACCGCCATCAACAGCTTTTTCATTCAAGGCGGTGCGGCCGCAGACGAGGCCGGTTTCAGCGTCTCGTCGGCGGGCGATGTGAAAGGCGACGGCATCAGTGATCTGATTATCGGCGCCCCCGGCAACGATTGCGCCGCTATCAGCGCCGATGCGGCTTACGTGATCTACGGCGTGGCCGGTTCCACCCATGACAGGGTCGATCTGAGCGCGCTTGACCCCAGCGATGGCTTTACCTTGTTCGGTGACACGACGGGTGACTACGCCGGTTGGAGCTTGTCTTCTGCGGGCGATGCGAACGGCGACGGCATCGACGATCTGATCATTGGCGCGTTTTCCGGCGACATTTGCGGCATCGATGCCTGTGAGGCTTATGTGGTCTACGGGGTGCCCACTTCCGCGCGCGGCCCGGTTGATCTGTTCAATCTTAACTCCATCTTTGGCTTCACCATCCAGGGTGACGTGCCGAATGACATCGCTGGCCTCAGCGTTTCCGGGGCGGGCGATGCGAACGGCGACGGCAGCGACGATCTGATCATCGGTGCGCGCGGTGGCGATGATGGCGGCAGCAACGCCGGCGAGGCCTATGTGATCTACGGTGTCACCGGCACCACCCGCGCCACGGTTGATCTGACCGGTCTTGCCGCCAGCGATGGCTTCATCATTCGGGGCGATGCGGCAGAAGACCTTGCTGGTTTCAGCGTCTCCGGCGCGGACGACGTAAACGGCGATGGCATTGCCGATCTGATCGTCGGCGCGCCTTATGGCGATAATGGCGACGACTATGCCGGTGAGGCCTATGTGATCTATGGCAAGGCCGGAACGCCGCGCGGCACGGTCGATCTGACCGGGCTTGCCGCCAGCGACGTCTTCATCATTCAGGGCGA
>JANNAV010000244.1:0-11990 GCA_031384695.1 Paracoccaceae bacterium
CGTGCGACGCTTGGATTTTTTTACCAAGCCGGGGTCAGTGGTGCTGATGATGCCGCCCGCCTTTTGCACCGGCTGGTACATGCCGCGATAGGCCGCCCTGCTGCGCGATCTGCCGGGGATCGAGCCCTGGGTGGTGACCAATGACCAGGGCCCTGACTTTACCCATTCCGAGGTGGATTTTGCGGTTCGGCGCGGGCCAAATTCCGGCAATAGGGGGGCTTGGGATGGGCTGGTGGCCGCCCGCCTGTTCGACGACGCCGTGCAACCGATGTGCGCCCCGTCTCTGCGCGCCCGGATGCCCGCCGAGATTACCCCGCGCGTTCTGCAAGACTTCCCCCTGTTGCATCACGAGGAGGAAGAGGATTGGCAACGCTGGTTTGCCGAAAGCGGCATCGCGCGCCCCGGTTTTGTCAAAGGCCTGAACTTTTCCGACGCGGGCATGGCGCTGGATGCGGCGGCGCGGGGACATGGCATCTGTCTTGGCAGCCCGCGTCTGGCGGCAGAACTGCTCGCAAGCGGTGCGCTTGTGGCAATCGGGGAAGCGATCCCCACAACGCAGGCGACCTATCTTCTGGCCCACCCCCGCAACCTGAAACGCCCCGGCGTGTCAGAGCTGTGGGAATGGTTTCTGGCGCAGGTTTAGTCCGCCACGGTCACCCCATCCAAGGTCCGGACAGTGCCATACATTTCTGGGCGGCGGTCGCGGAAGATGCCCCAGCCGCGACGGTATTCCTGGATTTCGTCTAGATCGAAGGTGGCGGTCAGATAGGTCTCATCGGTGCGGGTCGCCTCGGCCACCTTGGCCCCTAAATGGTCGGCGATGAAGGATGAGCCATAGAAATCGCCGCGCATTTGGCCCGAAACTTCGGTGCCAACCCGGTTAGAGGCGACAAGCGGCACCAGATTGGCCGCAGCATGGCCCTGCATGGTGCGCTGCCAATGGCCCATGCTGTCGATGGCCTCGTTCTGCGGTTCTGACCCGATAGCGGTGGGAAACAGCAGCACCTCGGCCCCTTGCAAGGCCAGAGAACGGGCGGTTTCGGGGAACCACTGATCCCAACAGATGCCACAGCCAATGCGGCCATGCTTGGTGTCAATCGCGCGAAAACCGGTATCGCCGGGGCTGAAATAGAACTTCTCCTCATAGCCCGGGGCCTGCGGGATATGGGTCTTGCGGTAGTTCCACAGGATTTCACCGGTCGCGTCGATGATGGCGAGGGAGTTATAGTAAGCCTGCCCCGCCCGTTCGAAATAGGAAATCGGCAGGACCACACCCAAGGCTTTGGCAAGGACCCGAAAATGCGCCACGGCCTTGTCCTGATCCAAGGTCCAGGCAAGGTCGAAATGCCGGAATTTCTGCTCCAGACAAAAATAGGGGGTCTGGAACAATTCCTGCAGCAAGATCACCTGCGCGCCGTCCTCGGCGGCCAGACGGACAAGGTCTTCGGCCCTTTGGATGTTGTCATCAGCGTCCCAGGTGCAGGCCATCTGGGTTGCAGCTACGGTCAGTTTACGCATGGGTCGCTCCTGTCATGTAGTCGCGGGCGGCATCGGCTATCGCCGCGACAATAGTATTGCATTGCGCTTTGTCGATCACCAAGGGCGGCGACAGGATGATGCGGCTGCCCACCGGGCGCACGATCACGCCGCGTTCGACGCAGCCTTTGAAGATCGCTTCTGATGCACCAGCCAACGGCGCTTTGGTGGTGCGGTCCGCCACCAGATCAATGCCCATCATCAATCCCATGCCGCGCACGTCGCCGACGATATCCAGCGAAAGCAGGGCTTTGGCCGCCTCTTGGAAATGTGCGCCGACAGTGGCCGCATTGCCCAGCAGGTTTTCCCGCTCCATGATCTCGATATTCTTCAGCGCGGCGGCACAGGCGACGGGATGGCCAAAATAGGTCAGCCCCATCGAAAACACCCCACCTTCGCATTGCGGGTGGCTGATGACGTCGTAAATCTCATCCGACAGCAGGGTAGCCCCCAAGGGAATATAGCCCGAGGTGATGCCCTTGGCGCAGACGATGATATCCGGCTGATAGTCAAAAATCGCCGCCGATGCGAACCATTCGCCAAGCCTGCCGAAGGCGGTAACCACCTCATCGGCGATGTACAGTAGGCCGTGGCGGTCGCAGACCTCGCGCATTCGCTTGTGATAGCCCTTGGGTGCCACCAGCACGCCGCCCGCGCCCATGATCGGTTCGGCAATGAACGCCGCAACCGAGGCAGCCCCCAGTTGCAGGATGCGGTTTTCAAACTCGGTTACCAGAAAATCGCAAAAGGCGGATTCGGTCATACCATCGGGGCGGGCATACATGTCTGCGGCAGAGACATGGTGGATAAAGTCCTCGCCCACCTGCGCAAAGCCGTACTTGGTGCCGTGAATGCCGGTCATCGCGGCCGCCATCGCGGTGCCGCCATGATAGCCGTTGACGCGGGCGATGATCTTGCGCTTGCCGGGCTGGCCGCGCATGGCGTGATAGTATTGCGCGATCCGCACAGCCGCCTCGTTCGCGGTTGAGCCCCCGCAGGAATAATAGACGTGGTTCAGTGACCCCGGTGCCAATTCGGCCAGTTTGGCCCCCAGTTCGGCGGCAGGGATGTTCGACGAGGCGCCGAACGGGTTGTAATATTGCATGTCGGTGATCTGCTGCGCCACGGCTTGCGCCATCTCTGCCCGCCCATGGCCGATGTTCACGCACCAAAGCCCGGCGATGCCATCCAGCAGGCGGCGACTGTTGGTATCGGTCACATACATGCCCTCGGCGCGTGCGATGATCTGACTGCCGGTCTGCGCAAAGCTCGTGAAATCCGTATAGGGATGCAGCACATGGGCGCGGTCCATCTCCCACGGGCTGCGGGCGTTGGTCTGGGGCGGCATCTCGGTCATGGCGGCTCTCCGGGCTGGTGTCTGGACCCAAAGATGCGCCAGTCTCCGGGCACTGCATAAGTCCCCCAGAGGGGGTATTGCGACACCTGCGAAAAACCGCGCCTATGGGGACAATCGCCCCTTAGCAAAGGTCACACACCCATGTCCGACGCAGCCGACCCAGGATGGATTTACAACCAGACCGTCAAGATGTTTGCCATACCGGGCACGCCTGCCTTCGAAGACCCCGCTGAGTTAACGTCACTTTGGGGCCGCGCATGGGGTGTCAACAATGACGTGGGCCGCATCCGGTCCGTGCTGGTGCATCGTCCGGGGGCCGAGATGGACGTGGTCGATCCCACCAAGCGCATCAAAAGCATCGGGTCGTTTGGGGACTTGGAAAAAGGCTGGTATTTTCAAAGCGACCGCGTGCCGCCGGTGGCCTCGATGCAGGCGCAACACGACGCCATGGTCGCGGCGTTGGTTGCGGCAGGGGTCGAGGTGCATCATGTTGACGGCGTTGATAGCACCCGCCTGAAATCCTGCTACACCCGCGATCCGCTGATCATGGTGAACGGCGGGGCCATCATCTGTCGCATGGGCACCCGGATCCGGCGGGGCGAGGAATTGTCGATCACTCGTACGCTTGCCCGCCTTGGCGTGCCCATCCTGCGCACGCTGTCGGGCACCGCAGTGATGGAGGGCGGCAGCTTTGCCTGGATCAACCCGAAAACCGCCGTCATTGGCTGCGGCATCCGCGTCAACCGCGAAGGCGCGCGCCAGATTGGCGAGGTTCTGGCCTCACAAGGTGTCGAGTTGATCGTGATTGACCTGACCGGCTATGACATCCACATCGACGGATCCTTCCTGATGATCGACCGCGATCTGGCTTTGGTGGACCCGACCGGACTGCCCAATTCCTTTCTGGAACGGCTGCGCGATCTGGGCATTCGCACCATCGAGATTACCCCGGCAGATGACAAATGGATCGTGAATTCGCTGGCCATTTCCCCCGGCGAACTGCTGATGCCACCGGGCGCATCAAACCGTACCTGCGATGCCTTGGGGGCTGCGAATATCCGTTGGACCGTGCTGGATTATGGCGACATGCAGTTGAACGGCGGCGGGATTCATTGTTCGACCACACCGCTGATCCGCGATCCGATCTGATCGAGAAATGAGCGTCGCAGACTGAATCGGAGGCTTTGCGAGGTGATTTGTGACCGCAACAGGCGGTTCACTCGGCCTGCGTTGCGCATGGGGCATGGTTCTGCGACAGTTTGCGCAAGACTGCTGCGGGGCAGCCCCTTTGCAACGCGTTAGGGCAAGGCGATGCTGATTGAAACCAAGCTGCGACTGCCATCGCCCGGCCAAAGTGAATTGGCGCGGTCCGATTTGCTGGCGCAGCTGGATGGTATATCGCAACGCCGATTGGCTATCGTGTCGGCACCCACGGGTTTCGGAAAATCCACACTCTTGGCGCAATGGGCCGCCCGCCTTCAGGCACAGGGCGGGGCGGTCGGCTGGTTGTCCGCTGATGCTCAAGACAATGAGATTGGCCGATTTCTGCGCTATCTGGTGGCGGCAATCCGGCAGGCGGACCCCGGCTGTTGTGTGGAATTGCCCGGCCTGATCGCCTCTAGCCCGTTACTGCCGATCGATACGATCCTGTCCAGTCTGGTCAACGACCTGAACCGAAGGGCGGGTGCGTTGTTTCTGGTGATCGACGATTTCCATCACCTGACATCGCCGGATATTGCGCGGTTTCTGGAAAGCCTTTTGGCCTATGGCCCCACCGGGTTTCACCTGATCATCGGCGCACGCGATGAGGTTTCGCTGCAACTGGCCGGTCTGCGCGCGCGGGGTCAGCTGGTGCGGCTGGATGAATACCAGCTTCGGTTTTCCATGTCGCAAACCGAGGCCTATCTGAACGGTCAACATGCGCTTGGTCTGACTTCAGCGGAAGTGGTAACGCTGCATCACCGCACCGAAGGATGGGTGGTCGGGCTGCATCTGGCAGCCTTGTCTCTAACCGACGCGCCCGACAGATCAGGTTTCCTGACCCGGTTTTCCGGGGCCGAGGGGGATATTGCCGACTTTTTGGTGCAAGAGGTCCTGAGCCGACAGTCACCTGACACCCTTGATTTTCTGCTATGCACCGCGATCCTGGATCGCTTTTCCGCACCCTTGGCCGATGCCGTGACGGGCAAGCGGAATTCCGACGCGCAAATCGCCCAGATCGAGGCTGCGAACCTGTTTGTCATCCCGCTGGACCGTGATGGCGTCTGGTTCCGCTATCATGCCCTGTTCGCGGACCTTCTGCGCGCGATGCTGTTGCGCACCGACCGTGATCGGGCACGGCGGCTGCATCTGCGGGCCGCACAGTGGCTGTCGGGCGCGGATTTCACCGCAGATGCCGTCCAGCATGCTTTGGCCGCAGGCGAAGGTGACATGGCGGCAAGTCTGGTTGAGACCTGCTGCATGCCGCTGATCCGCAACAGCAATATCGCGCAGGTCCGCGATTGGCTTGGCCGTCTGCCCCCCGAGATTGCTGCAAAACGCCCAAGGTTGCAGCTTGCCCGCGTCTGGATCTGTTTTCACACCCCACGGGCCCCGGAAGGCGCCCGCATCCTGCGCAAAGTGCGCGATGAACTTGGAAAGCAGGCCGCGGACGGCGCCTTGACACCACAGGATATTGAAGACTTTCGCGCTGAGATGCTGGTGCTGACTGCGGGCATTGCATCGGCCGCCGACCATTCGCGAATGGGCGCGCGCATTGCCGAACGTGCCCTGCGCGAGTTGCCCGCACGGATGGGATTCCTACGTGGCGTTGCTGGCAACGTGCTGGGCTATTGCCACTATTCGATGGGCAACCTTCAGGCCAGCCGAATGGCCTGCCTGCAGGCCCGCGAAAGCCATTTGTCCGGGCAATCGAATTTTGGGGTGATCTATTCCGACTTGATTTTGGGGTTGGTGGACAAGGCGGCTGGCGATCTGGCGTCAGCCCTGGGGCGTTTTGCGCGGGCCACGGAGCTTGCCCGCACCTCGGATGGCCCCGGATCCTACAGCGAGGCGATGGGTGGGATATTCGAGGCTGAGATCCTTTTTGAACGCAACGATCTGGCCGCTGCCGAACAGCTTTACCTGCAACATCGCCCGCTGATCGAAGAATGTGGCCTGATCGTGCACGACATGAGTTGCAAGTTGCTGGGCGCAAGGTTGGCCGCAGCAAAGAGCCAACAGGATCAGGCGCTTAATGCGCTGGAGGCGGCGGAACGGCTGGGCTTGCAGACCCATTACCGCAGGCTGTTTGCTGCGGCCTTGCATGAACGGGTCAAGGTGCTGGTGCAGCGGGGCGAGGTGAGCTATGCCCGCCTGATCCTGACATCGCGTGGCATTGATGAGGCATGGCTTGCTGGAAACCATGCGCTGCGGCCCGCCAATGACTTTGAACACTTAGCTATGGCGCGCGTCCTGATTGCCGAAGGTCGCCCCGAGGCCGCGTTGCGTTTGATGGAACCGCTGGCTGCGCGGTTGAAACGCGATGGCCGTTTGCGGCGCTTGGCGCAGGTGCGGGGACTGGCGTCGATCGCCGCGTTTCGGTCTGGCAACAGGTTGGCCGCCTTGGCCGCAATCTCGGACGCGGTCAAGCTGTCGCAACCCGGTGCCGCGCTGCGCACGTTGATGGACGAGGGCCCGGCGCTGCAAGAGGTTATCACTTTCGCGCGCGGCCAAATCCCGCTTTGGCGCAATTCGGGCAATCCCGTCGGGCAATTCGTCGCGGCGATTTGCCCGATCAATGCCGCGTCACATGTAACCCCGATGCCCGACCTCAGCCCGCGCGAGGCCGAGATCGCCCGGCTGCTTGGCGACGGTCTGGCCAACCGCGACATCAGCAATCGGCTATCCATGGCACCCGACACCGTGAAATGGCACCTCAAGAACATTTTTGGCAAGCTCGGGGCTGACAATCGCACCCAGGCAGTTTTGCGTCTGCAACAGATCGGCGTCGGCGGCATCACCCAAAAGGGTGACTAGATTGTTGCACCGTTACCCGGAAGGGTCGGGACAGGCATTTTCGGAAATGCAACGCTGTCACAGATGACAAGCATATGGGGACGCCATGCGACCACTCGCCGTTGCCGTGACACAGATGGCTTGCAGCTGGAACCGCGCCGACAACATCCGGCAGGCCTGCGGGCTTGTTGAACTGGCGGCTGAAAAGGGCGCGCAGGTGGTGCTGCTGCAAGAGCTTTTCGAAACCCCGTTCTTTTGCATCGACAAAAACCCGGCCCACAATTCCGAGGCGACAACGGTTGCCAGCAACCCGGCGATTGCCGCGATCCGGCCCCTTGCAAAAAAGCTGAACCTCGTGCTGCCGGTTTCCTTTTTTGAACAGGCCGATGATGGCCGCCGGTTCAATTCACTGGCGATCATTAATGCAGATGGCGAGGTTCTAGGCGTTTACCGTAAATCGCACATCCCCGACTTCCCGGCCTATGAGGAGGCGTTCTATTTTGCGCCCGGCGATACCGGTTTCAAGGTGTGGGACACCCGGCATGTCAAGCTGGGCTGCGGGGTGTGCTGGGACCAGTGGTTCCCAGAAACGGCGCGCATCATGGCGCTGTCGGGGGCTGACCTGCTGATGTATCCAACCGCGATTGGCAGACCAACCCGACCCAAGGCCGGCGAGCCGGCCAATTCCAAACCGCACTGGCAGCAAACCATGCAAGGCCACGCTGCGGCAAATATGGTGATCCTGGCTGCGTCGAACCGCGTGGGCATCGAGACCGGGCTGACCGACGAGACGCAGTTTTACGGGGGGTCATTCGTGGCGGCTGCCACCGGAACCAAGGTCGTGGAACTGGACGAGGTGACGCCCGGCGTGGCCGTGACCACCTTTGACCTCGATGAGATCGCAAAGTTTCGAAAATACTGGGGCATCTTCCGCACCCGCAGGCGCGATCTCTATCAACCGATCATCTCGCAGGCCGAACCTGCCTATCTGTCGGGAAGGTAGGGAAAACCATGGCAACCGGCTTTGTCTTTCACGAACTTTACCTGTGGCACAACACCGGCAATGCCGCGATGTTCTATCCCTCCAGCCTGACGGTTCAGCCCGGCGAGCATGCCGAAAACCCCGAAACCAAGCGCCGGATGAAGAACCTGCTGGAGGTGTCGGGTCTGACCGACCATCTGGTTAGCCTGAAACCACGCCCCGCCACCGATGACGAGTTGGCGCGGTTCCACACCCGCGCCCATATCGAAAAGATCCGCAGCCTTAGCGCGGCAGGCGGCGGCGACGCCAGCGAGTTGACCCCCTTTGGCGCAGGCAGCTATGAGATTGCCAAACTGGCCGCGGGCGGCGCGATTGTGGCGATGGACGCGGTGTTGCGCGGTGATGTCACCAACGCCTATGCCTTGATCCGCCCGCCGGGGCACCACGCGCTGGCCGATCTGGGGATGGGGTTCTGCCTGTTCGGCAATGCGCCGATTGCCATTCATCATGGCCGAGCCGTGCATGGTCTGGGCCGGGTCGCGGTGGTTGATTGGGATGTGCATCACGGCAACGGCACGCAAGCCGCGTTTTACGATGACCCCGAAACCTTGACGATTTCCTTGCATGCCGACAACCTTTTTCCGCCCAATTCCGGAACCTTGGCGGAACGCGGTGCGGGGGCTGGCTTGGGTTACAACCTCAACGTCCCCCTGCCGCCCGGCAGCGGTGACGGTGCCTATCTGGAAGCGGTCAACCGCGTGGTTTTGCCCGCATTGCAGCGGTTCAAACCCGATCTGATCGCTGTGGCCTGCGGCTTTGATGCCTCTGCCGCCGATCCTTTGGGCCGGATGATGGTGACCTCGGATGGTTATCGCCAGATGACCGCGCTGATCATGCAGGCGGCAAATGATCTGTGCGGTGGCCGGATCATGATGACGCATGAGGGCGGCTATTCGGCCAACTACGTCCCCTATTGCGGGCTTGCGGTGTTGGAGCAGCTTTCCGGCGTTCCGACCGGCGTCATTGACCCGTTCCTGACGCAATTTCAGAGCTTTGGCCAGCAGGGCCTGCAACCGCATCAATCACTGGCCATCGACGCGGCGGCTGCACAACTCGCCGATATCAAATGACAATCAAACACAGAAAAGGACAGGGAAATGACCAATAAACTGCCGAAAGCTGCCAGTGGGCGGCGTGATTTTCTGAAAGGCGCGGCGCTGCTGGGCGGCTCTGCTGCAACGCTGGCCGGGTTCTCTTCGCAGGCCGTGGCGCAGGATGCCACGCCTATCCCGATCGGCTGCGTCTCACCGCTGACCGGCTTTGTCGCCGCCGACGGGATCGAGGTCCGCAACGGGCTTGAAATGGCGGCCGAGGAGATCAACGCCAACGGCGGCATTCTGGGCCGACCAATCGAGCTGTTCTTCGAGGATTCCGAATCCAAGGGCGACGATGTGGTCACACAGGCCGCTCAGCGCCTCGTTGACCGCAGCGAGGTTCATGCGATCATCGCCGGTTACAACCTTGAAAACGGCGCTGTTCTTCTGGATGTCGCCGCAGATGCGGGCATCATCGCGATGCACGCCAACACGGTCGTGTTGCATGACGAAACCGTCAAGGGAAACCCTGACCGCTATTGGGGCGGCTTTCAAATTGACCCGCCAGAGATTTTCTACGGCACGGCCTTCCTGAATTTCGTGACCAACCTCGTCAATTCCGGCCAGTTGACCCTTGCCAACAACAAGCTGGCCATCATCACCGGCCCCGGCGCCTATTCCGGCAACATCGCCAACGCGATGAAGGAAGGCGCTGCGGCGGCAGGGCTGGAAGTGTCGTTGTTTGAATCGGTCAACGTGCCGATTTCGGAATGGGGCCCGACGCTGGCCAAATTGCGTGCTGACCCGCCGGGCCTGATTGCCATCACCCACTTCTACCCGCAGGATCAGGCGCAGTTCATGCTGCAATTCGCCACCGATCCGACACCCAGCCTGATCTACATGCAATACGGCGCCTCGCTGGCCGCGTTCCGCGACATTGCCGGGCCGTCTTCGGAAGGCGTGGTTTATGCCACCACCATCGGCGCCTTGCAGGATGACATCGGCAAGGACTTCTCGGCCCGCTACATCGCCAAATTCGGCCCGAACTCTTCGCCCAACAGCGGTGGGCAGACCTACTATGCGCTGCACAGCTATGCCGTTGCCGCCTCGATTGCCGGGGGCACCGGAGCGCCTTTTGAGGAAGAGCAAAACCGCAAGGTCGCAGCCGCGCTGATGAGCAACATCTATCGCGGCGTCATGGGGGCCTCGCGCTTTGTGCCCGAAACGCACTCGGCCTACAGCTATCCCAACCAGACAAACGACCCGTCCTTGGGAATGCCGCACATCTTCAGCCAGATCCAGGACAAGGCCAAGGACGGTTTGCTGATCGGCCCGGTTCCCTATGACGTGGCGAAGTTCGTCTTGCCGGGTTGGATCAAAGCCTGATGGAAGCGCGGGCCACGGATACGCCGATACTGGAATGCACCAATGCGACGGTGCGCTTTGGCTCGCTGGTCGCGGTCGACAGTGTTTCACTGTCGGTCGCGGCGGGCGAAACGGTGGGCATCGGTGGCCCGAACGGGGCCGGAAAGACGACCTTTCTTGATCTGATTTCCGGTCTTTTGCCGCTGGCGGGTGGCACAATCGCCTTCGAGGGGCAGCCCATATCCGGGCGTGCCCCTCACATGATCAACCGTCTGGGCATTGCGCGGACCTTTCAGTTGAACGCCGGATTCGACGGGATGACGGTGCATGACAATGTGCTGGCATCGGTGGTTTTTGGCCAACGCGTCGGGCGCAGTTGGGGGCCACTGTATACAAGGCGCGACCTTGCCCGCACCGCCGAGTTGCTAGCGCAGTTCGGCCTGGGCGATTGCGCGCAAACCATGGTCAGCGACATTCCCATTCTGACCCGCAAAAAGCTGATGGTGGCCACAGCACTGGCAACCGACCCGAAGATTTTGCTGATGGACGAACCGGTGGGCGGGCTGACACCTGCCGAGGTTGACGCCTTTATCCAGGTGGTTCTGGACCTGAAAAAGCAAGGCATCACCATTGTCTTCATTGAACATGTCATGCGGTTCCTGACCTCGGTTGCCGACCGGGCGGTGATCATGCACCACGGATCGCTGATCTACGATGGCCCGCCGTCGGGCATCGCCCATGACGCGCAAGTGACCGAGGTTTACTTGGGCAAGTCCGCCCATGCCATGCGGGAGGGCGCGCAATGACCGCGCTTCTGACCATCAAGAACCTGACCGCAGGTTACGGCAAGCAGCCGGTTCTGCACGGTGTATCATTGGAGGTTCAGTCCAAGTCGGTGTTTGCCCTGATCGGCCCGAACGGCCATGGCAAGACAACCTTGCTGCGCTGTTTGTCGGGATTGATCCCGCAAAAGGCCGATGCGCTGGTCTTTGGCGGTCAGGACATCGTGGCTGCCCCATCCCACACCCGCGTCGCACGCGGTCTTATCCATGTGCCACAGGGCGACCAGTTGTTCCGCGACATGAGCGTCGAGGAAAATCTGCTGATGGGCGCGTATTTGCGCCACGACGCTGCCGCTGTGCAGACCAGTCTGGCAGATGTCTACAAGTTCTTCCCCCGTCTGGGCGAGCGTCGGGCGCAAATCGTGAACAGCCTTTCGGGCGGCGAGCGGCGCATGGCTGGCATCGGGCGCGGCTTGATGGCGGCAGGTCAGTTCATGATGATCGACGAGCCTTCGCTTGGCCTTGCCCCCCTGATCATCGAACAGATTTACGACGGTTTGAAAGCCCTTGCCCATAGCGGCCGCACCATTCTGATTGTCGAGGAAAATCCGATGCGCATTGTGGAAATCGCCGATCAAATGGCGCTGATGGACGGCGGCCAAATCGTCTGGGCAGGCAGTCCAGCGGCGCTGTCTTCCGAGCAAAAGATCATGCAAACCTATTTCGGGGCGGCGTAAGTACTATGGAAATCCTGATACAAATTGCGTTGACCGGATTGACCCTTGGGGCGATGTATGCCCTCGCCTCGGTTGGCTTGGCCCTGATCTGGGGCACGCTTGGCATGTTCAACATGGCGCAGAACATGTTCATCACGGTCG
>JANNAV010000254.1:0-14227 GCA_031384695.1 Paracoccaceae bacterium
CAGATGGCGGACCTCGGGGCTTGGGTCGAGGCCGGGCCGGACCCGGTGAAGGACGGGGTGAAGGACGGGGTGGTGCGCTGGCGACAGCAGGATTTGCAGCGCCGGATTGCCGAGGCCTTCGGGGTCGAGGTGCATGAACGCACGGTTGGCAAGTATCTGGCAGCGCTTGGCTATCGCAGGCTCTCGGTGCGCCCGCAGCATCCAAAGAGCGATCCGGACGCGCAAGCGGCGTTCAAAAAAACTTCCGCGCGGCGGTCGCAGCGGTCGCGGCGGTGACCCCCGAGGCCGCACAAGGCAGACCGGTCGAAATCTGGTTCCAGGATGAAGCAAGGGTCGGCCAACAGGGCACGCTCACCCGGATCTGGGCCAAACGCGGCACCAGACCCCGTGCGCCCCGCGATACCCGCTATCAATGGGCCTATCTGTTCGGAGCCGTCTGCCCCGCGCGCGGAGTTGCGGCGGGGCTGGTCCTGCCCGTCGTCAACACGGCGGCGATGAATGCCCACCTGGCGGAAATTTCACGCAGCGTCGCACCCGGCGCCCATGCCGTCTTGCGTCGGGAAAATGATCCCCCGGATCATTTTCTGATCCTCCTCATCCTCGACGGAGCAGGCTGGCACGGTGCCAAGGCCCTCGTCCTGCCCGACAACCTCGCCCTTCTGACCTTGCCACCCTACAGCCCGGAACTGAACCCGGTCGAGAACGTCTGGCAATATCTGCGCGCAAACTGGCTCGCCATCAGCGTCTTCGACAACCACGACGCCATCGTCGACGCATGCTGCACCGCATGGAACCGCTTCGCCAACGACCCAAATACCGTCACTTCGATCACCAGCAGAAATTGGGCAAAGGTCACTTGAACGGGCCGTTGGTATGATATCCCCGCTTTTTGCAGCGGGGCTGGCAGGCCGGACCGGATTGCGCTAGGAGGCGGCATCGCGTTCGCTCGGAGGCCCCGCCCATGAAAGCCGCTGTCGTCACCTTTCCCGGATCGAACTGCGACCGGGATCTTGCCGTGGCCTTCACGCGGGCTGGGTTTCAGGTGGCGCGGGTCTGGCACAAGGACACCAGCCTGCCTGCCGGGGTGGATGTGGTGGGCGTGCCGGGGGGGTTTTCCTTTGGCGATTACCTGCGCTGTGGTGCCATCGCCGCACAGTCGCCGATTGCCGCCGCCATCCGCCACCATGCCGGCCGGGGCGGGCATGTGCTGGGGGTGTGCAACGGCTTTCAGGTGTTGACCGAAATGGGCCTGTTGCCGGGCGCGCTGATGCGCAATGCGGGGTTGAAATTCTGCTGCCGGATGGTTGAATTGCGCGTGGAAACCACCATCAGCAGCTTTACTGCCGAATATGGGCGCGGCCAGATGATTGCGCTGCCGATCGCACATCACGACGGTAATTTCACCATCGACGCCGAGGGGCTGGCGCGTCTGCGGGGCGAGGACCGGGTGGCGATGAGCTATGTCGATAATCCCAACGGCTCGGTGGGTGATATCGCGGCGATTCTGTCGGAAAACCGCCGGGTGCTGGGGATGATGCCGCACCCCGAACGCAGCATCGAGGCGGTGCAGGGCGGCACCGACGGGGCGGCGCTGTTTGCCTCGCTGATGGGCGGGATGGCGCTGGCCTGAGGCCATGTTGCTTGAGCGGCACCGGCGCAAGGCTTAAAGTCGGGCGATGCAGGACGCCAATTTTCCCAAACCTTTGAGCGATGCGTCCCCGGCCAATGGCTGGTGGGTGCGCCTTGTGGTGGCGTTTTTGATGCTGATGGCGGTGGGGGTGGTGCTGACCACCAACCGCTGGCTTTCCGACCGGTTCACCGAGACCACACGCCAGCGGGCCGAACTGCGGCTGGCGCTTTATTCGGGCAATATCGTCTCGGAGTTGCAGCGCACTTCGGTGGTGCCGCTGTTGTTGTCGGAAGACCCCGCGATCCGCGATGCGCTGGTCAAGGGCAGTTTTGCCGACACCACGCTGCGGCTGATCAAGGTGCAGGAAGAGATCGGCGTCGCCTCGATCCTGCTGCTGGATGCGGAAGGCCGGGCGGTGGGGGCGACCAACCGCAACCTGCTGGGCACCAATCACCGCGAGCAGGTGTATTTCGTCGATGCGCAGCGCACCAAGGACACGGTGTTTTCGGCGGCCGCCCGCGAAAGCGCGGGCTATGATTTCACCTATTCGCGGCTGGTGCATTCCGAAGGGCGCGGGTTGGGTGTGATCGTGGTGGCGGTTGATCTGATGAAATTCGAGCGCGGCTGGGCGGGGTTGCAGGATTCGGTGCTGGTAATCAATTCCGAAAGCACGGTCATTCTGGCCACCGAGCCTGCCTGGCGGGGCAAGCCGATGGTCGAGGCGCTGGCCTCGGCGGACAGCCCTTCGGCGATCAGCCGCGCGTTGAAAGGGGCGGCCGACTGGGCGCAGAACCCGCCTGACGCCTATCTGAGCGGCGAGGCGGTGATGCGCACCGAAGCGCGGGTGCCGTTTCGCGGCTGGAAGATGGTCAGTTTCACCGCTTACGATTCGGTGCGCGAACGGGTGAACGGGGTGCTGGCGCTGGAGATCATGGGGTTCGCGATCCTGGCGGCACTGACATTTTACATGCTGTCGCGCCGGGCCTGGTCGCAGTCGCTTTCGTTCCGGCGCGAGTCGGCGGAGTTGCGGCTGCTGAATGCGCGGTTGATCCGCGAAGTGGCCGAGCGCGAAAAGGTGCAGAAAAACCTTGAGGTGGCGGAACTGACGCTGGCGCAATCGTCCAAGCTGGCCGCCTTGGGCGAGATGTCGGCGGCGGTAAGCCATGAGTTGAACCAGCCGCTGGCGGCGATGAAAACCTATCTGGCGGGCGCGCGGTTGCTGGTGCAGCGCAAGCGGCCGGAGGAGGCGTTATCCTCGTTCCAGCGGATTGATGATCTGATCGAGCGGATGGGGGCGATCACCCGGCAGTTGAAATCCTATGCCCGCAAGGGCGGCGAGGCGTTCGAGCCGGTGGACCTGCGGGCCTGTCTGAGTGCGGCACTGTCGATGATGGAGCCGCAGTTGAAGCTGCGGGTTGTGCGGATCACCCGCACTTTGCCACGGGTGCCGGTGATGGTGATGGCCGACAAGCTGCGTCTTGAGCAGGTGATCATCAACCTGTTGCGCAACGCGCTGGATGCCACCAAGGACGAGGCGGCGCCGCAGATTGATCTGTTGCTGGCGGCGGGCGAGACGGCGGTGCTTTCGGTGCGCGACAACGGCCATGGCATTGTCGATCTGGATAACCTGTTTGAGCCGTTCTACACCACCAAAAAGCCCGGCGAGGGGGTGGGCCTTGGCCTTGCCATCTCGTCGGGGATCATCACTGATCTGGGGGGGCGGCTGACCGCGCATAATGTGGACAGCGGCAGCGGCGCGCGGGGTGCCGTGTTCGAAGTGCAACTGCCCATGTTGGGCGAGCAAAAAGCAGCAGCAGAATGAGGGTGTTATGGCACGCGCAATGAAGGTGGCTATAGTCGATGACGAGGCGGATATGCGGCTGTCGATCAGCCAGTGGCTGGCTTTGTCGGGGTTCGACACCGAAACCTATGCCAGTGCGGAAGAGGCGCTGAAGGCGATCGGGCCGGAGTTTCCGGGGGTGGTGGTTTCGGACATCAAGATGCCGGGGATGGATGGGATGGCGTTTCTGAAACGCCTGATGGGGATGGATTCGGGGTTGCCGGTGATTTTGATCACCGGCCACGGTGATGTGCCGATGGCGGTGGAGGCGATGCGGGTGGGGGCCTATGACTTTCTGGAAAAGCCGTTCAACCCCGACCGGATGACCGAGCTTGCCAAAAAGGCCACCCATTCGCGGCGCATGACGCTGGACAACCGCGCGTTGCGCCGGGAATTGTCGGACGGCTCGGTGTTGATGAAAAAGCTGGTCGGCGGCTCGGCGCTGATGGAGCGGCAGCGCGAGGATATCCTCGATCTGGGGCAGGCCGACAGCCATGTGCTGATCGACGGCGAAACCGGCACTGGCAAGACGCTGGTGGCGCATGCGCTGCATGCGGTGGGGCCGCGTGCCGGGCGCAAGTTCGTGACGATTGCTTGTGGCGCATGGTCGGAAGATCAACTGGCGGCGAAACTGTTCGGGCCGGGCGAGGATGGGGCCATTCCGCTGGTCGAAGAGGCGCGGGGCGGGACGCTGTGCCTTGAGGATATCGAGGCGCTGTCGCCTACGCTGCAATCGCGGTTGCTGACGGTGGTGAACGAGCAGGGTGTGCCACCCGAGACGCGGATCATCGCCATCTGCAACGAGCACGCGCCGGACCGGACTTTGGAAGATGCGTTGCGGCCCGATCTGTTTTACCGGCTGGGGGCGATGACCATCGTGTGCCCGCCTTTGCGGGCGCGGGGCGAGGATATCCTGACGCTGTTCACCCGCGCGAGCGAGCAGTTTGCCGAGGAATATGGCTGTGAAGCGCCGCAAGTGACGGCGCAGGAGGCGGCGCAACTGTTGCAGGCGCCATGGCCGGGCAATGTGCGCCAGATGGTCAATATCGCCGAGCGCGCGGTGTTGCAGAACCGCCGGGGGTCCGGCTCGATTGCCAGCCTGCTGATGGCGGATAACGAAGCGTCGGGGCTGGCGATGACCACCGAGGGCAAGCCGCTGAAGGAATATGTCGAGGCATTCGAGCGGATGCTGATCGACAACACCATGCGCCGCCACAAGGGCAGTATCACGGCTGTTATGGACGAGTTGTGCCTGCCGCGCCGGACGCTGAACGAAAAGATGGCAAAGTACGGGCTGACGCGCGGGGAGTATGTGTGAGGGGGCCAAGGCCGCAGGAATATGCGGTAACGAAATCACCCATTGTCTTGGGCGGCGGTTTTCCGTTAGGATAATCGGATGTGGGGTTTGCCCCACCGATGAATTCTCTGCTTTTGCGATATGGCGCCGGATGGTGCCGCATTCCAAAGGCAGCCGGATCGGTTGCAAGACCGAAGGATTGCCCGTCAAGCCTTTGAGATAAAGGTGAAAACGGGCTTTGTCAGCTGGGCGGCGCAGGCCGCTCGAAAGTGAACCGCGATGATGCGCGCGATGATATTGGCACAAGGCGAGGGCTGCCCACCGGGCACTGCCCTGCCATTGCCCGTGCGCCGTCTAGCCCGAACAAGCCGCCCTTTCCATGATGGCCTTCCGCCCGGACGCTTTTCCGGCCTGGGCCAATTGCGCGGGCGCAATGGAACAAAATGTCGAAGAAAATGCTTATTGATGCCACCCATGCCGAAGAAACGCGCGTGGTTGTGGTTGACGGCAACAAGGTTGAAGAGTTCGATTTTGAAACCGTAAACAAACGCCAACTTGCCGGGAACATCTATCTGGCCAAGGTGACCCGGGTTGAGCCGTCGCTGCAGGCGGCTTTTATCGAATATGGCGGCAACCGGCACGGTTTTCTGGCCTTTGCCGAGATCCATCCCGATTATTATCAGATCCCGGTGGCCGACCGAAAGGCGCTGCTGGAAGAAGAGCGCGCTTTCAACCGGGCCGAAGAGGATGAGGACAACCGCCGCAGCCGCCCGCGCCCGCAACGCGCGGAACCCCGTGGCGATCACCGCCCGGCGCCGCGTGCCGAGGCTGTTGTTTCCGAAGATGCAGTGCAAAGCGCCGAGATCGGTGGCATGGATGTGGTTGATCTGGGCGAGGAAACCGGTGCCGATGCGCTGGTCGATACCCGCCGCCAGAATGCGCCTGAAGGCGGCGAGATGGGCGAGGAGCGTGAGGTTTACCGCGCGATAGACCACGCCTCGGACACTGACGAGGAAATCGAATCCATCGCCGAAGAGGACGTGGCCGAGGAAATCAGCCAGTCGCGCAAACCGCGGGTGCGGCGCTACAAGATCCAGGAAGTGGTGAAGGTTCGCCAGATCATGCTGATCCAGGTGGTCAAGGAAGAGCGTGGCAACAAGGGCGCGGCGCTGACCACCTATCTTTCGCTGGCCGGGCGCTATTGCGTGCTGATGCCGAACACGGCGCGGGGCGGTGGGATTTCGCGCAAGATCACTCAGGCCACCGACCGCAAAAAGCTGAAAGAGATCGCGCAGGAGATCGAGGTGCCGGAAGGTGCGGGCCTGATCATCCGCACGGCGGGGGCCAAGCGCACCAAGCCGGAAATTCGGCGCGACTATGAATATCTGATGCGCCTGTGGGAGCAGGTGCGCGAGCTGACTCTGAAATCCATCGCACCGGCGGCGATTTATGAGGAAGGCAACCTGATCAAACGCTCGATCCGCGATCTTTACAGCCGCGAGATCGACGAGGTTCTGGTGGAGGGCGAGGCAGGCTTCCGCACCGCCAAGGATTTCATGCGCATGATCATGCCAAGCCACGCGAAAGCCGTGCAGCGCTATGATGATCAGATGCCGCTGTTCGCCAAATATCAGGTGGAAAGCTATCTGGGGGGAATGTTCAACCCGACGGTGCAGTTGCGTTCGGGTGGTTACATCGTAATCGGCATCACCGAGGCGCTGGTGGCGATCGACGTGAACTCGGGCCGGGCGACCAAGGAAGGGTCGATCGAGGAAACCGCGCTGAAAACCAATCTGGAGGCCGCCGAAGAGGTGGCGCGCCAGTTGCGCCTGCGCGATCTGGCCGGTTTGATCGTGATCGACTTCATCGACATGGAAGAGCGGCGCAACAACGCGAGCGTTGAGAAGCGGTTGAAAGACAAGCTGAAAACCGACCGCGCGCGCATTCAGGTGGGGCGGATTTCCGGCTTTGGCCTGATGGAGATGAGCCGTCAGCGTCTGCGGCCGGGGATGCTGGAAAGCACGACCCAGCCTTGCCCGCATTGCCACGGCACTGGGTTGATCCGGTCGGATGACAGCCTTGGCTTGCAGGTTTTGCGCGCGCTGGAAGAAGAAGGCACCCGCAACCGTTCCAAGGAAGTGCTGTTGAAAGCGCCGATTGGCATTGTGAACTTCCTGTTCAACCAAAAGCGTGAGCATATCGCGCTGATCGAGGCGCGGTACGGTATGGCGGTGCGCATCGAGTGCGACCCGACGCTGATCAGCCCGGATTATGCGATTGAAAAGTTCAAGACGGCGACGCGGGTGGTGCCGGTAATCTCGGCGGTGATCTCGGGCAATGCGTCTCTGATGGGCGCGCCGGTGGCGGAAGAGGACGATCCCGATATCATCGACGACGAGGATATCGAGGAGGCTGAAGAGGTGGCGGAGGCCGTGGTGGCGGTTGCCGTGCCGGGTGCGGTTGTTGCCAATGGCGACGGAACGGGCAAGAAAAAGCGCCGTCGCAGGCGCCGGAAGAAGGGGCCGAATGGGGCTGTGGGCGCCGAAGGGCAGGCTGGTGGCGACGATTCTGGTGATGACGAGGGGCCGGACGGCGATGACGCCGACGGCGATGATTCGGTCGCGGTGCCCGAGGTTGCGGCCCCGGCACCCGAGGCGAAGAAAACCCGCACCCGCAGCCGTGCACCGCGCAAGGCCGAGGTGAAAGCGGTGGCGGAGCCTGCAGTTGCCGAGGTGGTGGTTGTCGAGGTGGCGGCTCCGGTAGCGGCGCGGCGGTCGCGTGCGCCAAAGGTAATGCCTGTGGTGGTGGTTGAAGCGCCGGTTGTCGAGGCTTTGGCCGCGGTGGTGGAGCCGGTAAAGCCTGCGCCGAAACCGCGTGCCAGCCGGTCAAAGCCGAAGGCCGAGGTGGTGGCGGAGCCTGTGGTGGTAGAGGTGGTCGCAGTGGTTGAGCCGGTTCTGGTGGAGGTGCCAAAGGTGGCGGAGCCTGCCGAGCAAGATCCCTCAAAGCCAAAGCGCAGGGGCTGGTGGTCTTTGGGCCGCTGAACTCTTTGAGTGCAATGCCAAGGGCGGCGGGGCAACCTGCCGCCCTTTGCTGTGTCAGGTGGGCCACGGCAATGTGACGTGGCGATGGGGTGACGGCGGCGCGCCCAACCGCTATGCAAAGCGCGAGGGAGGCCCGAATGTTCGGAATTGATCTGTTTGATGCAAGCCTTGCGCCTGCGATGTTGGTGGCGCTGCTGGCGGGGCTGCTGTCGTTTTTAAGCCCCTGCGTGCTGCCGATTGTGCCGCCCTACCTTGCCTATATGAGCGGGATTTCGGTGGGCGAGATGAAAGGCGGACGCTCGCCCCTGCTGGCCGCATGCTTTTTTGTGCTGGGGCTTTCAACGGTGTTTTTGTTGCTGGGGTTTGCGGCCTCGGCGTTTGGTGCGTTTTTCCTCGGCAATTCGCAGTTGTTTTCCACCCTTGCGGGGATCGTGGTAATGATCTTTGGCGCGCATTTCGTGGGAGTGTTCCGCATCGGATTTCTGGACCGCGAGGTGCGGCTGGATGCGGGCGACCGGGGCGGCTCGGCTTTTGGCGCCTATGTGCTGGGGCTGGCCTTTGCCTTTGGCTGGACGCCCTGCATCGGGCCGCAACTGGGGGCGATCCTGTCGCTGGCAGCACAAGAGGGCAATGTGGCGCGGGGGATGACGCTGCTTGCGGTTTATGCGCTGGGGTTGGGGGTGCCGTTTCTGGCGGCGGCGGCATTCTTTGGCCAGATGTCGGGGGTGATGGGGTTCATGAAGCGGCATATGGAGCGGATCGAGCGCATCATGGGGCTGCTGCTCTGGACCATCGGTTTGCTGATGCTGACGGGTGGATTTTCAGCATTTTCCTACTGGTTGCTGGAGAATTTGCCGTTTTTGGCGCAGCTTGGTTAGGTTTCTCCCTTAGAATCGCCTGAATTCCGCGCCATGCTGCGGCTTGCATATGGGGATGCGGGTGATGGGCGAAGATCAGCAGGGATTTCGGCGGCGGGTGTTTTATATTCCCGGTTTTGATCCGATCCATCCGCGCCGTTACCGCGAGTTGTACCGCAGCGAGGCGCGGGCGCAGGCGGCGATCTCGGGCTATCAGATTGATCTGAAACCAAAAAAGGTAAAAGGGCCTTATGGGTGGCAGGTGAATGCGCGCATTGAAGGTGGGCTGGCACAGGCGGATGTCGAGGTGCTGGTATGGTCGGATATCGTGAAGCTGTCGATGTCGGGGGGGATTTTGGCCACCTATTGGCAGTTGCTGCGCACGGCCTGGGCCTATATCGGGTCGGGGGCGTTGTTCCGGCTGATGCAACTACGCAAGGGGCCGATTATTGCCGCACTTTATCCGATTGTGATGCTGCTCGCGCAACTGGCGGTGGCGGTGGCGGCGGGGTTTGGCGTGGGGCGGCTGTTGGCGTTCTGGGTGCATCCGGCGGCGGGATGGGCGGTGGGGCTTGCCTTGATATGGCTGATGCTGCGGGCCTTTCGCCGCGCCGACAACAAGATTTTCGCCTATTATCTTATGCATGATTACGCCTTTACCGCGCAGGCGAGGGGGGCCAATCCGGCTGCACTTGAGGCGCGGATGGCGGCGTTTCGCGGTTCTGTCCGCGCCGCGCTGGAGGGGGATTTTGACGAGGTTCTGGTGGTTGGCCACTCTTCGGGCGCGCATCTGGCGGTTTCGATTCTGGCCGATCTGATCCGCGAGGGGATGCCGGAAGGGCGCGCGGCGCTGGCGTTCCTGTCGTTGGGGCAGGTGGTGCCGATGGTGTCTTTTCTACCGGAAGCCAAACGGTTACGGGCCGATCTTCACTTTCTGTCCGTGCGCGATGAGCTGGTCTGGATCGACGTGACAGCCCCCGGCGATGGCTGTGCTTTCGCGCTTTGCGATCCGGTGGCGGTATCTGGCGTGGCACCGCCCGATCAGCGCTGGCCGCTGGTGATCTCGGCCGCCTTCACCCAGACGCTTTCCCCTGCGCGTTGGCGGGCCTTGCGTTGGCGGTTCTTCCGGCTGCATTTCCAGTATCTTTGCGCCTTTGACCAGCCCGGCGATTATGACTATTTCCGTGTCACGGCGGGGGCCATGACGCTGGGCGCGCGCTATGCCGGGCGGTCGGCCTCGAAAAGCCGGATCACGCGGGCAATTTCAGGCTATAGAACCATGGCATGACCCCGCCCAAGCCGCCCTCGCGCCCTGACAAGGTATCGCTGCTGCACTACCTGCGGCTGTTTCGCGCCGACATTCTTTCGGCGCAACCGGCGCGGCTTTACCGGGCGTGGATGGCCGAGTTTCGCACGCCGTTTTTCCGCAGCTATCTGTGCAATGATCCGGCCCTCGTGCGCCGGGTGCTGAACGAGCGGCCGGGCGATTTTCCGAAATCGAACCGGATTGGCGAGGGGTTGCGGCCGCTTTTGGGCAACTCGGTGTTCGTGACCAACGGCGAGGAGTGGAAGCGGCAACGGCGGATCATTGACCCGGCCTTTGAAGGCGGCCGTCTGCGCGATACGTTCCCTGCGATGTGGGCGGCGGGGCAGGCGGCGGTGGCGCGCATGCCTGTGGGCGTGGTGGAGGTGGAGGAGGTGATGAGCCACGCGGCGGCGGATGTGATTTTCCGCACGCTGTTTTCCATTCCGATTGAGCACGCGGTGGCATCAGAGGTGTTCGCCGAATTCCGCACCTATCAGCGCAGCCAGCCGATCCTGAACCTTGCGGCATTCCTGCCCTTGCCGCGCTGGTTTCCGCGCTTTCACCGCAAAAAGACCAAGGCGTCGGCGGCGCTGATCCGGGGCCTGATCACGCGGTTGACCGAGGCGCGTGCGGTGGAAATTGCGGCGGGTACGGCGCCGGATGATCTTGCGACCAAGATCATGGTCACCGCCGATCCGGTCACCGGCGCGCGGTTCGGCACGCAAGAGATGGTGGATCAGGTGGCGATCTTCTTTCTGGCGGGGCATGAAACCAGTGCCTCGGCGCTGGCCTGGGGGCTTTATCTGCTGGCGATGTACCCGGAGGCGCAGGAGAGGGTGGCGGCCGAGGCCGAAAGCTTGGGCGATGCGCCCCAGTTTGGAGCGATCAGCAAGCTGCGTTACACCCGCGATGTGTTTCGCGAGGTGCTGCGGCTTTATCCGCCGGTGCCGATGATGGTGCGCGAAAACGCCTGCCCCGAGGCGATGCGGACGCGCGAGGTGGCGCCGGGGGCGCAGATCGTGATCAGCCCCTGGCACCTGCACCGGCACCAGCGGATCTGGCCGGAACCGGACGCGTTTGATCCGGGCCGCTGGCAAACGCCGGCGGGCAAGACCTGTGCGCGCGAGGCGTTCATTCCGTTCTCGTCCGGCCCAAGGGTTTGCACCGGGGCGGGCTTTGCCATGGTCGAGGGCGTGCTGTTGTTGGCGATGCTCGCCCGCGCCTTCCGTTTTGGCCTGACCGGCGACCCCGCACCTGTGCCCGTCGCCCACCTGACGGTGCGCGCCGACAACGGCATCCGGCTGACCGTCATCCGCCGCTGACCCCGCTTTCTGCCGCAGCGAATATGTGCTCAGGATCGCGCCAGCAGCGCCTCGATTTCGGCAAGGGCGGGCATCGAGGGTGCAGTTCCGGCGCGGGTTACTGAAATGCCTGCGGTGGCGGCGGCGAAGCGGAGGGCGGTTACCGGGTTTGCGCCCGAGGCGAGGCTGGCGGCAAAACCGCCGTTGAAAGCATCGCCCGCACCGGTGGTTTCCAGCACCGGCCCGGCACTGATCACCGGGATATGGACGGTTTCGCTGGCAGAGTGATAGAGCGCACCCTTGTCGCCCAGCGTGATGATGGCGGCGCCTGCGCCCATTGCGCGCAGGGCTTTTGCTGCGGCAATCGCCTCGTCAAGGTTGGTGACGGGCAGGCCGGTCAGGGCTTCGGCTTCGGATTCGTTGGGGGTTACGTAATCGCAAAGGGCCAGCATGCCTGCGGGCAGGGCGGCTGCGGGGGCGGGGTTCAGGATTGTGGTGACACCTGCGGCCCGCGCAAGTGCGAGGGCGTGCAGCGCCGCATCCATCGGTTGTTCCAACTGCGTGACGAACACGGCAGCGCTCTTGATCAGGGCGGCGTTGGCGTCGATATCGGCGGTGGAAATCGAGGCGGCGACACCGGGGCAGATGATGATGGCGTTGTCGCCGGTGGCGGCCTCGATGAAGATATAAGCGGCACCGGTATAGCCATCCGCGTGCTGGGTGATGGCGGGCGTGACGCCCGCGCGTGCCCAGGTGGACAGCGCCATGTCGGCGAAGGGATCGCGGCCAAGGCGGGTGATGAAATGGGTATCGGCCCCGGCCATCGCGGCGCCCACCGCCTGATTGGAACCCTTGCCGCCCGGCCCCAGCGCGAAGCTGTCGCCCATGATGGTTTCGCCGATGCGCGGCGCGCGGGATGCGCGGTAGGCGGTGTCGGCGACAAAGACGCCGAGAATGACGACGCGAGGCATGATGGCTCCGGGTTTGGGTTTGGGTTTTGGCAGACGATGTCTCAGGTGTCGCGCGCACGCAAGCCTTAGCCGTCGTAGCGGGTAACGCCGCGGCGGCGCTCGTCGATTGGCTGGGTCAGGATGGCGGCGTGATGGGCGCGCTGATCGCAGTTGGCGCGGGGGCAGATGCGGCAGTTGATGCCGATGGGGGTCATGCGGGCGTCGTTCAGTTTCAGGGTTTCGGCGTAGCCGATATCGGGTGCGTGCTCTATTGCACAGCCCATGGCGACGGCGAGGCGGTTGTCTTGCGAATGGCGCGCCCAGGTGGGGCGGTCAACTGTGCGGGAAATAACGAAAAATTGGCTGCGGTCGGGCATTTCGACAAATTGCGGCACGATGCGGCCGGGGTTGCGGAATGAGGTGTGGACATCGAGGCGCGGGCAGGCGCCGCCGTATTCAGCCAGGTGAAAGCCGGTGGCGTTGAAGCGTTTGGTGACGTTGCCGCCTTTGTCGATGCGCAGAAAGAAGAACGGCACGCCTTGTGCGCCTTCGCGTTGCAGGGTGGTGGCGCGGTGGCAGGCCTGCTCGAAACTGACGCCAAAGCGAGTGGCGATATGATCGAAATCGTATTTGGTGGCGCGGGCTTGCGCGAGGAAGCTGTCATAGGGCATTAACACGGCGGCGGCGAAGTAATTGGCCAGTTCGACCCGCAGGCGGGCGGCACTGCGCGGGTCGGTGATGCCGGTGCGGGTGATCAGGCTATCCAGCAGGTGACGCTGTTCCAGGAGGCCCGCCATATGCACCAGCTGGAAGGTGCGATTGGTGTGATCGAGCGCCTCGGAGAGCAAAATCTCACGCTTTTTCTCGTCATATTCGCGTAGTGCACCCGGCAGGTCTTCGACACTACACAGGCGCACAGAAACGCCGTCGCGGTCGCGCAGGCGGGATTTCAGGGCGACGTAGATCTCGTCACGCTCGGGCGGGGTGCCTTGCCAGAAGGCGGCGGCTGCATCTTCGAGATCGCGGAAATGGTTGCGGTTGCGGCGAAACACGTTGTGGACGGCGGATTCGGGCGAGGTGGCAAGCTGGGGTGCTTCGCCTTCGGCGAGTGACAAAAGCTGGTCGGTGGTGGCCTGATAGGCGCGGTGCAGGGCCAGAAACGTGGCCACCAGATCGGGGGAGTGCACTTGCGCCGCGCGCAGTTGCGCAAGATCGGGGCGGGTTTCGGCGAACAGCGGGTCTTGCATCACCGCGCGCAGGTCGGCGAGTTTGGCGGTGCTGTCATCCTCGGCTATTTCGCGCCAATCGACGCCATACGCCTCGAACAAACGCAGAAGAACGGTGACGGAGACCGATCTTTCGTTGTTTTCGAGCAGATTTACGTAAGAGGCTGAGATACCCAAGGCGCGTGCCATGGCCCCCTGGGTTTCGGCACGCTCCAGCCTGAGGCGGCGGAGATGGGGCCCGATGAAGGTTTTCTGCATACTGTCGCACACCTTTTGTGTTTTGTTATTATGACAATATTACAGTTTTGATATCTTGTAAATTCTCGCGTTTACAGCGCAACGCGCTTTCGCTTTGCGCAAGGTTTCAGCAATGCGATGAGATCGCAGGCAGTATCGGAGGGCGTCATGCGCACTGGCATCAACCATCTTTTCATTCCCGGACCGACCAACGTGCCCGAGGTGGTGCGTCAGGCGATGAATGTGCCAATGCAGGACATGCGGGCGCATGATTTCGGCGCGCTGACGCTGGGCCTGTTCAGCGATCTGAAAAAGGTTTTCAAGACCACCACCGGCACGGTATTTTTGCTGCCGGGGTCGGGGACGGGGGCCTGGGAAGCGGCGATCACCAACACGCTGAACCCCGGCGACCGGGTGCTGATGGCGCAGGCGGGGCAGTTTTCGGCGCTGTGGGTGGAGATGGCGCGGCGGCTGGGGCTTGATGTCGAACTGGTTGATCTGGAGTGGGGGGCGGGTTGCCCGGTAGCAGAGTTTGCCGCCCG
>JANNAV010000255.1:0-6562 GCA_031384695.1 Paracoccaceae bacterium
TTATTGCGTGAAAAAGGGCATGGAGGTGTATGGGCATGAATATGCCATGCATTTTCCGCACCACTTCTGGCCTGAGGGGCGGGGGAAAAAGCTGTCGGCGGTGCATGGGCGGGTGGCGGCTTTGGGGGCGCAGTTTGGCGCATATAACGGCTGGGAGCGGGCTTTATGGTACGCGCGGGCGGGGGATGACACCTCGGAGGCGGCGCAGCAGACCTGGGGCCGCGAGGGGCCATGGTTTGGCGAGGTGAAGGCGGAGTGCGAGGCGGTGCGCGATGCGGCGGGGATCCTCGATTTGCCGGGGTTTTCGCGCTTTGTGATCAAGGGCGCGGGGGCGGCTTTGTGGCTTGCACGCCAGATCACCGGCAAGGTGCCGAACGTGGGGCGGCTGGGGCTGGCGTATTTCGCCGATGACAAGGGCCGGATTGTCACCGAGATGTCGGTGGCGCGGCTGGGCGAGGATGAATTGCTGCTGATCACGGCGGCGACGGCGCAGGCCCATGACAAGGAATGGTTGCGGCGTCATCTGGACGCGGGGCTGGTGTTGAGCGATCACACGGCGGAATGGTCCACCCAGATTTTGACCGGGCCTGCGTCGCGCGCTGTGCTGGCTTTGGTGGCGGAGGCGGACCTTGCCAAGGGCTGGCTGACGTTTCAGACCGGGCGGATCGCGGGGGCCGAAGTGTTCCTGATGCGGGTGTCTTTTGCCGGCGAGTTGGGTTGGGAAATTCACAGCCGGGTGGCGGATACCGGCGCGGTCTGGGATGCGGTGATGGCGGCGGGCGCGCCCTTGGGATTGCGCCCCTTCGGGATGTTCGCGCTCAATTCCTTGCGCATCGAGAAGGGGTATCGGGCGTGGAAGGGTGATCTTTCGACGGATTACACCGTGCTGCAAGGCGGGCTTGAGCGGTTTGTCGATTGGGCCAAGCCGGAGTTTCGCGGCAAGGCTTCGCTTGCGGCGGAAAAGCAGGCCGGGGTGAGCAAGCGCTTTGCGACGCTGGTGATCGCGGCGGGCGAGCAGGATCCGCCCTATATGTCCACGATCTGGCATGACGGTAAAGTGGTTGGGGAAACCACCAGCGGCTATTACGGCCACCGGGTGGGGGCGTGCATCGCGCTGGGGATGCTGCGCGCCGATCTGAACGTGGCGGGAACGCAGGTGGAAGTTGAGATTTTCGGCACGCGCTATCCGGCAGTGGTGCAGGCGGACGCGCCGCTGTGGGATCCGGCCAATGCACGGATAAGGGCATAAGAACATGGGCGTGGGGATACCGGATATCATGTCGGGGGTGCAGTTGGTGGCGCATGGCGGGCCGGAAACGCTGATCTGGCGCAGCGATATTCCGGTGCCAAGGCCGGGGCCGGGCGAGGTGTTGGTGCGGGTGCTGGCGGCGGGGGTCAACATGACCGATATCAACACCCGCATCGGCTGGTACGGGCAGGGAGAAGGCCGGGCTGCGGGCTATGCCGGGGCGATGGGCTTTCCGCGCATTCAGGGCGGCGATCTGTGCGGGCGGGTGGTGGCTTTGGGCGCGGGGGTGTTTGAGCCCGCGATCGGGGCGCGGGTGACCTGTTCAACCTGCCAGCCGGAGCCTGTGCCCGGCAATCCGATGGCCATTTCGGTGATCGGATCCGAATATGACGGGGCTTTTGCGCAGTATTGCGTGGTGCCTGCGCGGTATCTGCATGATGTGACGGCCTCGCCTTTGAGCGATATCGAGATCGGGGCGATGCCTTGCGCTTATGGCACGGCGTTCAATCTGATTGCCCGCGCGCAGGTGGCGGTGGGCGAGCGGGTGCTGGTGACGGGGGCTTCGGGGGGTGTGGGGCTGGCCGCCGTGCAACTGGCGCTGTTGCGCGGCGCGGATGTGACGGGGCAGTGCTCGCTTGGCAAATCGCATGTGGTGCGGGCTGCGGGCGGCGCGGTGCTGGACCGCGATTCGGTGCCAGCGGCGCGCGGGTTTGACGTGGTGATTGATGTGGTGGGCGGCGTGGGCTTTCAGGACCGGCTGGAGGCTTTGCGACCCGGCGGGCGCTATGCCACCAGCGGTGCCGTGGCGGGGCCGATGGTGACAGGCGATCTGCGCACGGTTTATCTGAATGATCTGACGCTGCTGGGTTGCACGAACCAGCCGCGCGAGGTGTTTGCGGGCCTCGTCACGATTATCAACGCGGCACGGGTGCGGCCTGTGGTATCGAAAACCTATCCGCTGCGCGATATTGCCCGCGCGCAGGCCGATCTGGCGGCGGGCACCTATCCGGGCAAACTTGTGTTGATTCCGTCGGAGGCTGATCAGTGACCATTCCAAAACATGCGCGCGCGGTAGTGATTGGCGGCGGGGTGTCGGGGTGCTCGGTCGCCTATCATCTGGCCAAGATGGGCTGGACGGATGTGGTGCTGCTGGAGCGCAAGCAGTTGACATCCGGCACCACATGGCACGCGGCGGGGCTGATCGGGCAGTTGCGCGGATCGGCCAACATGACGCGGCTGGCGAAGTATTCGGCGGATTTATATGTAAAGCTGGCGCAGGAGACCGGGGTTGAGACGGGGATGCGGCAGGTGGGCAGCATCTCGGTTGCCTTGACCGCGCACCGGCATGAGGAGTTGCTGCGGCAAGCCACGGTGGCGCGGATATTCGATGTGGATGTGCAGGAAATCTCGGCCCAAGAGGCGAAGGCGATGTATCCGCATCTGGAGATCGGCGATGTGGTGGGGGCGGTGCATCTGCCGCTGGACGGGCAATGCGATCCGGCCAATATCGCGATGGCGCTGGCCAAGGGCGCGCGGATGCGGGGGGCGCAGATTTTTGAACACACCAAGGTTGTGGGGGTTGTGAAGGCGGCGGGCCGGGTGACGGGGGTGGATTATGTGGGCGCGGACGGTGTGCCGGGGCATATCGCCACTGACGTGGTGGTGAACTGTGCCGGCATGTGGGGGCGCGATCTGGCCGAGGCTTCGGGGGTGACTTTGCCCCTGCATGCCTGCGAGCATTTTTACCTGATCACCGAGCCGATTGCCGGTCTGGGGCATCTGCCGGTGCTGCGGGTGCCGGATGAATGCGCCTATTACAAATCCGATGCGGGCAAGATGATGATCGGGGCGTTTGAACCCAAAGCCAAGCCATGGGGCATGGACGGTATCCGCGAGGATTTCATGTTTGACACCCTGCCCGAGGACTGGGACCATTTTCAGCCCATCCTTGAACACGCGATGAACCGCCTGCCGCTGTTTCAGACGGCGGGGATTCATACGTTTTTCAACGGGCCGGAAAGCTTTACCCCGGATGACCGGTATTATCTGGGCGAGGCGCCGGAACTGGGCGGCTACTGGATTGCCGCCGGGTACAATTCGGTTGGCATCGCGGGATCGGGTGGCGCGGGGATGGCGCTTGCGCATTGGATCATCGAGGGCGAAGCACCGTTTGATCTTTGGGAAGTGGATATCCGCCGGGCGCAGCCGTTCCAGAAGAACCGCAAATATCTGCGCGAGCGGGTGACGGAGACGCTGGGCCTGTTGTATGCCGACCACTTTCCCTACCGGCAAGTGGAGACGGCACGCGGGGTGCGGCGGACGCCGTTGCACGAGCATCTGAAAGCGCGCGGCGCGGTGTTTGGGGAGGTGGCGGGCTGGGAGCGGGCGAACTGGTTTGCGAATGCGGGGCAGGAGCGGGAGTATAAGTACAGTTGGAAGCGGCAGAACTGGTTCGAGAATCAGAAGGCCGAGCATATGGCGGTGCGAACCGGGGTTGGGTTCTTTGACATGACCTCGTTCGGGAAAATCCGGGTGGAGGGGCGGGATGCCTGCGCGTTTCTGAACCGGGTTTGCGGCAATGAGATGGATGTGGCGGTGGGGCGGATCGTTTACACCCAGATGCTGAATGCGCGGGGCGGTATTGAATCCGATCTGACGGTGACGCGGCTTTCCGAGACGGCCTTCATGGCGGTGGTGCCGGGGGCGACGTTGCAGCGCGATCTGGCCTGGCTGCGCAAACATCTTGGCGATGATTTCGCAGTGATCACCGATATGACTGCGGCGGAATCGGTGCTGTGCATCATGGGGCCGAAAGCGCGCGATCTGATGCAGGCGGTATCGCCGAACGACTTCAGCAACGCAGGCCATCCCTTTGGCACCATGCGGCAGATTGAGATCGGCATGGGGATGGCGCGCGCGCACCGGGTGACCTATGTGGGCGAATTGGGCTGGGAGATCTACGCCAGTTCGGATCAGACCGCGCATGTGTTCGAGGCGCTGGAGGTGGCGGGGGCGGGGCTGGGCTTGAAGCTTTGTGGCTTGCACACGCTGGACAGTTGCCGGATCGAGAAGGCCTACCGGCATTTCGGCCATGATATCACCGACGAGGATCATGTGCTGGAGGCGGGGCTCGGCTTTGCGGTGCGGCTGAAAAAGCCCGCGTTCATCGGGCGGGAAGCGGTGTTGCGCAAGGCCGAGGCGGGGCTGTCGCGGCGGATGGTGCAGTTTCGCCTGAAAGACCCGGAGCCGTTGTTGTTTCACAACGAGGCGGTGGTGCGCGATGGTAGAATCGTGGGGCCGGTGACCAGCGGCAATTACGGGCATTTCCTTGGCGGGGCGATTGGCATGGGCTATGTGCCTTGTGCGGGGCAGACGGAGGCCGAGGTGCTGGCGTCAAGCTATGAGATCGAGGTGGCGGGGGTGCGGCACCAAGCGGTGGCGTCGCTGTTGCCGATGTATGATCCGAAATCGGAGCGGGTGCGTGGCTGAGACAGAGCGGGGGGCTCGCACCCCCGCACCCGCTGTTGAAAAGCGGGGGTTTAATACCCCGGCACCCGCTGTTGAAAAGCGGGGGTTTCACACCCCCGCACCCGCTGTTGAAAAGCGGGGGTTTCACACCCCCGCACCCCCGTGGGATATTTGAGCAGTAAAGAAGGCAGGGACCAGATGGACGAGATGAATGTGGGTGAGGTTTGTGAGCCGGCGCGGTCGCGGCGGTCGGGTGGGCGGGCGCATAAGGTGGCGGAGCGGGCGGCACCCTTGGCCGATAATCTGCGCCCCGTGCGGGCCGGGATGCCGGGGGGGCTTTACAAGCCCCTGAGCGAGGCCGCGATGAAAAGGATCAACGACAGTGCCATGCAGGCGCTGGAGGTGATCGGGTTGAGCCAGGCTCCGGCTTCGGGGGTTGCGTTGTTGACCGGGGCGGGCGCGGTGCAGGGCGATGACGGGCGCATCCGGTTTCCGCGGGCGCTGGTCGAGGATATGGTGGGGATTGCCGCGCGCAACATCACGCTGCACGGGCGCGACGAGAAGTATGACCTGCATCTGACAGGTTCCAACGTGCATTTCGGCACGGCGGGTGCTGCGGTGCATATTGTGAACGCGGTGACCAACACCTACCGCGAAAGCACGGCGCAGGATTTGTATGATGCGGCGCGCATTACCCAGAACCTTGATAACGTACATTTCTTTCAGCGCGCCATGGTGTGCCGGGATGTGCTTGATAACTATGACATGGATATCAACACGATTTACGCCTGCCTTTCGGGCACCAAGAAGCATGTGGGCACTTCGTTCAGTGATCCAAGCCATGTGAAGGGCTGTTTTGATCTGCTTTACGAGGTGGCGGGCGGTGAAGAGGCGTGGCGGGCGCGGCCGTTTGTTTCAAATTCGAACTGCTTTGTGGTGCCGCCGATGAAGTTTGCCGAGGAAAGCTGTATCGTGATGGAGGATTGCATCCGGCGCGGCATGCCGATGCTGTTGCTGAGTGCGGGGCAGGCGGGGGCGACGGCACCGGCGCCGATTGCGTTGGCGATTGTGCAGGCGATGGCGGAATGTCTGGCGGGGGTGGTTTATGCCAATGCGATTCTGCCGGGTGCGCCGTGCATTTTCGGCACATGGCCGTTTGTGAGCGATCTGCGCACCGGGGCGATGTCGGGCGGATCGGCGGAGCAGGCGCTACTGACGGCGGGTTGCGCGCAGATGCACCGGTTTTACGATCTGCCGGGCGGCGCTGCGGCGGGGATATCGGACAGCAAACTGCCTGATATGCAGGCCGGTTGGGAGACGATGATCACCAACACGCTGGCGGGCCTGTCGGGGCTGAACATGGTGTACGAATCGGTGGGGATGCATGCCTCCTTGCTGGGGTTCTGTCTGGAAAGTCTGGTGCTGGGCGACGACATTCTGGGGCAGGTGATGCGCACGGTGCGCGGCATTGATGTGACCGAAGACAACACCTCGATCGAGGCGATGAAGAAGGTTTGTCTTGGCGGGCCGGGGCATTATCTTGGGTCAGAGCAGACGCTGGCCTTGATGCAGACCGAGTATATCTATCCCACCGTGGGCAACCGGATGAGCCCGAAGGAATGGGTGGAAGCGGGGCGGCCGTTGCTGTTGGACAAGGCGATTGCGCGCAAGAATGCGATTCTGGAAAAGGCGGGCAGCCAGATTGAGCCGCAGATCGACGAGGCGATCCGCAAAAGCTATAACATCCATTTCAAGTGAGGGCACAATGATTTCCGGGAATATGTTGAAGTTCTACATTAACGGCGCCTGGGTTGAGCCGATCTCGAAAGCGCGGATGGGGGTGGA
>JANNAV010000260.1:0-5395 GCA_031384695.1 Paracoccaceae bacterium
TTCCTCTCACGGTTTGTAGGCAAACCGTTGCCGGGCAACGGAACCGCACCATCAAGGATGCCACCGTAAAACGCTTCCACTATGGCGACCACGAACAGCTTCGCCGCCACCTCGCGGACTTCATCGACGCATACAGCTTCGGGCGACGATTGAAGACCCTCAAAGGCCTCACGCCCTACGAGTTTATATGCAAATGCTGGACTTCCGAACCCGAAAGATTCATCCTAAATCCACTCCACCAAATGCCGGGACTGAACACCTAGTCGAATTGTTGGGAGTGGTTCAGCAGGCGCTTTTGGCGGCGGTGATCAGGGCGTGGTGCAGGGATTTGGCCGAGGAGCGCGGGCCGAGGAGGGTGAACAGGCCTTCATGGCAGATCACGTAGCAGCCGAGGTGTTCGATCACGCTGCGGGTGGCATCGCCGGGCCGCATCGCGCGGGTGTCGAGGTTGCACAACCGTTCGAACATGGCGTGCAGGTCGGGGCCGGAAAGATCGAACCGCACCCAGGCGTCGGTTTGTTCGGTGATGGAAGCGGCATCGCCGAAGATGGGTTTGAAGTGGGCGGTGATATCTTCGTGCGTGGTGAAGGGGGCCTGGATCAGCCATTGATCGGGGCCGAGCCAGAGGGCATCGATTGAGGCCTGGCCGGGGGGCGGCAAGGCGATGTTCGCGGCTTTGGCGGCCTTGGCGACATCCGCCTCGCGGCCGCGCCGGATGGCCAGCGAGGCCAGCGCAAAGCTGGTGACCTCGGTGATAGTGACGGGGCCGATGGTTGTGGTTTGCGGGGTGGTGTGGCCCAAGGGGCTGAGCGGTTTGAGGCGATGTTCAGGCACGCAGACGCTCTCCTTCCGGGTCGATGAAATGCGGTGAGACGATTTCGATCTCGGTCCCGGTACCGCCGAGCAGGTTGACGGCGCGCAGGCGCTCACCGAGGCGTTCGGTGCCGTTTCTAAGGTAGCCCAAGGCGATGGCATGGCCGAGATGCGGCGAATAAACCACCGAGGTGAGCCAGCCGCCATCGTTGGCAGCTATGGGTTCGGCACCGGTGGCGATGAAATGCGAACCGGCGGTGAGGGGGTGCGCGGGGTCCACCGGGCGGACCCCGACGAGGCGGTAGCCATTGGGGGCCACCATGCCCTCGCGGGCGGAAAGCGGCACGCCGATGGCGTCTTTCTTGGCAGCGACCATCTTGCCAAGGCCCATGTTGAGGGCAGAGGACTGGCCGTTCAACTCGTTTCCGGCGACATGGCCCTTCTCAACCCGCATGACGCCGAGGGCTTCGGTGCCGTAAACCACGGCGTCAAATTCGGCCCCGGCGGCCACAAGTTCACGGATCATCGCGTCGCCATAGCGGGTGGGGACGGCGATCTCGTAGGCCAGCTCGCCCGAGAACGAGATGCGGAACAGGCGTGCGCGCAGGCCGCCGCAGACGGTTATTTCGCCGCAGGCCATATAGGGGAAGGCGTCGTTGGAGATATCCTGATCGGTGATTTTCTGCAACAGTTTCCGCGCGTTGGGGCCTGCGACGGAGTATTGCGCCCAGGCCTCGGTGGTGGAGATCAGTTGCACGTCCAGATCGGGCCACAGGCATTGACGGCAGTATTCGAGGTGGCGGAACACGGTGACGGCGTTGGCGGTGGTGGTGGTCATCACGTATTCATGCGGCCCCATCCGGGCGGTGGTGCCATCATCAAACACCATGCCGTCTTCGCGCAGCATCAGCCCGTAGCGGACCTTTCCCACCGCGAGGGTGGAAAAGGTGTTGGCATAGACCCGGTCAAGGAAGGCGCCGGCGTCAGTGCCCTGAATGTCGATCTTGCCGAGGGTGGTGACGTCGCAGATGCCGACGGAACGCCGCGTTTGCAGCACCTCGCGGTCAACCGATTGCCGCCATGTTGTCTCGCCCGCGCGGGGCAGCCATTGGGTGCGGAGCCACATGCCGACCTCGACGAAAACCGCGCCTTGTTCGGTGGCCCATTGGTGCGAGGGGGTCAGACGGGTGGGGCGGAAATCGGGGCCGGTGGAGCGGCCGGCAAGGGCGGCGATTGCGACGGGGGTGGTGGGCGGGCGGTAGATGGTGGTGCCGGTTTCAGGGATGGTCTGGCCGGTCAGTTCGGCCATGACGGCGAGGCCGAGGACATTGGAGGTTTTGCCCTGATCGGTGGCCATGCCGAGGGTGGTATAGCGTTTGAGGTGTTCAACCGCGCGAAAACCTTCCTGATGCGACAGTTTGATGTCCTTGACAGTGACATCGTTTTGCAGATCGATCCAGGCGCGGCCTTTGCCGTGCCCGACATACCAGAAGGGGGTGAGGACGGTGGGGGCGTCTTCGGCTGGTGGCAGATCGGGGGCGGTGGGCGTGAAGCCGAGCGCGGTAAGGGCCTCGCGGGCGGCGGCGGCCCCGGTGGTGAGGGCGGCGTGGGTGGAGAAATGCCCGTTGGCGGCCCCGGCGAAGGCAAGGTTTGGCACGCCATTTGCGCCGGGGGTGAAGGCGGCGATACTGTCGTTCCAGACGGGGCGGCCCCGGTGGTGGCTGGAGAGTGCGAGGTTGGGATTCCAGCCGCCGGAGACTCCGAGGGCGGTGATATTCAGGGTTTCAACGCCTTTGGGGCTTTGGACGGTGATCGCGGCAAGGCCGAGGCGGCCTTTGGTATCAATGACTTCGGCCCCTTGCAGGTGGCGGATACCGGGCAGCAGTTGGCCGCCTGTTCGCGGGTCGATCACGGCGACGATATCAATGCCTAAGGCTGCAAGGTCGGTGGCGGTGCGCAACCCGTCGTCGTTGTTGGTGAAGATGGCGATGCGTTGGCCGGGGGTTGCGGCCCAGCGGTTAGCGTAGGCGCGGATGGCTCCGGCCAGCATGATGCCGGGGCGGTCGTTGTTCTCGAACGCGATGGGGCGCTCGATGGCGCCGGTGGCGAGAATGGCGCGGCGGGAGTAGATGCGCCACAGAATCTGGCGGGGTTTGTCGGGGAGAGGTTGGGCCAGGTGATCGGAGACGCGTTCCACGGCGGAGTAGATGCCGTGGTCCATGGCGCCGAGGATGGTGGTGCGGCATAGTAAACGAACGTTTGGTAAGGATCCCAGTTCGGCCACGGTTTGCGCCGCCCAGTCTGCACCCGATTGATCGCCAAGGGCGTAGGTTTCGGCATTCAGCCTGCCACCCATGCGGAAATCTTCATCGGCGAGGATGACGCGTGCGCCGGAACGGGCGGCAGTCAGGGCCGCAGCGAGGCCCGCGGGGCCAGCGCCGATGATCAGCAGGTCGCAGTGCAGAAAGCCCTTGTCGTAGGTGTCGGGGTCGTCTTGGCGGGAGAGGGAGCCGAGGCCAGCGGCGCGGCGGATGATCGGCTCGTAGATTTTTTCCCAAAAGGCGGCGGGCCACATGAAGGTTTTGTAGTAGAAACCGGCGGCGAAGAAGGGAGAGAGGCGGTCGTTGATCGCCATGGCGTCGAAGCGCAGGCTGGGCCAGCGGTTCTGGCTTTGCGCCGTCAGCCCGTCGAACAACTCAACCGTGGTGGCGCGGGTGTTGGGTTCGGTGCGGGCACCGGAACGGAGTTCGACAAGGGCGTTGGGTTCTTCGGAACCGGCAGCGATTGGCCCGCGCGGGCGGTGGTATTTGAAGCTGCGGCCCATCAGGCGGACGTTGTTGGCGAGGAGCGCCGAGGCGAGGGTATCGCCGGGGTGTCCCTGATAGGATTTGCCGTCGAAAGTGAAGGTCAGGGTTTTGGCGCGGTTTATCTGGCCGCCTGCGATGCGGTTGGGTTGGGTCATTTGGAGCGGCCTTGGACGCGGGCGACATCGCGGGCGAGTTCCACCTGCGTGATCTCGTGCGTCAGCGTGTTGCGGGTGACGACAAGCCAGGACCGGTCGCCCTGTTCGTGATACCACAGCTCGCGGTGCAGACCTGCGGGGTTGTCGCGGAGGTAGAGGTAGTCGTGGAACGTGTCGGCGGCATCCGCCGCCATACCATCGGGGCGGTTGATCAGGTTGGCATCGCCCAGATAAACGAATTCCTGCGCGTCGCGGGGGCCGAGGAGGGGGTGATTGATGATCATGTGCGGCCTGTGAGGACGGCAGCGCCCCGGACTTGATCCGGGGCTGCGTTGAAGGTGGTGATCATCTGTGCCTCAATGCAAATTCGGTTGGGCGCCCTGGCCCTTTTCGTCAAGCATCAACCCACGCCGGAAGCGGTCAAACCGGTAGGCGGTGGCCGTTGGGTGCGGGGTATCGGTGGCCAAAAGATGGGCGAAGACCCAGCCTGAGGCAGGCGTCGCCTTGAACCCGCCATAACACCAGCCGCCGTTGAAATAGAGGCCAGCCGTGTCGGTGCGGTCGATGATCGGGCTGCCGTCCATCGACATATCCATGATGCCGCCCCACATCCGCAGCAGCCGTGCGCGCCCGATCATCGGCATCAGGGCCATGCCGCCTTCGCAGACATCCTCGACCACGGGCATCGAGCCGCGCTGAGCGTAGGAGTTGTAGCCGTCGATATCGCCGCCAAACACCAGACCGCCTTTGTCGGATTGTGAGACGTAAAAGTGCCCTGCGCCAAAAGTCATCACGCCGTCGATCAGGGGTTTTAACCCTTCGGAAACAAAGGCTTGCAGCACATGGGATTCCATCGGCAGGCGCATCCCGGCCTGCACCATCACCCGGCTGGAGGAACCGGCAACCGCAACGCCGATCTTTTTGGCGGCGATATAGCCGCGCGAGGTTTCGACGCCAAGCGCCTGACCGTTCTCGATGCGAAAGCCGGCGACCTCGCAGTTCTGGATGATATCAACGCCGCGTTGATCAGCGCTGCGCGCGTAGCCCCAGGCGACGGCATCGTGGCGCACGGTGCCGCCGCGTTTCTGGGCAAGGCCGCCTTTGATCGGGAACCGCGCGTTATCGAAATTCAGGAAAGGGTACATCGCGCGCACCTGATCGCGGTTCAGTATCTGCGCATCGGCGCCATGCATCAGGATGGCGTTGCCGCGACGGGTATAGGCATCACGCTGGGCATCGGTGTGAAACAGGTTGAGGATGCCGCGCTGCGACACCATGGCGTTGTAGTTGAAATCCTGCTCCAACCCTTCCCAGAGTTTCAGGGAAAACTCGTAGAATGGCTGATTGCCGTCCAGCAGGTAGTTGGAGCGGATGATGGTGGTGTTGCGCCCCACATTGCCGCCGCCGATCCAGCCTTTTTCCAGCACCGCGATGCGGGCCTGTTTGAATTCCTTGGCAAGGTAATAGGCGGTGGCGAGTCCGTGACCGCCGCCGCCGACGATGATATAATCATAGCCCGCTTGCGGTTCCGGATTGCGCCATGCGGGCGTCCAGCCTTTGTGGCCGGTAAGGGCCTCGGCGATGACTTTGAAACCGGAATAGCGCATGGTTGCCTCGGGA
>JANNAV010000265.1:0-5179 GCA_031384695.1 Paracoccaceae bacterium
TCCGATCAGGTGCGCAAGCTGGAGGACGAGTATGACGTGCTGCTGTTTGACCGCCGCAAAAAGCAGGTTTTGCTGACCGGGGCCGGAGAGCGGTTGCTGGCGATCACCCGGCGGCTGTTTGAGGCAGAGGATCAGGCGGTGGAGTTGCTGGCCGAAAGCCGGGCGCTGCGGGTGGGAAGTTTGCGCATTCTGGCCGACAGCGCGCATCATCTTCTGCATGTGCTGGTGCATTTTCGCGCCCGCTATCCGGGGGTGCGGATCACGGTGCAATCGGGCAACAGCGAGGCGGTGATGCGGGGGCTGCGCAGTTATGCGGCGGATGTGGGGGTACTGGGCGAGATGCCTTTGGGGCGGGAGTTTCAGGCGCTGTTGCTGAACACCAGCCCGATTGTGGCGTTTGTGGCGGTGGGGCATCCTCTGGCCCGCAAGGTGCTGCTGAATTTTCAGGAGTTGGCGCAGGTGCCGCTGGTGCTGCGCGAGCAGGGGTCGAAAACCCGGATCAAGCTGGAGCAGGCGGCGCGGGCGGCGGGGGTGAGCCTTGTGGCGGCCATCGAGGCGGAGGGGCGCGAGGCGGTGCGCGAGATCGTGGCCTCGGGGGCGGGGGTGGGGTTCGTGTCGGCGGCGGAGTTCGGGGTTGATCCGCGACTGATTGCCATTCCGTTGGCGGCGACGATGGCGATGGACGAGGCGCTGATCTGCCTGCACGAGCGGCGCGGGGTAAAGCTGGTGGCAGCATTTTTCGAGATGGCGCGGGGGTTGGGGCCGGATGAGGCGCCAGGTTTGCCGCTTGCCAGTGCCAAGCCTGCAACCCTATGATCCGCTTGCAATTGCATCGCGGGGGGATCAGCATGGCTGCGGCAAACACCCCAAAGCGGCAACTGGGATGGGATACGCGGGCGCTTTATTGGCTGGTGCAGGTGGGGTTGCATCTGCTGGCGCCGCTGGTGATCCTGCTGTTGATCCGGCGCGCGTTCCGGGAGCCGGGGCATCTGCGGCATTTGTCGCAGCGGCTGGGGTTGGGGCCGGTGGGGCCGAAGGGGGCGGTCTGGGTCTATGCGGCGTCTTTGGGGGAAACCCGGGCCGTGAGCGCGTTGGTACGCCAGTTGATCGGGGCCGGGCATCCGGTTTTGCTCAGCCATATGTCGCCCGCCGGTCTGGCCGAGGGGTTCAGGCTGTTTGACGGCGAGGCGTTGGTGACGCACCGCTATGTGCCGGTGGATCTGTTCTGGGCGGTGCGGCTGTTCTTGTGGCGGGCAAAGCCACGGCTGGGGTTGGTGTGCGAGATCGAGATCTGGCCTGCGATGCTGATGGAGGCGGCGCGGGCGGGGGTGCCGATGGTGATGGTGAACGGCAATCTGCTGGACCGGTCCATCGGTGATCTGCGGGGCGCGCGGCGGCACCTGATGGCGCTTTATCAGTTGTTCACGCTGGTGCTGACACGGACCGAGGCCTACCGCGCGCGGTATTTGCGGATCGGGGTGGAGGCGGCGCGGGTGCGGATCGTGGGCGAGATGAAGTATGATCAGTGGGTTGATCCGCTGCAACTGGCGCGGGGAGCGGTGCTGCGGGCGGGGTGGCCGGAGGCGGCGCGCGTGCTGATGATCGCGTCATCGGTGGAGGGCGAGGAGGCGGCGCTGCTGGGCATGGTGCAGGGCTTGCTGCGCGCAGGGAATGTACGGACCCTGTGGGCCCCGCGCAGCCCGCAGCGGTTTGACGCGGTGGCGGCGGCGTTGCAGGCGGCGGGGATCAGTTTCGCCCGCCGGTCCGGTTTGGAGGACGCGATGGCGGGACCATTGCCGGATGTGCAGGTATTGCTGGGCGACAGCATCGGCGAGATGAACGCCTATTACCAGATGGCCGACCTGGTGTTTGTGGGGGCCAGTCTGGTGGATCATGGCGGGCATAACATCATGGAGCCGATGGCGCTGGGGCGGCCGGTGGTGATGGGACCATCAACCTATGGCATCGCGTTTGCCGCAGGGCCTGCGGCGGTGGCGGGGGCGTTTGAAAGCCTGCCGGATGTGGCGGCTTTGGCGCTGCGGATCGGGCGGTTGCTGGATGATCCGGCACAGCTTGCCGCGATGTCGCGGGCGGCGGCGGCATTTGCGGCCAGCCAGACCGGGGCTGCGGCGCGCAGTTATGCAGCACTTGCGCCTTGGCTTGGGCAGCAGCCTGAGGCGCGGCATTGAAACCGGCGTTGAAATCGCGATATTGAACCGGGACGCGCGCCCGTTGCGGCAAGGGTGCGGTTCAAACCGAAGGTAGGCGCGCGCGATGTTCACCAACTCCACCATTCTTGTGACCGGCGGCACCGGCTCGTTCGGGCACGCGTTTTTGCCGATGACGCTGGCGCGCTTTAAGCCGAAGAAAATCATCGTGTTCAGCCGCGACGAGATGAAGCAATGGGAGATGGCCAAGCGGTTCACCAATGACCCGCGCGTGCGGTTTTTCATCGGCGATGTGCGCGACCGTGACCGGCTTTACCGGGCGTTGCGGGGGGTGGATTATGTGGTGCATGCGGCGGCGACCAAGATTGTGCCCACCGCCGAATACAACCCCTTCGAGTGCATCAAGACCAATGTGATGGGGGCGATGAACCTGATTGATGCCTGCGTGGATTGCGGGGTAAAGCGGGTGGTGGCACTTTCAACCGACAAGGCCTCCAGCCCGATCAACCTTTACGGGGCGTCAAAACTGGCCTCGGACAAGCTGTTTGTCGCCTCGAACTCGTATGGCGGTGAGCATGGCACCCGGTTTTCGGTGGTGCGCTATGGCAATGTGATGGGCTCGCGCGGGTCGGTCATTCCGTTCTTTCAGTCTATCCGTGAGAGTGGCGTGCTGCCGATCACCGATCCCCGGATGACGCGGTTCATGATCAGCCTTGATCAGGGGGTGGAACTGGTCTGGCATGCGTTCGAGGATATGGAGGGCGGCGAGGTTTATGTGAAAAAGATCCCCTCGATGAATATCGTGAACATCGCGCGGGTGGTGGCGCCGGAGGCGCGGCACGAGGTGGTGGGGATTAGGCCCGGGGAAAAGCTGCACGAGCAGATGATCGGCTTTGAGGATGCGCCGCATACCTATGAATACCCTGAACATTTCAAGATTTTGCCCGCGATTCACAACTGGTCGGCCTCGCCCGTCAGGATCAAGGATGGGGTGAAGGTGGCGGAGGGGTTTGTCTATGCGTCGGACAGCAACCCTGTCTGGATGAGCGATGCCGAGCTTGGCGGCTGGATTGCCGCCAACGCAAGCCGGATCGGGGCAATCTGATGATCCCTTATGGCCGGCAGGATATCTCGGACAAGGATATTGCCGCGGTGGTGGCGGTGCTGGGATCTGACTTTCTGACCCAAGGGCCACAGGTGCCGGCGTTTGAGGCGGCGGTGGCGGCGGCGGTGGGGGCCAGCCATGCGGTGGCGGTAAATTCGGCTACATCGGCCTTGCATATTGCCTGCATGGCGCTGGGGCTTGGGCCGGGGGATGTGCTGTGGACGGTGCCGAACACCTTTGTGGCCTCGGCCAATTGCGCGCTTTACTGTGGTGCCACGGTGGATTTTGTCGATATTGATCCGGTGAGTTATACCATGTGCCCGGTTGCGCTGGCGGCCAGGTTGCGGTCGGCGGCGAAATTGCCAAAGGTGATCGTGCCGGTGCATTTGTGCGGGCAATCGGCGGATATGGCCGCGATCCATGCGCTTTGCGCGCCTTTGGGGATCAGGGTGATCGAGGATGCCTCGCATGCCATCGGGGCCACTTATCAGGGCAAGCCTGTGGGCGATTGCCGGTACAGCGATATTGCGGTGTTCAGCTTTCATCCGGTGAAGATCATCACCACCGCCGAGGGGGGGCTTTGCACCACCAATGATGCGGGCCTTGCGCAGGCAATGGACCTTGCGCGCAGCCATGGCATCACCCGCGACCCCGCCTTGATGACCCATGCACCGGATGGGCCGTGGTATTATCAGATGATCACGCTGGGTTATAATTACCGGATGACCGAGTTGCAGGCGGCGCTTGGGCTGTCGCAGATGGCGCGGCTGGGCGAGATGGTGGCGCGCAGGCGGGCACTTGCGGCGCGGTATGATGGGTTGCTGGCGCATCTGCCGCTGGTTTTGCCCGCGCAGGCGGCGGATGGGGTTTCAAGCTGGCATCTGTATGTGATCCGGGTGCCGCAGGACGGCGGCGCTGGCCATCGCGCGGTGTTCGAGGCGTTGCGCGCGGCGGGCATCGGGGTAAACCTGCACTATATCCCGGTGCATCTGCACCCTTATTATCGCGCGATGGGGTTTGGCCCCGGCCAGTTCCCGGCATCGGAAGCCTATTACGCCGAGGCCATCAGCATTCCGCTTTACTATGGCCTGAGCGATGCCGATCAGGACCGGGTGGTGGCAGCGCTTGCGGGCGTGTTATGAGCATCTGCGTGATCCCGGCGCGGGGCGGGTCCAAACGCATTCCGCGCAAGAATGTGGCGCCGTTTCACGGCCGCCCGATGATCGGCTGGTCGATCAGGGCGGCGCGCGAGGCGGGGGTATTCGCGCGCATCCTGGTATCGACGGATGACGCGGAAATAGCGGCGGTCGCCCGCGCCGAAGGGGCCGAGGTGCCGTTCCTGCGGCCTGCGGAACTGGCGGATGACCTGACCCCGACGGTGCCGGTGATGGCGCATGCGGTGGCGGCGTTGGGGCTTTTGCCCGAGGTGCCGGTTTGCTGTCTTTACGCCACGGCACCGCTGGTTTTGCCGGAGGATCTTCGCGCCGGTTTGGCGCGGCTGCGCGAGGGTGGGGCGGTTTATGTGGTTTCGGTGACACGCTTTGGCTATCCGGTGCAGCGGGCTTTGCTGCGCGACGATTTGGGCGGGCTGGCGATGATGTACCCCGGGCATATGCAGACGCGAAGCCAGGATTTGCCCGAGGCCTGGCATGATGCGGGGCAGTTTTATGTGGCATATGCCGGCACCTGGGCGGCGGGGGTGCCGGTGTTCGGCCCCGGTGCGGTGGGCCTGACCCTGCCCCGCCACCGGGTGCAGGATATTGATACGCCCGAGGACTGGGCCCGCGCCGAAAGCATCTTTGCCGCCCTTTATCCCCGCGCATGAGCCTGAATGTCGCCCTGCGCTGTGATGCCTCGACCGAGATCGGCACCGGGCATGTGATGCGCTGTCTGACGCTGGCGCTGG
>JANNAV010000334.1:0-7343 GCA_031384695.1 Paracoccaceae bacterium
CACATCACTATCTAGAGACTCTAAGAACAAAACTATCTTTGCAGGAAGGATCGAAATCGACGCGAGAGCCAACGTGTATCACACGCCTTGGGCTGAGATGATCAAAGCGGCGAAAACCTCGCTCGCCTGTTGGAATGTCGACACTCAGGCGATCTGGGATCGCTTCGTCGCCTTCAACAAGGCGCGGGGAAACGAGGCTGTTCCAGCAGGGTTTCTGCTAGGGTTCATGCGAAAGTGGCGGACTTCGGCAAGTGCAGCAGCGCCGCCTGCAGAGGATTCCAGCTCTCAGCACATGCCTGATCCGGCGGAACGGGAATTGCACCGTCTGATCAAGGCTGCACCGAGCAAGAACAGGGAGTTTCACGCGTCGGATCTGTTTCGGCTGATCGGCCGAGCCGCCTACGATCTCCGCATCCTCGACGTGGCGCGGCAGTTCGGCTGCCCAAAGTTCGCAGCAGTCCTCGCTGTCCACGGACGCGCGGTGATGGCCGGGGAGATCTCGCCTTGAGGCTTGCTGTGCTTTTCTGCAACAGAAGTGCCCGTTTCCCTCCAACTACCGGCTGGGTTCGGGAATGCGGAAGGTTCGGGCGAGATACGTCCAGAAGTTGAACCGACAGCAGAAGCTGCGGAGACTTTCCAGCGGGTCAGCCGCAACTTCGAGTACTGGCTAGCCCACGGCATTGTCCCCCTCTCGACTTATGAGCCGGACATCGCGGCACTTCGGGACGATCGGCCCCCGATCGTGGTCGCGATCGGCTAGGATTCAGCGGGTTTCGCTATCGACAGGATGAGCCGCGCGCTGGCCTTGAAACTGGGCGTCGAGCCGACAGGGTTCCCTGGGGACCATACCGGATTTGAGACCCATGCTGCGACGTTTGCAGAAACACTCGACCGCGTGTTGAGGGGCCTGTAGCCGATAAGCAATGAGGAGCGCGCGGCATGAAGCATGAAATACGAGTAAGCTGCAAATGCGGCAGGACAAGGCTGGAACTGACCGGGCGACCGATCACCGTTACAGAATGTCGTTGCAACAGCTGCCGAGAGGCGGCTGGCCGGATCGGAAAGCTTCCGGGTGCGCCGGACATCCTGACGGCACCTGGTGCAACGCCCTGCGCCGAGTATCGCAAGGACCGCGTCCGGATAGTGACTGGTGCCGAGAACCTGCGGGAGTTTCGACTTACGCCGACTTCTGGCACGCGTCGCGTCATCGCCGCCTGCTGCAACACACCAGTCTTCATCGAGGCTAAAGGCGGGCACTGGATCAGCCTGTATCTGCTTCTGTGGCCAGAGGGCGCCATGCCCAGGGCCGAGTTTCGTACCATGGCGGGAGACCTTGCCGACAGGTCCGGACTGCCGCATGACATCCCAAATCTCAAGACCCACTCGGTGAGCTTCTTCTTCAAGCTCTTCACGGCCTGGGCCGGAATGCAGTTTCGCAATCCGAAGATCGAGGTTGGAGGAAAGATCGATGTCTAAGGCGAAATCGGATGACAAGGTCTTGGTCGAGAATATCAACGTTCCGGGTCGGATCGACCAGCTTTGCCGGACGAAGTACTCGGCGATGCGCGAAGCGATGCTTGCCATCCTGCCGCACCACGAACCCGGAATGACGCTTCCTGCGGCCAAAGCGGCCCTGCTGTCGCATCTATCGGAAGGGCTGTTTCTTCCCGTCAGCACCGACGGCTGGTGGCTGTTCAACTGGACCTGGAGGCAAAGCAGGTGATCAAGTGGGCGGCAAAGAAGCCGGTTCAACTGTATCGGCTCAGGTGACACTCCTTGCCATGCCAGAAACCCTCTGATGGGCAATCATGCTAAACTGTTCCATGGGCGGTGATGGCGGACAACCGATGTTCGATCTTGTTTGCGTCGCAGATCATGTCGAAGCGGCTTTTTCGCGAGTAAATCGTGTTTCGGTTGCGGGGCTGCTCGGCGAACTGGATGCCCCTCGCCATAGTCTCTCGGACCAATGGCGTTAGAATGGCTCGATCGGTCAGGAGCGTGTGCAGCTTGTAGGGGACGACGATCAGCACCTCCACCAGGAATTGGACGGATGTGCGCCTTGTCGCCTCGTCATAGAGCCGCGCCACGGCGAATTTCGACGTGCGATCAATGGCTACGAACAGGTAGAGCTTGCCTCCACCGCTGCGCACCTCGGCGATACCGATGTGAAAGAAGCCGATGGGATAGGCTTTGAACTTCTTCTTGGCGGGCAGATCGCCATCGATGTCGGGCAAGCGGGATATCCCGTGCCGCTGAAGGCAGCGATGCAGTGACGACCGGGTTAGACGCGGGATCGCAGGCCGCAGGGCATAGAGACAGTCATCCAACGGCAGCAGGCTGTGACGCCGAAAAGCGACGATCACCGCCTCTTGTTCGATGCTGAGAACCGAGGAATGCGGGTCGCTCGGACCCATCGGCTTGTCGGTCACAACCTACCGCTGCCGCCATTTCTGCACCGTCGTCGGGCTGATCGAGTAGCGCCGCGCCAGAGCCCTTACGCTCTCTTCACTCCGCTGAATCGCTCGACGGACCGCCTCTGTCGTGGTGGCGCTGCCGGGTAGAACCTGTCCCATATTGCCTCCGTCCCTGATGCGTCAGACGTATCACCACAGTACGGGACTACACACCTAAATCGGCCGGGTTTTGGACAGATCAAAGGCCTCCGATAATTCTGGCGCGGTCGGGTGCTGTGCATTCGGCCACCAAGAAATCTGCTGACATGCTGAAAAACTTTTTCCTGCTCGTGACGATTTTGCGGCGCCTACCCCAACTCCATGGAAAAAACGACTGGTTAAGGCAGTTATTCTAAGGATCATAAGCCCGATCAAGGCCAAACATCATCATTTCAAGCATTTTTATCGCTTTCTGAAGAAAATAATTTACAAGACGCATAGAATCCCGCTAACATGTCGATAGGCTGCAATGTGGTATGCTGTCGCGCGCAGAGACCACAATAAAGCGTGACGGCGCATTGTCTCTGGGAGGAGGCGACACGGTCACGACGGCAGATAACAAACATCGATACGACCGGACCGACGTTTCGGCCGGGCAACAATCAGGGGGGGAACAACATGTTTTATCGGCCGAAGAATGCACTCTACAAAAGTGTCAGCAGACGCAGGTTTATGGAACTTGGTGGCAGCGCGGTAACCATGCTTGGCACTGGCGCACTTGGAATTGGGCTGAACTCGACGATGATGAGCACCCGGGTGCAGGCGCAGTCGTCGGACGATGCAAAATGGAAGCAGTTTGCCGGATCAAAACTGGTATTTCTTTCCGAAAACACTCCGCCATCCTTTGCGATCCGTGAAAAGATCAAGTCGTTTTACGATCTGACGGGGATCGAAGTCGAGATTCTGACTGATGACCTGCCGGTCGTGCAACAGAAGGCTGGGATCGACTTGCGCAGCGGCAACGCGGACTATCCGCTGCAATACATCCAGGACAAGCCCATCGGCGCACCATTTGCCGAATTTTACGCCGATCTGTCGCCGATGTTTGGTGATGAGACGCTACCGCAAGACCCCGAAGGTTACGGCGATGATGTCTGGTTCGACAACTTTCAGACCGCATGTGGGCGTTACTATGATGGTGCCAAGGTGATTGCATTGCCATACGATGCTGCCGTGGCCTGCACGTTTTACCGCAAAGATGTGTTCGAGGCCAACTCCAAAGCGTTCGAGGCCGAATATGGCTATGCGATGGAATACACCAACGACACCACCTGGAAGAACGTCCTTGATTTTGCGACCTATCTCAAGACCCGCAAAGAGGCCGGCGAAGACGTGCCCTACGGCTATGCCCAGCATCAAGGCACATTCGCCTGGACCACGCAGCTGGATATTCAGCGGATGATGTTCGCCCACGGTCGTTGGACCGATTTCGACATCGACGACAAGATCGGCAGCAAAACGCCCGGCAAAACCAAGTGGGGCGACGAGCAATCGGTGCTGATGCTGGAGAAGTTCAAGGCGCTGGCAGATGTGTCACACCCCGACAACCTGGCCAATGGCACGTTGGAGTTGAACACGGTCTATCAATCCGGAAATATCGCGATGCAGGTTCAGTATCACGAATTTGCAGCCTCGATCGAGGATGAGAAAACCTCGGTGGCAAGCGGCGGCCGCACGGCCTATGCGCCTTGCCCCAAAGGTGCGCCGGAATGGATCCTGAATGGCGGCGAAGCAGTAAACGGCACCAACTGTGGTATCGGCGGCATCGGCATCAGCGGCAACGCGTCTGAAGAAATCAAACGCGCTGCCTATCTGTTTGCGATCTGGTCAACCTCGCAGCAGAACCAATACGAGGTTCTGGCCGGGCTTGGCGGCACGCCGACTCGCAAATCGGTACTTGCGCTGCCCGACGTCGTTGCGGCGCGCGAGCGGCCAACCACAATGCCCAACGCGCTGACCTTTGCGGCGGTCTATGACTTTGGCATCAAGGATCCGAACTTTGTGTTGGGCCCGAAAATCCCCGAGGCGAACGAATATCATTCGATCATCGCCTCAGAGACTCAAAAGATGCTGTCGAACGCCCAAACGCCCGCAGAAACCGCCGTCAGCGTCCAAACCCTGCTGGATAGTTTGAACGACGCCTAAGCCCTGCAATGACGCGTGGCACTGGGGTTTTTTGCCCGCAGTGCCACGCTGTTAAGACAAACAATGACACCAATACCCCGCTACAGGAGGCCGCGTTTAATGACCAGTGGAGTGACAAACGCAGGCCCAGCGGCTGCGCCGCGCGGGGCCACATTGTTCCGCGCCCGCGGCACCTTGACCGAAATCGAAGCGCGCCCGGTGACTGCGCCACTGCCGTTACCCACCTTTTTGAACCCTGCAGCGCCACGGCGATATTACCTGTATCTGATGGCCCCCGCGATTGCGGTTTTGGCGTTTATCTCGCTTTATCCGTTTGTCTGGCTGATTGTGATGTCGTTGCAGAACGTCGGGGTGGGCGACGGCGAATGGGTTGGCCTGAAAAATTACACCCGGCTGTTCAGCGATGAGCGTTTTCTGGAAGGCTGGGTTCTGCTGGCGCAATACAGCGCGATGTGCCTAACGCTGCAACTTAGCATTGGCTTGCTGCTGGCAGTCATCGTCAACGGCGCGCGTTGGGAAAAGTTTCTGGTGACCGCCCTGTTGATGCCGATGATGATGGCCCCTGCCGTCGCCGGTCTGGTCTGGCTGTTTTTATATAACGGCACCTTTGGTTGGTATCACTGGCTGTTCCAAAGCCTAGGGTTGCTGGGGGGCGGGTCGATCCTGTCCAACACCGACACGGCGATGCTGGCGATTGTGCTGGTCGATGTCTGGCAGTGGACGCCGCTGATTACACTGATTGCACTTGCCGGGCTGAAACGCGTGCCACAGGATCAGCTGGAAGCAAACATGGTCGATGGCGCCTCGCCCTTGCGCAACTTTTTTGCCATCACGCTGCCAAACCTGTATCCCGTGCTGCTGATCGCCATCATGCTGCGCTTTATGGATAATTTTCGCTTCATCGACGCGGCACTTGTGCTGACCGGCGGTGGGCCTGCGGATTCGACCAAGATCCTACCGATCTATCTGTTCGAAGTGGCGTTCAAATTCTTCAAGCTGGGGCGTGGGGCGGCGATTGCGCTGACACTGCTGATCGTCACCATCATACTTGGCAAAATCTTGGTGCGCATATTTGAAAAACCAAAATCGGAAAGGGTGTAACTCATGGCATCGCGGGATGTGGTTCAGTATAAATCGCCGTTGGCCGTGGCTTTCAAGATATTCTCGGTCATCTTTCTGGCCATTTACCTGATCTGGACGCTGCTGCCGATCTTTGTGATGTTCGTCTCGTCCTTCAAAGATCTGCTGGAGGCGTTCAACATCCCCGAAGTTGGTGACTGGGCCGGGGTCACGGTATTTTTCGATTTCACCCCGACGCTGAAACACTACCAAAGCCTGTTTTATGACAACAACTTTGGCGAATACATGGCCAATAGCCTGATTGCGGCGGGCGGGTCGGCGGTGATTGCGGTGACCTTCGGGTCGATGGCGGCCTACAGCCTTAGCCGGGTTGAATTTCGCGGCAAGGGGGATCTGTTTTTCTGGATCATCTCTACCCGGATGGCCCCGGTGGTGGCGGTCATGGTGCCACTTTACGCGATCTTCCGATCATTCGATCTGATCGGCACGTTGCCCGGCCTGATCCTTGCCTACACCACCTTCAATCTGCCCTTCGCGATCTGGATCCTGAAAGGGTTCTTCGACAACGTGCCCTATTCGATTGAAGAGGCGCAGATGGTCGATGGGGCAACGCGCTTTCAGGCGTTCATGTCGATCCTGCCCTTGGTGGCACCGGGCATTGCGGCGTTTATCGTGCTGTGCATTCTGTTTGCGTGGAATGACTTTCTGTTCGCGGCCATCATCGGATCGGGCGGAGCAAAAACCTTGCCGGTGGCCACGCGCGAACTAGTGCAGCCGCAGAATATCCAATGGGGCGCCATCATGGCGGCGGGTGTGGTGACCACCCTGCCGATGATGCTGCTGGGGTTGGTGATCCGCAAATATCTGGTGACCGGCATGACGATGGGTGCCGTCAAGGAATAGCGCCCGATCCTTCGTTGGTTTGGGCAATCTTTAGAATAAACCGGGGGGCCAGATGGCACGGATTTCGATCAATAAAGTGTGGAAGTATTACGGCACGAGTCCCGCTGTGCGCGAGCTTAATCTTGAATGCGACGATGGTAGCTTTGTCAGCATTCTTGGCCCGTCGGGTTGCGGCAAGTCTTCCACCATGCGGATGATTGCGGGGCTGGAGCATATCAGCGCAGGCGATATTTTGTTTGACGGTCAGCGGATCAACGATCTGCCGCCCAAAGACCGCGATGTGGCGATGGTTTTCGAGAACTATGCGCTTTATCCGCATAAATCGGTGTTTGACAACATCGCCAACCCGCTGCGCCTGCGCGGGTTTGATGCGGACAAGATCAAAGAACGCGTCACATCCGCCACCAAACTGCTGGAGATTGACCATCTGCTGAACCGCCGCCCATCCGAACTGTCGGGCGGCCAGAAACAGCGGGTGGCCATAGGGCGGGCAATTGTGCGCGAACCGAAACTGTTCTTGTTCGACGAACCGATTGCCCACCTTGACGCTAAATTGCGCGCGCATATGCGCGGTGAGATCAAGCATTTGCAGCGCAGCCTTGGCACCACGATGATCTATGTCACCCATGACCAGCTTGAGGCGTTGTCGATGGCCGACATGATCGCCGTGATGCATGACGGCGAATTGCAGCAATGGGGCACGCCGAGCGAGATTTTCAACCGCCCGGTCAATGCCTGGGTCGCGGGCTTTGTCGGTGAACC
>JANNAV010000277.1:0-2883 GCA_031384695.1 Paracoccaceae bacterium
GCCGCCCGCCGCCCATGATCAAACCGGTCGGCCGAGCCCAAAAGCCTGCGCGCCAGTTCCGCCGCCATCCCCGCATCGCCCCGCCAGAACCGCCGCACCCCGTCGCGGTACTTGTCGTTCCACTCGGAAAACGGTGGCGGAAACGCGCCCAACTGATACCCCCCCGGCCCGATATCCCAAGGCTCGGCAATCAGCTTCACCCGCCCCAACACCGGGTCTTGCCGGATCGCCGCAAAGAACCCCGCATTCGCATCAAACCCCCGCACGCCGCGCCCCAGCACGGTGCCCAGATCAAAGCGGAACCCGTCCACCCGCACCGCCTCCACCCAATAGCGCAGGCTGTCCATCACCATCCGCAACACCGCCGGATGCGTCAGGTCCAGCGTATTGCCGGTGCCCGCATCATTGGCATAATGGCGCCCACCCTGGGTCAGCCGGTAATAGCTGCGGTTATCAAGGCCGCGAAAGCCGATGGTCGGCCCCCACTCGTCGCCCTCGCCGGTGTGGTTGTAAACCACATCCAGAATAACCTCGATCCCCGCCTTGTGCAGCGCCTTGACCATGCCTTGCATCTCGCGCAACGGCTGCACGCCGCCATAACGCGGCTCGGGCGCGAAAAACCCCATGGTGTTGTAACCCCAATGGTTTTTCAAACCCTTGGCCACCAGAAACCGGTCGTCAAAGAACGCCTGCACCGGCAGCAGTTCCACTGCCGTCACCCCAAGGCGCTGCAAATGCCCGATCATCGCCGCCGACCCCAGCCCCTGATACCGCCCCCGCAACGCCGCCGGCACGCCGGGATGCAAATGGCTTACCGCCTTCACATGCGCCTCATAGATCACCGTATCGGCCATGGCGGTGCCCGGCGCGCGGTCATCGCCCCAGTCAAAGGCCGTGTCCACCACCACCGATTTCGGCATCGCAAACGCAGAGTCGCGGACATCGAACGAATGATCGCCGCGCGCCGAGCCGATCTTGTACCCCATCAGCGCGTCCGACCAGCGCAGCCGCCCCGCCAGCCCCTTGCCGTAGGGGTCCAGCAACAGCTTATGAGCGTTAAAGCGAAACCCCTCATCCGGCGCATAACGCCCTTGGGCGCGAAAGCCGTACAACTGCCCCGCCCCCACTCCCTCGACATGGCAATGCCAAATGTCGCCGGTCCGCTCCGGTATCGCCAGCCGCACCAACTCGCGCCGCCCGTCGGCCGAATAGAGGCACAACTCCACCCTGTCCGCATCCGCCGAAAATACCGCGAAATTCACCCCCGCGCTCACCAGCGTCGCCCCCATCGGCCAAGGTGTCCCCGCCGATACCGATATGCTTGCGCCGTTCACGCCATCAGGCCTGCGTAAAGCGCCGCATAAGCACTGGCAGACCGTCCCCACCCCACATCGGCCCGCATCGCATTGGCCTGCACTTTGGCCCAAACCGCAGGCGAGGCGTGCAACGCCACCACCTGCCGCAGTGCCCCCGCAAAGGCCATCGCGTCCACCGGATGAAACACGATCCCCGTCGCAACCCCCGCCGCAAGCGCCGCCGGGCTGGCATGAATAACCGTATCCGCCAGCCCCCCCACATTGGCCACCACCGGCACTGTGCCATAGCGCAAGCCATACATCTGCGTCAGCCCGCAAGGCTCGAACCGCGAGGGCACCAGCACCGCATCACCCCCCGCAAACATCCGGTGGCTCAACCCCTCGTCATAACCGATCCGCACCGCCACCCGCCCCGGATGCGCCTCTGCCAACCCCAGAACCGCCGCCTCCAGCGCCGCATCGCCCGACCCCAGCACCACCAACCCACCGCCCGCCGCCACCAGACCCGGCACCACCGCCGCCAAAAGGTCTATCCCCTTCTGATCGGTCAACCGGCTGACCAGAATCGCCAGAACCCCCGGCACCTCCAGCCCGAACTCAGATGAAAGCGCCGCCCGCGCCGCCGCCTTCCCCTGCATCGCCTTCACCGAATACGGCAAATCCTCCGCCTCGGGCGACCACACGCCAGTATCCACCCCGTTCAAAATCCCGCTCACGATCCCCGCCCGCGCCGCGATCACCCCCTCCAGCCCCATGCCGACTTCGGGCCGCATCACCTCCGCCGCATAGCTGGGCGACACGGTGGTGATCCGGTCCGCCGTGATCAACCCCGCCTTCAAACTGGAAAGCCCGCCATAATACTCCAGCGCGCCCGCGTGAAACTCAGCCCCCGGAAGGCGCAACGCCCCCAGCATCGCGGCCGGCGCCCAACCCTGAAACGCAATGTTATGCACTGTCATCACCGAAGGCACCCCGCCGCCCGCATAGCGCAGATAGGCCGGCGCCAACCCCGCCTGCCAGTCATGCGCATGCAGCACATCTGGCACCCAGGCGTCCGCAGCCCCCCCCCGCGCAATCGCCGCCGCCGCCCAACTCAGCGCCGCAAACCGCTGCGCATTGTCCGGCCAATCACCGCCCGCCGCCCCATAAGGCCCGCCCTCACGGTCATAAAGATGCGGCGCGTCCAGCAACAACAGCGAAACCCCCGCCACCTCGCCCTGAAACACCGCCCCCCGGCCGCCAAACAGATCCGCCTCGGCCCAAACCTCAAGCATTCCCGCCAGATGCCCGCGCAACGCGCGATAGGCAGGCAACATCACCCGCATCTCCCACCCCTGCGCGGCCAATGCCCCCGGCAAGGCCCCCACCACGTCCGCCAACCCACCGGTCTTGATCAACGGCACGCATTCCGACGCCACCGACAGAACCCGCCCAACACTCCGCATCCGCGTTCCACCTTCTTTACTGCACAAATATCCACGGGGGGGTGGGGGGGGCAGTCGGCCCCCCGCTCTATCGGCAATCGCGCCCTAAAGCGGATTTCCTTCAATCTGATTCAGATTGAAGG
>JANNAV010000299.1:0-17352 GCA_031384695.1 Paracoccaceae bacterium
GATCCTGATGGTCAAGGCAACCGCCCTTGCCAGCATCATCACCCTGCATGAGGTTACCGGCATCGCCCATAAGCTGATCGCCACAACCTACCGCGTCATGGAGGTTTTTGTCGTCAGCGGCACGATTTATCTGACGATGACCTTCGCTCTCAGCCTGGCGATCGCGGCGGTCGAACTGCACCTCAATATTAACCGCCGCACATGACCCAATTCCCGGAGCCAACCATGCCCACCGCCCTTGCAGGCCACCTACCCCCTGCCATTGCCACCAGCGGTCTGCGCAAAAGCTTTGGCAGCCTCGAAGTCCTGAAAGGCATCGACTTTTGCGCGGCCGAAGGCGAGGTGGTGTCGATCCTTGGAGCGTCGGGGGCGGGCAAGTCCACCTTCCTGCGCTGTCTCAACCTGCTCGAGTTGCCAACCGCCGGGCAATTGCACATTTTGGGGGAAGAAGTCGGCCTGCGGTCTGCCAACGGCACCCTGCGCATCGCCAACCAAGCCCAGGTTGACCGCCTGCGCACGCAAGTATCGATGGTGTTCCAGAACTTCTGCCTCTGGAGCCACATGACAGTTATCGAAGACCTGATGGAGGCCCCCGTTCACGTGCAACACCGCAACCGCACCGAAGTGCGGGACGAAGCCGAAGCAGTTTTGAAACGGGTTGGGCTGTCAGACCGCGCCACGTTCTATCCAGCCCAGCTATCGGGCGGCCAACAACAGCGCGCGGCGATTGCCCGGGCTCTGGTGATGAAACCGCGCGTCCTGTTGTTCGACGAACCAACCTCGGCGCTGGACCCCGAACTGGTGGGCGAGGTTCTGTCGGTCATGCGCGCGCTGGCGCACGAGGGCCGCACCATGCTGATCGTCACCCACGAGATGGCCTTCGCGCGGGATGTCTCGAACCGCATCCTGTTTCTGGATCAGGGTGTGGTCGCCGCAGAAGGATCTCCCGGCCACCTGTTCGGTGGCGGCGCAAGTGCGCGTTTCGATCAGTTCATCTCGCGGTTCAACGCGTCTGCAAGCACCGGAAGCTGACCCGGCCTGATCGCAACAGGTCCGCGCACTTCAGGCGCAGTTTCAGGCTGTTCATGGCGCAACCCCGGGCGAAACTGCGATGCGGCGATAGTCCGCGCCTTGGGTAGATAACCGTGCCGGGTCACGATCCGGCATGTTGACAACCAGCATGGCCGGGCCTCGCCCCGCCTGCGCCAAAATCTCACCATGCGGGCCCGCAATCAGCGAGCCCCCGACATAGGTAAGATCTCCGTCGCTGCCGCAGTAGTTGGCATACACAATCGTCATGCCATAATTCGCCGCCATCGTAGCAACGGTGTGCCGCACAACATGATCAAAAGGTTCCATATTTGCCGTCGGCACCAGAATCAGCGTTACCCCTTGCTTGGCCAGAGCCGCAACATGGCATGCAAACTCGATGTCGTAACATATCAACAGCGCAGCTTTATGGCCGTGAAACTCGAATACCGCGTGATGCGACCCGGCACTATAGATGGCCTTTTCGCGCGGGCCAAAAAGCTGAATCTTGCGATAATGGGCGATGGCATCGCCCGTGGCACCAAAAACCATCGCCGCGTTGAAGATCGCGTCGCCGTCCCGCTCTGCATACCCCAGCACGATCGCACATTGCGCGGCACGGGCAATCGCGCCGATCTGATCCAACACCGCAGCGGTGCGCGGCAAGGCACGCTCCCGGATCGCCTGATGATTGTAACCCGGCAAATAGACTTCCGGCAACACAAGGACCGCAGCCCCCATGCAACCCGCAGCGCGTGCAGCCTGGTCGATCCGGTTTATGGCTGCGGCCTGATCCCCGATGGGGGATCGGTCCTGCCAAAGGGCAAGGCGCATCGGGAACATCCTTTGGCATCGTGGAGGAAGATCATGCACCGGGGTCGCTGTGGCCCCGGTGCAACCGGCTTATTTCTTCAGGTTGGTCCAGATCGCATCATAAAGCTGCTGGGTTTCCTGATCGCAGGCCTGCACGAATACGCCCGGCGTGGCATCCGGCGGCGGGTTGTTTTCCGGGCTGTTCTTGATGGCATCGGCCAGGAACGGCTCCACCCCGACAACACCAGACGTATAGGCGGCATAATTGGTGACGGCGGCGGCGTTTTCCGGCTCCAGCAGGAAGTTCATGAACTTGATGGCGCTGTCACGATTGGGGGCATCGGCCAACAGCACCATATTGTCCATCCACAGCACATTGCCTTCCTTGGGGTAGGAATATTCGATATTCGCGCCTTCGGCCCGCGCCTTGGCGGAAAAGCCATTGTAAATCATGCCCGCCGCCGCATCGCCGGATACCAGCACATCCTTGGCGGTATCCGACCCGAAACTGGCCCAATTCTGCTTGGCATTCACCAGCATATCGCTCAACGCTTTCAACTGCGCGCGGTCGGTGCTGCATTGCGGGATGCCCAGATAAAGCGATCCCAGCACCAGCACCTCATTCTGGCTGTCCAGCACGTTGATCTTGCCTTTCAACGCCTCTGGCGGGTTGAAGATGATGCCAAGGCTGGAGATATCGCCCGGATAGACATCGCGGTTCACCGAAAACGCCGTGGTGCCCCACTGATAGGGAATCGAATGCGTGCGGCCCTTATCGAACGGCACGTCAAGCCATTGCGGGGCGATGTTGCCGAAGTTGGGCATCTCGGCCGGGGTGAAACTGTCCAGCAGGCCATCGGCGGCCATGATGCCCACCATGAAATCGCCGGGCACTGCCACGTCATACTGGCCCAACTTGCCCGCTTTCAGCGATGCCAGCATGGCTTCGTTGCTGTCATATGTGTCTATCGTCACCGTGATGCCGGTTTCCGCCTCGAACTTGTCCACCAGTTCCTGGGGGATGTATTCGAACCAATGGTAGATTTTCAGTTCGCCCACGGCAAAAGCCGGAGAGGACGCCAGCAGGGCAGCGGTACAAAGCAGTTTTTTCATTCCAGACACTCCTTGTTGGTGGATGGTCACAGAGCCTTCTGGCCCTTGCGGTTGATGATGTAGCTGAGCGTGACGAACAGGATTGATACCGCCAGCATCAGGGTTGAAATCGCCATGATGTTGGGTTTGATGCCTTGCTTGACCGATCCGAAAATGGCCGTCGGCAAGGTCTCCATCCCCGCGCCCTTGACGAAGTTGGTGATGATGAAATCGTCAAGGCTGATGATGAAGGCCAGAAGATAGCCCGACAGGATACCCGGTGCCAGCAGCGGCAACAGGATCAGCCGGAACGCCTGCGCGCGGGTTGCATAGAGATCGCGCGCAGCCGTCTCGTAGGTCGCCTCGATCCCTTGCAGGCGGGCGGCGATGGGCAGATAGGCGAATGGGATGCAGAAAACCGTGTGGGCGATCAGGATGGTCATGTATCCGGTGGTGAAACCGATGGCGGAAAAGAAGATCAGCGTGGCCACGGCGGTTACAATTTCGGGCACCATCAGCGGCAGGTTGATCAGCGCAAATGTCGCCGATTTACCCCGGAACCTGCCACTGCGCACCATGGCGACTGCGGCGGCCATCGCGATGGCTGTGGCTGTTGTCGCCGCCATCAATGCGATGCTGATCGAATTCCACGCCGCACCGCGAAACCGGTCCGCTTCCAGCCCGGTGAACACATCGACATACCAACGCAGTGACAAACCCGACCATGTGGTGATCGAGTTTGAATCGTTGAACGAATAAGCAGTGACGACGGCCAAAGGCGCATAAAGCACGAAAAGGCAGAAAACCGTCATTGCATGGAAACCGGGGTAGTGCCGGACACCTTTCATGCGCCACCCCCTTTGACGCCGGCCCGGGCGTAAATCAGCAGGGCGATCAATACCAACGTCATCAGGATCATCGCCACTGCTGCCCCAAACGGCCAGTTGCCTTGCGTGCCCTTGAACTGCTCTTCGATCAGCGATCCGATCATGAATGTCTTGGCCCCGCCCAGCAGATCGGGCGCCAGAAACGCCCCCAGCGACGGCACGAAAACCAGAATGCACCCTGCCACAATGCCAGGCTTTACGATGGGCAGGACGATCTCGCGCAGGGTTACCCAACGCGAGGCATAAAGATCTGTCGCTGCCTCCGACAGGGTGAAATTATACCGCTCGACCGCAGCATAGATCGGCAGAACCATGAACGGCAGATAGCTGTAGAACAGACCCAACAGCACGGCAAAATCGGTGTTGACCAGCGACAGCGGGCTGTCGATCACTCCGAAAGACATCAGCGTATCATTCATCGGTCCGTTATCGCGGATCAGAAACTTCAGGCTGATGGTGCGGATCAGCAGATTGACCCAATAGGGAATGGTGATCAGAAACAGCCAGATACCGCGCGATGCGGGCGGGCGCGTGGCGATGAACCATGCAGTTGGAAAACCAACGATCAGACAGATGATGGTGGCCACGCCTGCTTGCCACAAAGACCGCCAGAAGATCGCGATATAGGTCCATTCGATCTGCGCCGGTTCATCCCCGAACAGCCCACGGGTGACAAAGAACTGGTCATAGGCCGCAAACGAAAATTCCCAGATCACCCCGCCGCGAAATTCCTTTGTCAGGAGCGAATAGACCGCCATCATCAACACCGGCAGCAACAGGAAAAAGCCGATGACGGCCCAGGTCGGCCAAAGCAACCGGACCGGCGTTGCTTGCTTTGTGTCATTGGTGACAGACTGCGCAATAAGCGATGCCATCAGTCTGCCAGAAGGCGCGCCGCACCTTCCTCCAGCTTCAACGCAACCCTTGCTCCGGGTTCCGGCACAGCAACGCGCGCGGCGTTCTGCATGCGGACATGCAACGCCTCGCCCGTCGCAAGCCGCGTGATCACCTGAAGATCGGTGCCAAGGTAGGTCACCCGCTCAACCGTCACCGTCAGATCGCCTTCGCCCGCGACAAAGCCAAGCCGCTCTGGGCGGATTGACAGATGGTGCCGACCCGCCGTTATTCCCGCCGCAGCACACCGGATCGGGCGACCACCCGGCAAGGTCAGTCGCGCCATACCATCCGATACCTCATCAACCACAACCGCCAGAAAGTTGGTCTCGCCAATGAAACCGGCCACAAAACGGGTCTGCGGGGCCTCATAGATATCGCGTGATGTGCCGATCTGCTGCACCTGGCCGGCACTCATCACCGCAATGCGGTCTGACATGGTCAGCGCTTCTTCCTGATCATGGGTCACGAAGATAAAGGTGATGCCGGTGTCTTGTTGCAGGGTTTTCAATTCCACCCGCATCGCCTGTCGCAATTTCAGATCCAGCGCCGACAATGGTTCATCCAGCAGCAGCACCTTCGGTGCGGGGGCCAGCGCGCGTGCCAGCGCCACCCGCTGTTGCTGCCCTCCGGAAAGCTGGTTTGGCATGCGATCTGCAAAGGCAGCCAGATGCACCATGTCCAGCATCTCGCCCGCGCGTTTGCGGCGCGCAGCCAGATCAACGCCTTTCATCTTCAGCCCGAACGCCACGTTGTCGATCACCGACATGTGCGGGAACAGCGCATATTGCTGAAACACCGTGTTCACCGGGCGCAGGTTGGGATCCAGCCTGGCGATGTCCTCGCCAAACAGACGGATAGCACCTTCGGACGTGTCCTCGAACCCCGCGATCATGCGCAATAGCGTGGTCTTGCCGCAGCCTGACGGACCAAGCAGCGTAAAAAACTCATTATCGTTGATGGCGAGGGAGACGTTGTTCAGCGCCGTAAAGCTGCCGAACCGCTTGGTGACGCCATCTATGTCGATTGCGATGCCCATACGCTTGCCATCTACCCCCGGTTTCATCATGAAGTCATAGATTGAATGATTTGGGGGGGTATATACCCCTAGGGAGTTATCGCTTGAACCTGCAACCAACTGCACCTGAAAGGCCGCTGGCCGAGGCGATCAGACTTCTGGGCGCGCCCGGTTTTGAACCTGCGATATGGCAGATGCTGCAATGCATTGCAGCACCGGACAATCTGGCCATCCTGATCTATCGTCATGCCGGCCCGATGGAGGTTTTATACACTCAGACAGAACAGCCGCAGGTATTCGCCGAACTCCGCAGCGTCTACACTGATGGGGCCTATCTGCTTGATCCCTATTACGATCTGCATCTGAACCGCATCGCGGCGGGCGTCTATCGCCTGCTCGACGTTGCGCCTGATGCATTTCAACGCAGTCGCTATTTTATCGAATATTATGATCGGACAAGGCTGGTCGATGAACTGGCATTCATCGCCTACCCTGCCGAAGGGGTGACCCTGAACATCTGCCTCGGGCGTGACCAATCAACCGGGCAACCTTACACTGCCCGTCAGATCGAGGCCTGTCGGCGGATAGCGCCAGTCGTTGTTGCACTGGCGGAACGGCACTGGTCAGGGCTGAAATCCGGCACCGGTTCAAGTGAAGATATCGTCGGAACCCTGATCTCTTCTGCCTGCACGACCCATGGCTTTCGACTTTCACGACGGCAGGCCGAAGTGGCCTTGCTAATACTAAAGGGCCATTCCTCCGCCTCAGCTGGTATGCGCCTCGGCGTCTCGGTACAAACTGTCAAGGTTTTCCGTAAACAACTTTACAGCCGATGCCGCATATCCTCGCAGGCAGAACTGTTCGCGCTGATGCTCCCGTTGCTGAAAGGTGCTGGATGAGGTGGCTCATACTCCGAAAACCGCGTCGAACTGCAAGGTCTTCAGACCCTGTCAGGCATTGCCGATGGCCACCTTCAGATTGGCTTCTGCGATGTTGAGGATGGCTGTCATCGCCTCGATCGCGCCCTTTTCGTCGCGGGCGGCAACACTTTTCAGGATGCGCTCATGTGCGCGACATTCGGCCACGATACTTTTTCCGTCCTGCCGCCACCCGCGCTGGCTTGTTTCGAACGCGGCGAGAAGCGAGGCGGCCATCGCCTCGAACAAATAGGTCAGCACCCGGTTGCCGCCGCTCAGCGCCATCGCTTCGTGAAACCGCACATCGGCCTGATTGAAGTTTCCAACGGCCTCCGCAGTGTCGTCGCCGCCGTCCACAATGACGGCCGCTGCATACATCGCGGCCAGAGCACTTTCGATGGAAGCCAGGCCGGCCCGGCTTGCGTGGCGCGTCGCGAGCGTGACGGACTGGATTTCCAGCGAGCGGCGGACCTGCAACAGGTCGAACATGCATTTCGGATCGGACTTGAGCAACGAGGTCAGAAAGGCGCCGAACATCGCGCCATCCGGCTGGGTGACCACTGCCTTGCGGCCGCGCCCGATGCTGACCAGACCGCGTCCGGACAGAATCTTCAGCGCCTCACGGATGGTGATGCGGCTGACGCCGAATTCGGTCGCCATCTCGGCTTCGGAGGGCAATTGGGCGCCGGCGCGCAGATTGGATTGGATGCGCTGCCCAAGGCCATCCGCCACCAGAACGGCGGCAGACGTGAGGCGACCGGGCAGGGCGGCTTTTTCAGGGTTTTGGATCATGGGGTAAACTTATATGATAAGTTAAGAACAGTAAATGCCGAAGGCACAATGCTTATGCAGCAATTACGGCATTTTCTAGCTGCTTTGCGGCATTTTTTGCTGCAATACGGCCAAAACACTGGCCTTTTCAGCATCGCTTGGGAATTATCTTTACAAACTTATATGTCTCCCTTAGCTGTTTTGATGCGCGCCTGATGCGACAACATCATCGGCTCGTTCGATTCAATTGGGAGGATTTCATGAAACTCAACGTATCGTTGGGCCGCGCGGTGGCCGGGTCGGCCCTTTTTCTGTCCCTGGCTGCGACCACGGCAATGGCTGGTGACCCGACGCCAAAATGGTGCGAAGGCGTCACAATCGCCGCCTTTCCGGGTGGCCCGCAAGGCGGCGTGTTCGCCAACAACGTCTACAACGGCTTCAAGCAAGCCGAGTTGGACCTTGGGCCGACCGTGACCTACTATTTTTCGGACTGGGATCCGAACAAGATGCTGCAACAGATCCAGCAGGCTATCGCGACCAAGGTTGACGGCATCGCAACCTATGGTTTCGCAGGCGAGCCTGCAACCGGCCCCATCGTCGAGCAGGCCTTTGCGCAAGGCACGATCTTCACCAGCCTGAACACCTCGCTGCCTGACAGCCAGAAGAAATATGCAGCAAACGGCTTTGGCTATGTCGGCGCTCCGAACTATGCGGCTGGCTTTGCCCTTGCCGCCGAAGCGGTCAAGCGGACCAACCTCGCGGCTGGCGATGAGGTCTTTGTCTGGGGCCTGAAAGGGCAGGGCGGCGACCGCGGCCAGCGCACACAGGGCGTGCTGGACGCCTTTGAAAAGGCCGGTGCCAAGGTTATCTATCAAGAGATCGACGCGGCGACCAACGCCGATCCGAATGCGGGTACGGCAACCTTCGTTGGGTTGATGGGGGCCAATCCGGGCGTCAAGATCGTCGTCACCGATCATGGCGGTCTGACTTCGAACGTCGGCGTTTATGCTCAGGCGGCGGGTCTGGCGCCCGGAAGTGTCTTTTTCGCGGGCTTCGACATGTCGCCCAACAGCGCGCAGGCGGTCAAGGACGGCTACCAGAACCTCGTGATCGACCAGCAACCCTTCCTGCAGGGCTATCTGCCGATCCTCAACATCTGCCTGACCAAGAAGTACGGCTTCTCCGGTCTGGATATCAACACCGCCGGGGCCTTTGTCGACGCCTCGAACGTGGATCTCGTAGCGCCTTTGGCTGCTGTCGAAATCCGCTAAGACCACGGGGGCCCGGTCATCCGGGCCTCCACCTTGCCAGATACAGGTGTCAAGATGGCTGAATCAGCCTCCCGTTCGGGGGAGACGAAAGTTATTGAACTGCGCAACGTCTCCAAAACCTTTGGCGAGGTCCGCTCGCTGTCGGACATCAACTTTGTGGTTTATCCGGGCGAAATCGTTGGCCTTCTGGGCGACAACGGCGCCGGAAAATCAACTTTGGTCAAAACCGTGATGGGCTTTCACAAGCCCGATCCGGGTGGCGAGGTGTTCTTCAAGGGGGCCAAGATTGATGACTGGTCAGTGGCCCGCGCCCGCGCTTTGGGGATCGAGACGGTCTATCAGGAACGCGCGCTGTGCGAAAAACAGCCGATCTGGCGCAACATGTTCATGGGACGCGAGCCGCGCACCAAATGGGGCCTGCTGGACGTGAAGAAAATGCGCGAGGAATCCGCGCGCCTGATGAACGAGCATATGGGCTTTACCTCTGCCGCTGTGCATCCGGACAATGTGGTCACCACGATGTCCGGTGGCGAAAAGCAGGGGGTCGCGATCACCCGCGCGCTTTATTTTGATGCGCAACTGGTCATCCTGGACGAGCCCACGATGGGCCTGTCGCTGACCGAAACCAAGAAGACCCTCGATTTTGTCAGCAATATCAAAAAAGTAGGCAAGTCTGCCATCTTCATCGACCACAACATCTTTCACGTCTACCCGGTGGTCGACCGGCTTTACGTGCTCGACCGTGGCCGCGTTGCCGGCGTCTACGATAAAAGTCAGATCTCGATGGAAGACCTGATTGACCGCCTGTACCGGGTCGCCCGGACCGGAGCACTGGAGTAAGCCGATGTCGGATACAAAACCTGCCAACAACCGTGTTGCCCCGCCCTCGTTCCTGCGCCGTTACGGCTCGCAGCTTGGCATCATCGGCGTCGGGCTGGTGATGTGGTTGGGGTTCGTGATCGCGGCCCCAACGGTGTTTGTGAACACCTACATCTATGTGGCCTTTGCCCAAAGCACGCCACAGTTTGGCATCATTGCCCTGGCGCTGACCTTCGTGGTCATCACTGGCGAGATTGACCTGTCCTTCCCCTCGATCATGGCGCTTGGCACGGCGGTGTTCTGTCTGGGCGTGACCAATGGCATCGCCTGGCCGCTGGCTTTGCTGCTGGGCCTTCTGACAGGTGCTGGCTGCGGCTGGATCAACGGGATTCTGGTCTCATGGCTCAACATCCCCTCACTGGTCATCACCATCGGCACCTCGTTCCTGTTTCGCGGGCTGGAGCTGGTCATGATGAACGGCACCGGCGTGCCGCTTACCGCCGAGATGTATCCCGGCCTGCACGCCTTGTTGCGCGTGTCCTACTTTGGCATTCCGGTACAGACGATCTGGATGGTGGCGCTGCTGGGCCTGTCTTGGATCCTGTTGAACCGCACCCGCTTTGGCGCGCATGTTTTTCTGGTCGGCGACAACCCAACCTCGGCCCGGTTGATGGGCATCAACATCGTCAGCGTCAAAACCCGGGCCTTCATGCTGACCGGCGTATTGGCGGTGTTCTGCGGGCTGATGACCTCTGTTTATGGTTACTACTTCTGGCCGACCACCGGAGACGGGTTCCTGTTGAACACCATCGCCTCAGTGTTTCTGGGCGGCACTTCGGTTTTCGGCGGCACCGGTTCTGTCGTAGGGTCTTTCGTTGCGGCCTTCATCATCGGGGCGATCAATGCCGGGATCGTCTCGGCCGGGATCAACGCGTTCTACACGCAGCTGTGCTTTGGTCTGGTGATCGTGATTTCAGTCGTGTTGCAGACCATCATCGACCGCAAGATCCGCCGTCAGTCGATCACGGGGCGTTGAATGAAGATCACCCGCATCTCTACAACCGTCGTCAACGCAAGGATGCGCAACTGGATTTTCGTGCGCATTGACACCGATGTGCCGGGCCTGTTCGGTCTGGGTGAGGCCACGCTGGAGTTTCAAACCCGTGCCGTGGTTGGCGCGGTTGAGGATCTGGCGCTGATGATCACGGGTCAGGATCCGCGAAACATCGAGCATCTGTGGCAGATCATGTACCGGCACCCCTTCTTCAAAGGCGGCATTGTCACCATGTCGGCGCTGTCGGGCATTGATCAGGCGCTTTATGACCTGAAGGCAAAAGACCTTGGCATCCCGCTTTGGCAGCTTTTGGGCGGGCAATGCCGCGATCGCCTGCGAATGTATGACCATCTCGGCGGTGGCGACACCAACGCGGTCTACGCAACAGCACAGGCGGGCTCGTTTGCCGAAAAGGCGGCGCGTTCAAGGGAGGATGGCTTTTCAGCAGTGAAAATCCTCGCCGTGGGCAAGACCGCCCCCCTGGACGGGCGCGCCGCGTTGAAACAGGCCGAGGCATTGATGGCCGCTGCCCGCGAAGGTGCGGGCGCGGATATGGACATCATGGTTGATCTGCACGGCCGCACCACCGCCGCCATGGCGATTCTCTATGCCGAGGTGCTTGCCCCCTATCACCCGTGGTTCCTCGAAGAGCCCTGCCAGCCGGAAGACTGGGAGGGCACCGCCCGCGTCGCCCGTTCCACCCGGATTCCCATCGCGGCTGGCGAGCGTCTGTGCCATCGGCGCGAGTTTCTGCCGCTGTTGCAAGCGGGTGCCATCGCCATTGCCCAACCCGACGTTTGCCACGCAGGTGGCCTGACCGAAGTTCGCCGCATCGCCGCCCTTTGCGATACTTTCGGCGTCTCGATGGCACCACACAACCCGCTGGGGCCGATTGCAACCATGGTCAACATCCACCTTGGCTTTGCCACCCCCAACTTCCTGATCCAGGAGGTTATGCGCTCGGACGTGCCGTGGCGCGATGCCATCGTCAGCGGCGTGACCCCCATCGTTGGTGGCTATGTCGCCCCGTCCCAAGCCCCCGGCATCGGCATCGAGATCAACTTTGCAGAGGCCGCCAAGCACCCCTATCAACAGGTGAGCCCAGTGCAATGGTATCATCACGACGGTTCGGTGGCAGATTGGTGATGCGGCTGGCGGGGCACCATATCCTTGTGACCGGCGGCAACCGTGGCATCGGTGCTGCCACGGTTGACAAGGCTCTGGCCGAGGGTGCGAACGTCAGCTTCATCGACCTCGACCCGCAAGCTGGCGCTGAACGGGTGGCATCCCTTGGCCCCAACGCCCATTTCGGCGCAGGCGACGTCACCAAAGCCGCCGACATCGCGCGCGTTTGTGACAGCGCGGTGTCGCGGTTCGGCAGGGTTACCGGGCTTGTGAACAACGCCGGCAAGAACTCTTTCTCCGACCCCGTCACGATGACCGAGTCCGAGTGGGAGGATGTCTTTTCGGTCGATCTCAAGGCCGCATGGCTGGTGGCAAAGGCGGTGCTGCCGGGTATGATTGCAGCGCAAAGCGGCAGCATCGTCAACATCGCCTCGATTCACGCCGACATGACCTATCCGTCGATGTTCCCCTATGCCGCCGCCAAAGCGGGCCTTGTGGGCCTGACCAAGTCGCTCGCGCTGGAGGTTGGCCCCCACCAGATCCGCGTCAACGCGCTGTCTCCGGGCTATACCGAGACCGCCCTGGTGAAGGAATTCTTCGAACGCAACAAGCCAGGCCTGCGCGCGAAAGTGATCGAAGCGCATGCAATGCGGCGGATGGCGGCCCCGCGCGAGATTGCCAATTGCATCGTCTTTCTTCTGTCAGACGAGGCCTCGTTCGTCACCGGCGCGAATTGGCGGGTGGATGGCGGCCTTTCGGCGCGGTTTGCCGGCTGATGGGTGCCCGGGGCATGACCTGCACTCTGTCATGGCGGGCACCCAAAGCGCGGCGGCCCACCCGTGCGTTCAATACGTCGCCCGCCCGCCGGACAAATCGAACACCGAAGCGGTGGTGAACGAGTTTTCCGCCGAAGCCATCCAGAGCACCATACTGGCGATCTCTTCAACCGTGACAAACCGGCCGCGCGGGATTTTCGCCAGCATATAGGCGATAAACTCCGCGCTGACCTGATCCAGAATACGGGTTTTGGCGGTGGCGGGCGTCACACAATTGACAGCAATGTCATGGCCCGCCAGCTCTTTGCCCAGCGATTTCGTCAAGGCAACCACCCCGGCTTTCGAGGCCGAATAGGCCGAGGCGTTGGGGTTGCCCTCTTTGGCCGCAATCGAGGCGATATTGACGATGCGGCCATAGTTGCGGGCCATCATGCCGGGGATGACGGCCTTGCAGCACAGGAACGTGCCATCAAGATTGACCGCCATCACCCTGCGCCAGATATCCGGATCGTAATTTGCCAGGGTCGCGGTTGGCCCGGCTATCCCGGCACTGTTGACAAGAATGTCAACTTTGCCAAAGGCTTCATCGGTTGCGGCCATGGCGGCGGCCACAGCGGCGGGGTTGCTTACATCAACCTGAACCAGCGCACGCACACTGTCAGGCATCGCGGCAATCTTCGGCTCAAGGGCGGAAACATCCATGTCCCAGATCGCCACTTTCGCGCCGGAACGTGCCAGCCGGTCGGCCACTGCCGCCCCGATCCCATTGCAGCCGCCGGTAACGACGGCGACTTTGCCAGTATAATCATAGGTGTTCATGCTGCGGCCTCTGCGAGTGAAGTGACGGTCTGGCATTGCGCACCAGACCTTGGATGCCCAGACCTTGGATATCCAGACGAACCACGTCGCCGGGTGACAGGAATTTCGAAGGTTTCTGCCCGGCGCTGTCCAGCACGCAAGGCGTGTTACGCCCAAACCGCGCGCCAAACCGCATCCGTTTCATAGCACCGCGTCTTTCGCGGCTTTGCCCCACCAGGTCGCCGCCAATGCAGCGCCGCCAACGAATGACCCCGGCCCCAATGCCTCGCCAATGCGCAGGCATTCGTTCCATTTCGCCATCCGCTCGGACCGGGTGAACGACCCCACTTTCAACTGCCCGGCGTTCAGCCCGACGGCCAGATGGCTGATCGAAACATCCTCGGTCTCGCCCGAACGCGCCGAGACGACGCCACGGTAACCGCGCGCCCGTGCCGTCGCCAGACAGGCCAGTGCCTCGCTGACAGTACCGGCCTGATTAACCTTGATCAGCACCGCGTTGCAGGCCCCGGCATCGGCCGCCGCCGAAACCAGGGCGGCGTTGGTCACCAGATAATCGTCACCAATGATCTGCACCCGGTCGCCAAAAGCGCGGGTGAAGGCGGTCATGCCTTCGGGATCATCCTCGGCCAAAGGATCCTCGACTGACGCAATCGGAAAGCTGTCGATCCAGCGCCCCAGAAGCGCGATCATCTGGTCACGGTCAAGCTCGCGGTTCTCCAGTGCCAGCCGGTAGCGGCCGTTCGCACCGAACTCTGACGCGGCGATATCCAATGAGATCACCACCCGCTTGCCCGGAGTTTCGCCAGCATCTTCAATGGCTTGCACAAGGGTTTCCAGCGCCTGTTCGTTGCTGTCAAACACCGGCCACCAGCCACCCTCATCCGCCACGCCAACCGAATGGCCGCGCGCTTTCAGGATCGACCCTGCGGCGCGGTAGATTTCCGACGTGACCTCCATCACCTCGTCAAAGCTGGTGGCACCCGGCACCATCACCATGAAATCCTGAACATCAACCCGGCGCCCGGCATGCGCGCCGCCACCAAATATCTGGATCTCTGGCAGGGGCAGTGTCGGGGTCTGGCCCGAAATATCCGCGACATGACGCCACAAAGGTTGCTCTCTGGCCGCCGCCGCCGCATGCAGCACTGCCAGCGAGGTGGCCACCATCGCATTGCCGCCCAACCGCGATTTCAGCGCCGTGCCATCAAGTGCTACCAACGCCGCATCGACCCCGGCCTGATCCAAAGCGTCCATCCCGCGCAGGGCCGCCGCAATGGTGGTGTTCACATTGGCCACCGCGCCCTGCACGTTCATGCCTTGCAGGGCCGCCCCGCCATCGCGCAGGTCAATCGCCTCACGTCTGCCGCGCGAAGCACCTGCGGGGGCCAGCGCACGACCCGTGGCACCCGAGGCCAGCCGCACCTCGACCTCGACCGTGGGATTGCCGCGACTGTCCCAAAGCCTGCGCGCCAAAAGGCCGGTGATTGTGCTGTCGGTCATTGAAAATCCTTCATGTCATCCGATCAAGAAGCCCGCCCAGCGTTGCGGCGGGGCGGGCAATCAGCGGAACGGCGGCGGAACGGACGCGCTCGCGCGTGGCCGCACCCAGATATTCCACCGGAGATTTGCCATCGACGCGTGCCAGCATCAGGGCCGGAAGCAGGGCCGCAACCCGCGCTTCAAGCTCAAAAACCGGCTCCCACACCGCATGCCGGGCGTAGGTTTGCCAGAACCGCGCCACCGCCCCACGCAACGCAGCAGTTTGCGCGGGCAAGTGAAAAGACTTGAGCATCAGATGGTTGAGGCAAAAAGCCACATCAAAGGCCGGATCACCCATCGTGGCACATTCGGCATCAAGGATCACCGGCGCACCTGAACGGATCAGGATGTTCTTCGGGCTGACATCACCGTGAACCAGCACCCGGCGCATCGCCCTGATGCCATCAGCCATCGCCAGCAAGGTGTCAGCAAGCTGCGGATGCCGCCCGGCGGTGAAACGCAGATAGGGGTCAAGCCGCAGCGCGTCAAAATCCTCGGTAGTCTTGAAGGGCACTGCGTCAAAGCCTGCGGCGGTCGAGGCCGCATGGATCCGGCCGAGGATGTCCGCGACCTTCGGCGCCTCGCCCCGGTCAGGGTTGCCGGTCAGCAGGGCGGCTTTCCACAGATAGACATCGTCACTCAGATACTCCATCGCAAAGCCGTTGTCGGCCTTTGACCAGCCGAAAAGAGCGGGTGCTGCACCCGGCACCGTCGTTCCTGCGAACTTCAGCCAGGCATATTCGGCCTGACCGCGATGGGCCGGGGCAAACCAGTCCTCCGCGACATTCAGCTTGGACAAGGCGAATTTGACACAGACGATGCGGCCCCGAAACGATACCGCCGCGATGTCCGAGGCGACACCGCCGGTCAACCGCTCAACCGATGTCACCTCGGATGGCGCGCAAAGGCCAAGACTTGCCAAAAGTGCCGCGCATCGGGTTTCAAAATCTGCGGACACGCGGCTTTCTCTTCTTCTGATCTGATTTGTTCACGTGAACTGTTCGCGTGAACAATGACGTTTCGGCCATTGACATGTCAAGCCGATCTGCAAAGGATCACCCAAAGGCTGGCTGGTTTGCCTAAGGAATTCGGGTGCGGGTCACTATCAAATCCATCGCCAGGGATCTGCACATCTCGCATATGACGGTGTCGCGCGCCTTGTCAGGCAACCCCAATGTCAGTGCCGCGACACGGCGGCTTGTGCAAGCGCATGCCGCAGCGCTTGGCTATGTCAAAAGCTCGGCTGCCAATGCGATGCGGGGCAGTCCGACCGGCATCATCGGCGTGCTGCTGCCCAATATAGTGAACGAGTTCTACGCCAGGTTTGCCAATGTTCTGGCCCTGTTATGCGCCGATCGAAACCTTGATCTGGTGATCCACCTGACCAACGATGACGCCCTGCGTGAAAGGCAGTCACTGCTGCGGCTGCAGGCATTGCAGGCGGCCACGGTGATCATGGTTCCGGCACCCGGCCTGCCGGGGCAAGCCAAAAGCCTGCCGCAGGCGACCCGGATCATTTACCTGATCAGAACCGGCACCAACCCCGAGGCAGATCGGCTTTTGATCGACGATGCGGTGTCAATCGCGGCCGCGGTGGATCACCTGGTGGTCAGTGGCTGCCGCCGTATCGGCTTCATCGGTGCCGATGCGACGCTGTCATCCGGGCGCGCCCGTGCCGGGGCATTTCTGCAGGCGATGCACCGCCATGGAATAGCACCGGACCCCGGCCATTTCCACACCGGCGCTCCGGGGTTCGGCATGGCCCGGCAGACGATGGACGCGCTGCTGGACGCTGCCCACCCGCCGCAGGCCGTGATCTGCGGCGGGTTCGAAATTTCCAACGGTGCGCTGGAGGCATGTCTGCATCGCGGACTGCGCTTTCCCGAGGATCTGGCTTTTGTGGGCTATGGCGACCCGCCCGCTTATCAGTGGCTGGGCGGCGGCATCACGACGATCAGCCTGTCGGCGGATGACCTCGCAAGGCGGGCGATTGCGCTGATCGAAGGCGATACCGCACAGGGCAACGCGGCCTCGCCAACACGCCTGATCCTGCGGCATTCGGCTTAGGGCGTGTTGCCTGCGATTGGCTTGAGGGCATTCACCCGGCACCCTGCGGCCGCGATTGCTCTTGCAAACGCGTTCGGGGGTGCAGCGTGCATAGGGTTGAAGGCAACACGCTCTGAAGCGGTTTGCCTTCAATCTGAATCAGATTGAAGGCAAACCAAGACAGGCCAAACGCCGGGAATGTTGCGTTTTGCATTTGCCCTGCTGATCCAGATCAAATGCAAAACGCTGTAGGCTGAAAGGGAAAGGCTGTCAGATGATGACATTGGTCACCGCAAACACCAGAACCAGCATGGCCGTTGCCGTGACGCTGATCCTTGCGGCGATCATCGCGGTCCTGACGCTGATGCCGATGCCGCAGGGGGGGCAGCCGGGCTCTGACAAATTCTATCATGTGCTGGTTTTCGCGCTGCTGGCGTTGCCGCTGTCTGTCGCAGTGCCTGCGCGTGCGATATGGGTTTTTC
>JANNAV010000346.1:0-5553 GCA_031384695.1 Paracoccaceae bacterium
GCCTCGACCTTTTCCACACCGAGAATGGCCTTGGTGGCGCCTTTGCAATGGATGCGGATGCCGCGACGTTCCAGATCCTTTTGCAAAAGGTAACCTGCGGCGGGGTCGAGTTGACGCTCCATCAGGTGGCCCATCAGGTGGATCACCGTCACCTCGGCACCGCGCGCGGCCATGCCTGCGGCGGCCTCCAGCCCCAGCAGGCCGCCGCCGATCACCACGGCGCGGGTGCCGGGTTTGGAGGCAGCGATCATCGCATTGGTGTCTTCGAGATCACGGTAGGTGCAGACCCCTTGCAGCGCTTTGCCCGGCACCGGCACGATGAAGGGGGCGGAGCCGGTGGCGATGACCAGAGCGTCATAGGGCACGGCGCCTGCGTTGGAATGGACGGTGCGGGCGGCGCGGTCGATCCTGACGACGGGTTCACCAAAGCGGCAATCGACGCATTGGGCGGCGTACCAATCGGCATCATGCGTCACGATCTGATCATAGATCTTTTCGCCCGACAGCACCGGTGACAGCATCAGGCGGTTGTAGTTGCCGCGCGGTTCGGCATTGAAGAGGGTGACGTGAAAGCCGTCGCCCGCCTCGGAACTTTCACGCGCCTCGAATAAATGTTCCAGCATCCGCCCCGAGGCCATGCCAGCGCCAATTACCACAAGTTTATGTTTCATCAGGTTTACTCCGCGGCTTCGACAAAGCGGTGCCGTTCATAAAGAAAGCGCAGCACGGCTTCGCGGGCGCGCAGATATTCGGGGTGGCTGGCAAGGGCGATGCGGTTGCGCGGGCGGGGCAGGGTGACGGGCAGCACCTCGCCTATCGTGGCGGCGGGGCCGTTGGTCATCATCACGATACGGTCAGCCAGCAGCACCGCCTCGTCGACATCATGGGTGATCATGATCATGGTGTTTTGCAGGCGGGCGTGGATATCCATCACCGCCTCTTGCAGATGCGCGCGGGTCAGGGCATCGAGCGCGCCGAAGGGCTCGTCCAGCAGCAGGATCTTCGGCTCCATCGCCAATGCGCGGGCGATGCCGACGCGCTGTTTCATGCCGCCCGAAATCTCGGCGGGGCGTTTGTCGGCGGCATGGGCCATCTGCACGAGGTCGAGGTTGGCCATGATCCAGTCGTGCCGCTCGGGCTTGGTCTTGGAGCGGCCAAACACCTTCTGGACGCCGATTTTCACGTTGTCATAGACTGAAAGCCACGGCAGCAGAGAGTGGTTCTGAAAGACGATTGCGCGGTCGGGGCCGGGGGCGTTGACCTCGCGCCCCTCAAGTTTGATGACGCCGGTGTTCACTTGGGTGAGGCCGCCGATCAGGTTCAGCAGGGTGGATTTGCCGCAGCCGGAATGGCCGATGATCGACACGAACTCGCCCTTTTCGATATTGAGGCGGATGTCGTTCAGAACAACGGTTTCGCGGCCACCGGGGGAGGGGAAGGATTTCACCACGCGGTCGATCTTGAGATAGCTCATGTTTATTGCGCCCTTATGTCATGGTTCCGCGGCTGACCACGCGGCCCACGAAGGCTACCGCGCGGTCCAGCACAAAGCCGGTGACGCCGATGTAGAGGAGCGCCACGAAGATGTCGGTCAGCAGCGAGGAGTTCCACGCGTCCCAGATGAAAAAGCCGATGCCGACGCCGCCAGTCAGCATTTCGGCGGCGACGATGGCCAGCCAGGCGAGACCCACCCCGATGCGCAGGCCGGAAAAGATGTAGGGGGCGGCCGCGGGGACCATGATCTTGGTGAAGAACTCGAACGGGTTGAGGCGCAGGACGGCGGCGACGTTGCGGTAGTCTTGCGGGATGGCGCGCACGCCTGCGGTGGTGTTGATGATGATCGGCCAGATTGCGGTGATGAAGATCACGAAAATTGCGCTGGGGCGGCTGTCCATGAAGGCCGCAAGCGAGATCGGCAACCAGGCCAGTGGCGGCACAGTGCGCAGCACCTGAAACAGCGGATCAACGCCGCGCATCAGCCAATCGGACTGGCCGATCACTGCGCCGACACCGATGCCCACCACCGCCGCAAGGCCAAAGCCCACCCCCACCCGTTCAAGCGAGGTCAGCACCCGCCAGCCAAGGCCGATGTCCTGCGTGCCGCCCACATAAAACGGGTGCAGGATCAGATCGCCGCTTTGCCGCCAGATTTCCAGTGGCGAGGGCAAGGCGGCCTCGCCAACGGCAAGGGTCAGTTGCCAAAGTGCCAGCAGGAAGGCAATCACCAGCACCGGCGGCAGCACGAAGGCCAGCAGGTTGGCGCGCTGTTTGCGCCACCACTTGGCGCGGGGCAGCCGGTAGGGCAGGCGCAGCACTTTGGCGGCGACAAGCGGCGGCGGGCTGGGACGTGCTACGGGTTTCAGGGCGGTGACTGTCATCTGCTGCGCCCCCTTCAGACCATCGCCTTGATCGACAGGCTGTCGAGATAGGCCTGCGGGTTGGCCGGATCAAAGGTTTTGCCATCGAACATGGTTTCCACACCCCGGCTGTCGACAAAGGCCGCGGTATCCAGCCCCAACTCCTTGGCCGCCTCAAGCCACAGGTCCGAGCGGTTGGTCTGGTTGACCAGCGCTGCGGTATCGAGTTCAGCGGGCAGGGTGCCCCAGCGCTTGTTCTCGGTGATGAACCAGGTATCGAGCGATTTCCACGGATACGATGTGGAGCCATTTTCGCCCCAGAAGCGCATCGCGAGATCGGGCCGACTTTCACTGCGGCCATTGCCATAGTCGATGTCACCCTTGATTCGGCCTGCGATGTCTTCGACCGGCACCTTGTACCATTGGCGGCCCGAGACGATCTGGGCCATCTCGTCTTTATGAGCCGGGTCTTCGCACCACATCTGCGCCTCCATCACCGCCATCATGATGGCTTTGGTGGCGATGGGGTGGGCATCGACCCAGTCGGCGCGCATGCCGAGCACTTTTTCGGGGTGTTTGCCCCAGATCTCGCCAGTGGTGCAGGCGGTAAAGCCCACGCCCTGATTGACCAGTTGCGCATTCCACGGCTCGCCGACGCAGAAGGCCTCCATGTTGCCGACCTTCATGTTGGCCACCATCTGCGGCGGCGGCACCACGATCAGATCGACATCCTTGGTGGGATCGATGCCGCCAGCCGCCAGCCAGTAGCGCACCCACAGATCATGGGTGCCACCGGGGAAGGTGATGGCCACCGGCACTTCGGCACCGGCTGCGCGTTTGGCGGCGAAAATCTCTTTCAAGGGGGCTGCGTTCAGGCCGACGCCGCTGTCGGCATAGGCTTGGGTCACCGAGATGCCCTGACACTGCTCGTTCAGGCCCAGAAGGGTGTACATCGGCAGCGGCAGGTTGTTCTGCATCACCTTGCCGGTGGCGTAAAGATGAGTTTTGGGCCGCAGGATGTGGCCGCCGTCGATGCCGCCACTGGCGGCACCCAGCGCCATGTTATCGCGCGTGGCGCCCCAGCTTGCCTGCTTTTCGATCAGCATCTCGGTCATGCCATGCCTGGCAAAAAAGCCCTTTTCCTGGGCGATGATCAGGGGGGCGCTGTCGGTGAGGGCGATGTAGCCCAGTTTTGCGCCGGAAACTTCGGGAGTGCTGGTTGCCGCCCATGCGCCGCCGGGCAGCACGGTGCGGGCGGCAAGCGCTGTGGCCACAAGACTGGCGGCGGATTTCAACAGGCTGCGGCGGGTTGGCATCAGGACGGTCATTCAGGTGTTCCTTGCACTGATGGCGCGTGGTGACGCCTTGCGGACTGGGACAAAGCAAACCATGCCGGTATCGGCCATCCCGAAAGCGGGGTGAACGAAAGGCGGCGTCATTGCCTGTGATCTGATCGGGGAGCCGCATCCTTGCGGAGGAAAAGTCGGAGCGTCGTTGCTTGCCGTCCTGGGTTGACACTGGGTGCAGGGAACCGGAGGGTCAAGCGCTGCGGCGCGATTATGCAGTTGCAGCATAGTCTTTCCGCGCCGCAGCAGCGCGCTGCATAAAATTTCAGCCCTCTGCGAAAACCGGCTCGAAGGTGGTGCCGTCAAAGAAGGCATCAGCGCCGAGAATCATCTGGCCCATTTCCGAGGCCACGGCGGTGGGGCGGTGCATCGCCCCTTCGATTCGCACCGATGCACCGGGCAGGCTGGCGCCGGCGCTGCACAGATGCTGGCGGTAAAGATCGGTGCGGAAACAGGCGGTGGCCTGTGCCATCGCGCGCACCGGATCAAGGCCATGGCTGTGGGCGATGTCTTGCGCAAAGAAGGCAGCCAGGCTGCGCCAGGGAAAATTGGTGCCGCCATCATGAAAGCGGATGAAATCATCGACCAGCCGCAGACCGCCATTGGCGCTGATTTCAAGCCGCCCCAGCAAGCCGCGTTCGCAAAGCTCCGGCGGCAGGTTCAGATAGCCGGGGCGCGAGACGATCTCGGCGGCGGTGCTGCGGTTTTCCGGCCTGTCAAGCCAGCGGCATGCCCGCCAGAGCGCGCGCATCAGGCGGCCGGTCAGTTCGGCATGGCTTTGGGCAAAGGCGCGGGTCAGCACCAGAGCCTTCTCGGGCGGCGCTTGCCAGATCGAGCGGCCCGAGAGCAGCAGCGCGCCGGATGCGGTTTCCGCCGCAAACGAGGCCCAGGGTTCGCCGACGCAAAACGCATCAACCTCGCCCGAGGCCAGCGCGTCGGCCATCAGGGGCGGCGGCACGGTATGCACGGTCAGCCCCGCGGCCACAGACGAGCCCGCAAGCCAGCGGCGCACCAGCACCGCATGGGTGGAAAACGGAAACGGCACCCCCACCCGCAACCGCCCGCCCGCAACCGCCGCAAGGGCGTCACGGGCGGCGGCGGGATCATCAAAGGCAAAGCCGTGGCCGATGGCGTAAAGGGCGCGGGCAAGAGCGGCACTGACGGCGATGACCTGCCCAACCTGCGACAGCACCATCAGCAGATCAAACGGCGGGTAATCCGGCCCAAGCCCCAGCGCCTTCGCCACCGGCAAAGGCACCAGCATATGGGCGGCATCAATCCGCCCGGTGCCCAGAAAATCGCGGCTTTGCGCCCAGCTTTGCAGGCGCACAAGGTTCAGGTGCAGACCCTCTTCGGCGGCAAAGCCGATCTCTTCGGCCACGATCAGCGGGGCGGCGTCGATCAGGGGCACATAGCCGAGGCGCAGGGTTTCCAGGCTCATGTCAGCAGGCCCGCCGCCATCACCAGTTGCTGCGCGATGTCGGCTAGCCGGCGTTTCTGGTCCATCGCGGTTTTGCGCAACAGCGCGTAGGCTTCGGCCTCGTCGATGCCGCGCGCCTTCATCAGGATCGCCTTGGCGCGGTCGGTGATCTTGCGATCCTCGAGGGCCGCTCGGGTGGCCGCCAGTTCGGCGCGCATCTTGTGAAACAGATGGAAGCGCGCGATGGCGGTATCGAGGATGGCCTTGATCCGCTCGGGTTGCAGGCCGCCCACCACATAGGCCGACATCCCGGCCTCGATGGCGGCACGGGTCAGTTGCGCGTCCGACCGATCAACAAACATCGCCACCGGGCGTTCCAGCGGCCCGGATGCGAGGGCCAGCTCCTCCAGCACATCGCGCGACGGATTGG
>JANNAV010000130.1:0-4773 GCA_031384695.1 Paracoccaceae bacterium
GAAACAGGGGAAGAGAAGCGGTTGGGCCGAACCCCTTGTCGCAGGGGATGGTTTTCGCGCGGGCTTTGGTTGACCCCGCGCGGGGGGCGGAGTAGATGGAACGGGGAGCCAAGCCGTATCCTGCAAAGGACGCCGCAGCGCCCGACGCCAGCGACAAGGAGCCACGCGTGGACGATCTTCTCAGAGAATATCTGCCGATCATGATCTTGCTGGCCATCGCCTCGGGCTTGGGCATCGTGCTGATCCTGGCCGCCGCCCTGATCGCGGTGCGCAACCCAGACCCGGAAAAGGTTTCGGCCTATGAATGCGGCTTCAACGCCTTCGATGATGCGCGGATGAAGTTCGACGTGCGGTTCTATCTGGTGTCGATCCTGTTCATCATCTTCGATCTGGAGGTGGCGTTCCTGTTCCCCTGGGCGGTGGCGTTCGGCGGCATCAGCATGGCGGCGTTCTGGTCGATGATGGTGTTTCTGGGGGTGCTGACGGTGGGATTTGTCTATGAGTGGAAGAAGGGGGCATTGGAATGGGCGTGATGCCAGATACGCTGCAAACCGGTGCCAATACCGCAGGGGCCGACCGCGATGTGGCGACCGGGGCGTTGAACCGCGAGTTGCAGGACAAGGGGTTTTTGCTGACCACCACCGAGGATATCATCAACTGGGCGCGCAACGGCAGCCTGCACTGGATGACCTTTGGCCTTGCGTGTTGTGCGGTGGAGATGATGCACACCTCGATGCCGCGCTATGATCTGGAGCGGTTCGGCACGGCACCACGCGCCAGCCCGCGCCAGTCTGATCTGATGATCGTGGCGGGGACGCTGACCAACAAGATGGCCCCGGCGCTGCGTAAGGTTTATGACCAGATGCCGGAACCGCGCTATGTGATCAGCATGGGGTCTTGTGCCAATGGCGGCGGCTATTACCACTATTCCTATTCGGTGGTGCGGGGCTGTGACCGGATCGTGCCGGTGGATATCTATGTGCCGGGTTGCCCGCCGACCGCCGAGGCGTTGCTGTACGGTATCTTGCAGTTGCAGCGGAAAATCCGCCGCACCGGCACGCTGGTGCGTTGAGGGAGGCGGATATGTCGGAAGCGTTGCGGGAACTGGGGGCGCTGGTGGCGATGAAGCGGGCGGATGCGGTGATCGGCACCGACATCGCGTTTGGCGAGTTGACGGTGACGGTGCAGCTGGCGCATCTGGAGGGGTTTGTCGAGTTTCTGACGGCAGATGCGGCCTGCCGGTTTTCCAGTTTGGTGGATATCACGGCGGTGGATTATCCGGGGCGCGAGGCGCGGTTCGAGATGGTCTATCATTTCCTGTCGATGTACCAGAACCACCGCATAAGGGTGAAGGTGGCGGTGGGCGAGGACGACATGGTGCCCTCGATCCACGAGATTCACCCGAGCGCCAACTGGTTCGAGCGCGAAGTGTTCGACATGTTCGGCATCCTTTTCTCGGGCCATCCCGATCTGCGCCGGTTGCTGACCGATTACGGCTTTCGCGGCCATCCTTTGCGCAAGGATTTCCCGACCACGGGCTATACCGAAGTGCGCTATGACGAGGCGCAGAAGCGGGTGGTGTACGAGCCGGTCAATCTGGTGCAGGAGTACCGGCAGTTTGACTTCATGAGCCCGTGGGAGGGTGCGAAATACATCCTGCCGGGTGACGAGAAGAAGGCCTGAGGCGTTGGGCGGGGCGCCGACATTGCTGTTCTGCGCGGGGGCTGTGAAGGCCGGCACCTCCTGGGTCAACGATTATCTGCGCCGCCACCCCGAGTGCCATCTGCGATCGGTCAAGGAGCTGCATTACTTCGATTTTCTGGAGGGTGGCTTCAAGGGGCGCATCCGCAAGCTGGACCGCGAGATTGCCGCACATGCGGTGGACCTGAGCCTGCCGAAGCCGAAGTTTGCCGCGTGGAAGCGGGCGCAAATGGCCGACAAGCAGCAGTTGCGCGCGATCATGCATGCGGCGGGGGATCAGACCGGGGCTTACCTCGGCTATCTGACCGAGGGAGCGGCGGGCAAGCGGCTGGTGGCGGATATGACGCCGGAATACGGGCTGCTGCCGGTGGCTGGGTTGCAGCGGCTGGCGGGGCTGCTGCCGGATGTGCGGTTCATCTTCATCATGCGCGAGCCGGTGGCGCGGCTGTGGAGCCATGTGCGGATGCTGGTGCGGCGGGCCGAGGTGGCGGAGGCGGGGTTTGCGCAGGCCTGCGAGGCCAAGCTGGCCGGGGTGTTTGCCGGGGCGGCGCGCGATGTGACCCTCCGGTCGGATTACCGGGCGATTTATCAGCGTCTGGTCGAGGGCGTGCCCCGGGCGCAACGCAAGGTGGTGTTTTACGAGCAGCTGATCTCGGAGGCGGGCATCCGCGATATGACGGGGTTTCTGGGGCTTTCCTATGTGCCGCCCGAGGTAGAGCGGCGGGTGCATGAGGGGGTGGCGGTGGCGATGACCGCCGATCAGAGGCTGCGGGCTGCGGCGTGGTTGCGCGGGCAGTATGAGTTTGTGGCGGAAACCTTTGGCTTGCCTGCGGAATGGCAGCAGGGTTTTGGCGCATTGCGGGGGGTGGCGTGATGGCGGAGCCCACCTATATGTTCTGTCTGGGGGCGACCAAAGCGGGCACCTCGTGGCTGTGGGACCATCTCGCGGGCCACCCGGAGTGCCACTTCCGCACCATCAAGGAGTACAACTTTTTCTTTCTGTCGGATGCGGCGGGTTTTGACAGCGCCATCCTTCAGGGCCGCCAGAAGATCGCGCGGCAGGAGGCAAGGGTTGCCAGTCAGCCGTCCGAGGTCTGGGCCGCGCGGCATCTGGCGGATTTGCGGGCCTGGCAGGGGGTGTTGCAGCGGCGGCAGGTTGATCTGGGTGCGTACCGTGATTTCCTGACGGAAGGGCGCGGCGGGCGGCATCTGGTGGGCGATATCACCCCGGCTTACGGGCTTTTGGGGGGCAAGCGGCTGCGGGTGATGATGGATCTGGCGCCGGATGTGCGGTTTTTGTACCTGATCCGCGATCCTCTGGCGCGGCTTTGGAGCCATGTGCGGATGGTGGCGGCGCAGCAGGCGGGCGATCTGGCGCAGGCGGCACGCGGTGTGCTGGACCGGCTTTTGGCGGGCAGTGGCGATAACGAGACCAAATGGCTGGTCGAGCGCGGCGATTACCCGCAAATACTGACCAAGCTGGACCGGATTCTGGCGGGGCGGCCTTTCAGGGTGCAGTTCTATGAGGATATGATGACCAGGCCGGGTTTGGCGCAGGTGTCGGGGTTTCTGGGAATATCGGCGCAGCCGGGGGCGTTTGGCCGGGTGTCGCATCAAGGCGTGGCGCTGGCGCTGCCCGACGGGTATCGCGGGCGGTTGCTGGCGTGGTTGCGCCCGCAGTATGAGTTTGTCGCAAGCCGGTTTGGGGCGCTGCCCCTCGCCTGGCAGCACAGCATGAAAGAGGCATTCTGATGGATGGCAAGTTTGACGACGCGGTGACGGGCGAGCAGCGCATCCGCAATTTCAACATCAACTTCGGCCCGCAACACCCTGCGGCGCATGGGGTTTTGCGGCTGGTGCTGGAGCTGGACGGCGAGATCGTGGAGCGCTGCGATCCACATATCGGCTTGTTGCACCGGGGTACGGAAAAGCTGATGGAAAGCCGGACCTATTTGCAGAACCTGCCGTATTTCGACCGGCTGGATTATGTGGCGCCGATGAATCAGGAACACGCGTGGTGTCTGGCGATTGAACGTCTGACCGGCACCGTGGTCCCGCGCCGCGCCAGCCTGATCCGGGTGTTGTTTTGTGAAATTGGCCGGGTTCTGAGCCATATCCTGAACACGACGACCCAAGCGCTGGACGTGGGCGCCCTGACCCCGCCGCTGTGGGGATTTGAAGAACGCGAAAAGCTGATGGTGTTTTACGAGCGGGCCAGTGGCGCGCGTCTGCACGCCGCCTATTTCCGCCCCGGTGGCGTGCATCAGGACCTGACGCCCAAGCTGATTGACGACATCGACGAATGGGCCGATCAGTTCCAGCGCACGTTGGACGATCTGCACGGATTGCTGACCGAAAACCGCATCTTCAAACAGCGCAATGTCAATATTGCCATTGTGACCGAACAGGATGTGCAGGACTGGGGATTTTCGGGCGTCATGGCGCGCGGGTCGGGTCTGGCATGGGATCTGCGGCGCGCCCAGCCTTATGAATGCTATGACGAGTTCGACTTTAAAATCCCGGTTGGCAAGAATGGCGACTGCTATGACCGCTATCTGTGCCGCATGGCCGAGATGGAGGAATCGACCAAGATCATCAAGCAGTGTCTGGCCAAGCTGCGGGTGGAAAAAGGTGATATTCTGGCGCGCGGCAAGATCACGCCGCCCAACCGGGGTGACATGAAAACCTCGATGGAGGCGCTGATCCATCATTTCAAACTGTATACCGAGGGGTTCCACGTGCCCGCCGGCGAGGTTTACGCATCGGTCGAGGCGCCAAAGGGCGAGTTTGGCGTGTATCTGGTGGCGGATGGCAGCAACAAACCCTACCGCGCCAAGATCCGCGCGCCGGGCTATCTGCACCTGCAGGCGATGGATTATCTGGCCAAGGGCCACCAGTTGGCCGATGTCAGCGCGATTATCGGGTCGATGGATATTGTTTTCGGAGAGGTTGACCGCTGATGCTACGCCGCCTTCACAAAGACCAACCGGCGTCCTTCGCCTTTACGCCCTTGAACCTTGAATGGGCCCGCGGGCAGATTTCCAAGTATCCGGTGGGGCGGCAGGCCTCTGC
>JANNAV010000006.1:0-9203 GCA_031384695.1 Paracoccaceae bacterium
GGGTTCGGCGGATCAGGATGGCGACCGGTACATCGAGATATGGAACCTGGTTTTCATGCAGAACGAGCAGTTTGCCGATGGCCGGATGATTCCGCTGCCCAAGCAGTCGATCGACACCGGCATGGGGCTGGAGCGGATCGGGGCGCTGTTGCAGGGCAAACACGACAATTATGACACCGATCTGATGCGCAGCCTGATCGAGGCTTCGGCGCATGCGACCAGCAGCGATCCCGACGGGCCGGGCAAAACCCATCACCGGGTGATTGCCGATCACCTGCGCTCGACCGCGTTTCTGATCGCCGACGGGGTGATGCCGTCGAACGAGGGCCGCGGCTATGTGCTGCGGCGGATCATGCGGCGGGCGATGCGGCACGCGCATATGCTAGGGGCGCAGGATCCGGTGATGCACCGGCTGGTGCCGGCGCTGGTGCGGCAGATGGGGGTGGCGTACCCCGAGTTGGGCCGGGCGCAGGCGCTGATTGAAGAGACGCTGCGGCTGGAGGAATCGCGGTTCAGGACCACGCTGGAGCGGGGGCTGAAGCTGCTGGATGACGAGATGGGGCGGCTTGGCGGCGAGGCCGAACTGCAGGGGGCGGCGGCGTTCAAGCTGTATGACACCTACGGCTTTCCGCTTGATCTGACGCAGGACGCGCTGCGCGAGCGGGGCCGCGCGGTGGATGTGGCGGGGTTTGACGCCGCGATGGCCGAGCAAAAGGCCAAGGCGCGGGCGTCGTGGACCGGTTCGGGCGAGGCTGCGGATGCGGTGATCTGGCACGAGTTGGCCGAGGCGCATGGGGTGACGGAGTTCCTTGGTTACGAGCTGGAGGCGGCCGAGGGGCAGATCGTGGCTCTGGTGCAGGGTGGGGCCGAGGTTGCCACGGCGGAGGTGGGCGATCTGGTGCAGATCGTGGTGAACCAGACGCCGTTTTATGCCGAAAGCGGCGGGCAGGTGGGCGATACCGGGGTGATCCGCTGTGAGACTGGCATGGCCGAGGTGACGGAAACCCGCAAATCGGCGGGGGTGGTGCTGCATGTGGCCGTGGTGCGCGAGGGGGTGATGTCGCGCGGGCAGGCGGCAAAGCTGGAGGTGGCGCAGGCGCGGCGCGGGGCGATCCGGGCCAACCATTCGGCGACGCATTTGCTGAATGAGGCGCTGCGGCGGGCTTTGGGCGACCATGTGGCGCAGCGCGGCAGTCTGAACGCGGCCGAGCGGCTGCGCTTTGATTTCAGCCATTCCAAGGCGTTGTCGGCGGCGGAGTTGGCGGTGGTGGAGGCCGAGGTGAACGGGCTGATCCGCCAGAACACCACAGTTGAGACGCGGATCATGACACCGGATGACGCGCGCGCGCTGGGGGCGCAGGCGCTGTTTGGCGAAAAGTACGGCGATGAGGTGCGGGTGGTCTCGATGGGGCGGCAAGCCGGTTCGGGCAAGGGGAGCGACGGGCAGACCTATTCACTGGAGCTGTGCGGCGGCACGCATGTGGGGCGTTTGGGCGAGATCGGCGCGTTCCTGATCGTGTCGGAAAGTGCGTCGGCATCGGGCATCCGGCGGATTGAGGCGATTACCGGCGAGGGGATGCTGCGCGATGTGCGGGCGAATTACGCGCATCTTGACGCGGCAGCCGATGCCATGGGCGCGGTTCCGGCGGAGTTGGCGGGGCGGATCAAGGGGCTGATGGCGGAGCGCCGCAGCTTGCAAAACGAGGTGGCCCAACTGCGCCGCGAGCTTGCGATGGGGGGCACCTCGGGCGGGCCGGAAGTCAAGGAAATCAATGGGGTGAAGTTCATCGCTCAGGTGCTTTCGGGCATCTCGGGAAAGGATTTGCCGGGGTTGATTGACGAGATGAAGGCACGGATTGGTTCCGGTGCGGTGGTGCTGATCGCCGATACCGGCGGCAAGCCTGCGGTGGCGGCGGGGGTGACACTGGATATGGTGGCGCGGGTTTCGGCGGTGGCGCTGGTGAAGGCGGCAGCCGAGGCGATGGGCGGCAAGGGCGGTGGCGGGCGGCCCGACATGGCGCAGGCGGGCGGCGTTGACATCGCGGGGGCAGAGGCCGCGATCCGGGCCGCCGAAGCGGTGTTGGAGGCTTAGATGGCGACGGCCTTGTGGATTGCGCATGTTGAAGTGATCAACGCCGAGGCTTATGGCAGGTATGCGGCCCTTGCGGGGCCCGCGATTGCGGCGCATGGCGGGGTGTTTCTGGCGCGCGGCGGGCGCCATGTGCAGCTTGAGGGCGTTGCGCGCGCGCGCAACGTGGTGGCGCGGTTTCCGTCTTTGGAAATGGCAGTTCAGTGTTATAATTCAGCGGCTTATCAGGTGGCTTTAACCCATGCCAAGGGGGCTTCGCTGCGCGATCTTATGGTTGTTGAGGAAGTGGAACAAGTTTGAGCCTGCGCTTCGGAGATGAAAAAACCCGCCTTTCGGCGGGTTTTCTCAAGCGACGTTCCGATTGCGTTTACGCTCGTGCGGGTCGAGGAAGCGTTTGCGCATCCGCACCGATTTCGGGGTCACCTCGACCAGCTCGTCATCGTCAATATAGGCAATCGACTGTTCCAGCGACAATTTCACCGGCGTGGTCAGGCGCACGGCCTCGTCGGTGCCCGACGCGCGCACGTTGGTCAGTTGTTTGCCCTTCAGCGGGTTCACTTCCAGATCATTGTCGCGGTTATGCTCGCCGATGATCATGCCGGTGTAGACGGGTTCCTGAACGCCGATGAAGAAGTGGCCGCGATCTTCCAGCTTCCACATCGCGTAGGCCACCGAGATGCCGCTTTCCATCGAGATCAGCACACCCTGACGGCGGCCCTCGATGGCGCCTTTGTGCGGCGCCCATTCGTGGAACACCCGGTTCAAGACGCCGGTGCCACGGGTATCGGTCATGAACTGGCCGTGGTAGCCGATCAAGCCGCGTGAGGGCACATAGGCGATAAGGCGGGTTTTGCCGACGCCTGCGGGCTTCATCTCGATCAGGTCGCCCTTGCGGGGGCCGGTCAGTTTTTCGATCACGGCACCGGCGTATTCATCATCGACGTCGATGGTGACTTCCTCGATCGGCTCGTGTTTCACACCGTCGATATCCTGGAAAATCACCCGTGGGCGTGAGATTGAAAGCTCGAACCCTTCACGGCGCATGTTTTCGATCAGCACGCCCATTTGCAACTCACCACGCCCGGCCACCTCGAAGGCGTCGCCGCCCGGAGTGTCGGTGACCTTGATCGCCACGTTGATCTCGGCCTCTTTCATCAGGCGTTCGCGGATCACGCGGGACTGCACCTTGTTGCCGTCCTTGCCGGCAAGCGGGCTGTCGTTTATCCCGAAGGTGACGGAAATGGTAGGCGGATCAATCGGTTGCGAGGGCAGAGCGGTTTCCAGTTCCAGCGCACAAAGCGTGTCGGCGACGGTGGCCTTGGACATGCCGGCGAGGGTGACGATATCGCCGGCCTCGGCAAACTCGATCTGGGTTTGCTGCAGGCCACGGAAGGCCAGCACTTTGGAAACGCGGAATTGCTCCAGTTTGCTGCCGTCGCGGCTGAGGGCCTTGATGGTTTCGCCGGCCTTGAGGGTGCCGGATTCAACCCGGCCGGTCAGGATGCGGCCGATAAAAGGATCGGCGGACAGCGTGGTGGCCAGCATCTGAAACGGCTCGTGGCGGCGGGCGATCTGGGATGGGGCGGGGACATGTTTCTGGATCAGGTTGTAGAGGGCAGAGAGATCCTTGCGCGGACCATCGAGGTTTTCATCGGCCCAACCGGAGCGGCCCGAGGCGTAAAGCACCGGGAAATCAAGCTGGTCGTCATCGGCGCCGAGGTTGGCGAACAGATCGAACACCTCGTTCAGGGCGCGGGCGGGTTCGGCATCGGGTTTGTCGACCTTGTTCAGCACCACGATGGGGCGCAGGCCAAGGCGCAGGGCCTTGGCGGTGACGAATTTGGTTTGCGGCATCGGGCCTTCGGCGGCATCCACCAGCAGCACCACACCGTCCACCATCGACAGGATCCGCTCCACCTCGCCACCAAAATCGGCGTGTCCGGGGGTATCGACGATGTTGATGCGCTGACCGGCCCATTCCAGCGAGGTGCATTTGGCAAGGATGGTGATGCCACGCTCGCGTTCGATATCGTTGCTGTCCATCGCACGCTCGGCCACGGCCTGATTGTCGCGGAAGGCGCCGGATTGCTTCAGAAGTTCATCGACGAGGGTGGTTTTGCCATGGTCAACGTGGGCGATGATGGCAATGTTGCGCAGCTCCATCGGGAGGGTCTCTTTCATATGAAGGCTTTGGCGCGGCGATACAGGAGGCGGCGCGGAAAGGCCAGTCCTTGATTTTCAGGTGGCGATGTAGCGGTCTCGGCGGTGGTTGATGGCGAGGAAAAGGTTGAAGGTGGCGGCCCCGAGAAAGGACCAGCCAAGGATATGCCAGTCGAGTAACAACAGCGAAACGGCGAACAGCGCGGCATCAAAAATCAGTTGCGCGTAGCCCGCCTGAAAGCCGGTGCGGTCTTGCAAGATCAGCCAGAGGATCGAGATGCCGCCAAAGCTGCCACCGTGGCGGACGACCGCGAGGGCGGCGATGCCGAAAAGGATGCCGAACAGGATGGCGGCGAAGGCGGGTTCGATGTGGGAAAAGCTGAGCCAGCGCGGCAGGATGGCGATGGCAACAGACAGCAGGCTGACCGAGATGAAGGTTTTCAGCGCGAAGGCGGCCCCCATGCGGCGGTAACCAAGCCAAAGGAACGGCAGCGAGATGGCGAAATAGACGGCGGGGAAGGGCCAGCCCGTGGCATAACAGATCAGCGCGGCAACCCCGGTGGTCTGGCCCGCGACAAAGCCCATGTAGGTGAGAATATGCATGCCGACGGCGGCCATGCAGACGCCGAAAGCGATGCCTTGGGTATCCTCCAGCAGGCTGTGTTTGGCGGGCGGTTGCATGCGGGTTATTTAGGGCAGAAGTATTGACCTGTCCAGCCGTTTTCGGGGCCGGTCTGCACCGGCCCCTTCGGATGGCCCTATAGGGCCTTGTCGAGGTATTCCGCCACTTTTTCCAGATAGCCGATGGTGGTCAGCCATTTCTGATCGGGGCCGACCAGAAGGGCCAGATCCTTGGTCATCCAGCCCGCCTCGACCGTATCGACGGTGGCCTGTTCAAGCGTGGTGGCAAAGCGCAGCAACTGGGCGTTGTCATCCAGTTTGGCGCGATGCTTGAGCCCGCCCGTCCAGGCGTAGATCGAAGCCACCGAGTTGGTGGAGGTGGCTTTACCCTTCTGATGCTCGCGGAAGTGCCGGGTAACGGTGCCATGGGCGGCCTCGGCTTCGACCACCTTGCCGTCGGGCGTCATCAGGATCGAGGTCATCATGCCAAGGCTGCCAAAGCCTTGTGCCACCAGATCGGACTGCACATCGCCGTCGTAGTTCTTGCAGGCCCAGACATAGCCACCCGCCCATTTCATCGCGCTTGCCACCATATCGTCGATCAGGCGGTGCTCGTAGGTGATGCCTTTGGCCTTGTAGGCATCGGTGAACTCTTCCTCGTAAACCTGCTGAAACAGATCCTTGAAGCGGCCATCATAGGCCTTGAGGATGGTGTTCTTGGTGGAAAGATACACCGGCCAGCCAAGGTTGAGGCCATAGTTCAGCGAGGCGCGGGCGAAGTCGATGATTGAATCGTCAAGGTTGTACATGCCCATGTAGACGCCCGACGAGGCCGCCGTGTAGACATCCTTTTCGATCACCGTGCCGTCGTCACCTACAAATTTCATCGTCAGTTTGCCCGGCCCGGGAAAACGGAAATCGGTGGCGCGGTATTGATCGCCAAAGGCGTGGCGGCCGATGACGATGGGTTTGGTCCAGCCGGGCACAAGGCGGGGCACGTTCTGGCAGATGATCGGCTGGCGGAAGATCACGCCGCCAAGGATGTTGCGGATGGTGCCGTTGGGCGATTTCCACATCCGTTTGAGGCCAAATTCCTCGACCCGCGCCTCATCCGGGGTGATGGTCGCGCATTTGACGCCGACGCCGTAGGTCTTGATCGCATGGGCGGCATCAATAGTGATCTGATCGTTGGTGCGGTCACGTTCCTCGATGCCCAGATCGTAGTATTTCAGATCGATGTCGAGATAGGGCAGGATCAGCTTTTGCTTGATGAAATCCCAGATGATCCGGGTCATCTCGTCGCCATCAAGCTCGACGATCGGGTTTGCTACCTTGATTTTGGTCATATCCGGCCCCTTTGGGTTTCAAAGATTCGCTTGGGGCTGGTGTAGTGGAAAACGCGGCCCAATGAAAGGGTATGCGACGGTATACCGTTGCCTGCGCGTCAGCCCGCGAAGAAGGCGGCGGCCCGGACTTGCACCCAATCCCACAATGCGGGCGCGCCTCTGGCGATCTTTACCCCGACGCGGGCGTGCAATTGTTCGGCAGTGACGTTATAGGTTGTCCAGGTGCCGCCGCCGGATTGCAGATTGGCCATCACCGGCTGCACCCGGTCCAGCGATTTGGCGAAGATGGCGTCGGGGGTAAGGGCTGCTTCGAACTCGTCCCACAGGGCGCGGAAGTCTTGCCCGAGGGGGGCGGGGAGGAGGCCGAAGATGCGGTCGGCGGCGCGGGCTTCGGCGGCCTGGGTTTCGGGCGAGGCGTGGGCCGCACCACCCGCCGAATGGATCGGCACATCGCCCACGTCGATTTCCACCAGATCATGCAGGATCAGCATGCGGATCACCCGGTTGATATCGACGCCGGGGCCTGCGTGATCGGCCAGCACCATGGCATAAAGGGTGAGGTGCCACGAATGCTCGCCCGAGTTTTCGGGGCGCGAGCCGTCGCAAAGCGTGGTGGCGCGCAGGACGGATTTGAGGCGGCAAGCCTCGTTCAGGAAGGCGAACTGGGCGTTCAGGTCTTGGCTCAATGCCCGCCGCTTTCAAGGTGGACCTTGGGGGCGGCGAGGCCCTCGCGTTTGGCCTTAAGCGCCTGATCGAGGAAGGTGCGGGCGCGCCTTTCGGCGATGCGCACGCGGTAAGCGGTTAAAAACGCCTCTTGCATGGTGGGGGATGCATCAAGCAGCAGCTTGGAGATTTTATCGAACAGGCGTTCATCGTCCAGCTCGATCCCCGCCGCGATCACATCGCGCGCGAGGGCGTCGCCCATATCCTCCAGCACGCTCATCTAGCGCGAAGCCTCGGTCAGGCGGCGCTTCACATAGGCCGAGACGGTGTTGATCATCGGCTTCATATGCACCTCGTCGTCCTTGAAAAAGTGATCGGCGCCCTCGATCTGGGTGTGGGTGATGGTGATGCCCTTTTGTTCATGCAGCTTGTTGACCAGGTTGATAGTGTCTTTCGGCGGTGCCACCTTGTCGGCGGTGCCGTTGATCACGAGGCCGGAGGCGGGGCAGGGGGCGAGGAAGCTGAAATCGTAAAGATTGGCGGGGGGGGAGACCGAAATGAAGCCGGTGATCTCGGGGCGGCGCATCAGGAGTTGCATGCCGATCCACGCGCCAAAGGAAAACCCCGCGACCCAGCAGTGCTTGGCGTTCTGGTTCATCGATTGCAGGTAATCGAGGGCCGAGGCCGCATCCGACAACTCGCCTATCCCCAGATCATATTCGCCCTGCGAGCGCCCGACGCCGCGGAAGTTGAAGCGCATCACGGTGAAGCCGAGGTTATAGAAGGCATAATGCAGGTTGTAGACCACCTTGTTGTTCATCGTGCCGCCGTATTGCGGATGCGGGTGCAGGATGATGGCAATCGGGGCATCACGCTCTTTTTGCGGATGATAGCGGCCTTCAAGACGGCCTTCGGGGCCAGCGAAAATCACTTCGGGCATGGGTTACATCGCCTGTCTTTGCTGCCAAGCGATTTGTTGACTCATTCGCTCGGATAAATTAGAACCATTCTAAGGCGGCTTGCGGCCACCTTCTGGACTGGGGTTGAGTTAAGCGGACGCGCCCCGGACGTCAACCGAATTGGCAAGGTGAAGGCGATGAAACTCTCGACCAAGGGGCGCTATGCGATGGTGGCGCTGGCTGACCTCGCGCTGGCCGATCACAAATCGGGGGGCGATGATCTGATGTCGCTGGCGCAGGTGGCGCAGCGGCAGGATATCTCGCTGCCGTATCTGGAGCAGTTGTTCGTGAAGCTGCGCCGCGCGGGGCTGGTGGAGGCGGTGCGGGGGCCGGGGGGCGGTTACCGTCTGGCGCGCAGCCCGGATTCGATCCGCATCTCCGAAGTGCTGGTGGCGGTGGAGGAAACGGTGGATGCACTGCATACCGGGGCGGGGGCGTCGGGCGGGGTTTCGGGCACCCGGGCGCAAAGCCTGACCAACCGGTTGTGGGAGGGGCTTTCGGCGCAGGTCTATGTGTATCTGCACCAGACCAGGCTTTCGGATGTGATCGGCAACGGCATGGTGCCCTGCCCGGCGGTGCCGGCCCTTTTGCGCGTGGTGGACGAGGAATGAGCCGGACCTACCTCGATTGGAACGCGACCACGCCGCTTTGCCCTGAGGCAAGGCTTGCGATGGTGGCCGCGATGGAGGTATCGGGCAACCCGTCTTCGGTGCACCGCGAGGGGCGGGCGGCGAAAGCGTTGATCGAGCGGGCACGCGGGCAGGTGGCGGCGGCCTTGGGGGCGGAGGGGGCGGATATCGTGTTCACCTCGGGGGCCACCGAGGCCGCGTCGCTGGCCTGTGCGGGGCGGGGGCTGGTTTGTGCAGCGGTGGAACACGAGGCGGTTCTGGCGTGGTGCTTGCCGGAACTGGCGGTTGCTGTGAATGGGGCGGTGACGGTGCCAGAGCCTGCACGCGCCGCCTTGCAACTGGCCAATTCCGAGACCGGGGTGATGCAGGTTTTGCCCGAAGGCCTTGCGGTTTCGGACCTGACGCAGGCCTTTGGCAAGGTGCCTTTGGCGTTCAACTGGCTGGGGTGCCAGATGGGGCTGGTGTCGGCGCACAAGCTGGGGGGGCCGAAAGGCGTGGGGGCTTTGGTGGTGCGGCAAGGGGTTGAGGTGGCGGCGCAGTTGCGCGGCGGCGGGCAGGAACGCGGGCGGCGGGCGGGCACCGAAAATCTGGTGGGCATCGCGGGCTTTGGGGCTGCCGCCGAGGCTGCGGCGCGTGATCTGGCCGACGGGGTCTGGGAGCGGGTGGCGCAAATTAGAAATATTCTAGATCAGGCATTGTCGGCCTTGGGATTTGAGACTATTTCTGTCGGGAATAA
>JANNAV010000035.1:0-12168 GCA_031384695.1 Paracoccaceae bacterium
CACTGGCTGGAAATGCGGGCGCGTGCCGGGGCTTCGGCGGCGATCCGGGCGCTGCTGGACATGGCTCCGCCCAAGGCCACGGTGCTGCGGGGTGGGGTCGAGGTCGAAGTGCCGACCGCCGAGGTGGTCTTGGGCGATATCGTCGTGCTGCGCCCCGGCAACAAGCTGCCGGTTGATGGCGAGGTGACCGAAGGCACATCCACCATCGACCAGTCGATGCTGACCGGCGAGTCGATGCCGGTGACCAGGACCGTCGGCGATACGGTGATTGGCGCGACGATCAACAAGAGCGGCACGCTGAAGTACCGCTCGACCAAGGTGGGCGCGGATACAGCACTGGCGCAGATCGTCAAGCTGGTGCAGGAGGCGCAGAATTCCAAAGCGCCGTCGCAACTCTTGGCCGACCGGGCGGCGCAATGGTTGGTGCTGGCGGCGATTGTCATTGGCTTGGGCACCTTTGCGGTCTGGTTCTGGGTGCTGGGCCAGCCGCTGCTGTTTGCCGTGACCCTGAGCATCACAGTGTTCGTCATCGCCTGCCCGGATGCACTTGGGCTGGCCACCCCGATGGCGGTGATGGTCGGCACCGGGTTGGGGGCGGCGAATGGCATCCTGTTCAAGAACGCAGGCGCGCTGGAGGAGGCGACCAAGCTGACGGTAATCGTGTTCGACAAGACCGGCACCCTGACCATGGGACAGCCAAAGGTGGTCGATGTGGTGGCCGCGCCTGCTGTAGCGCCCGACGACATCCTCAAGGTCGCGGCGGCTGTGGATGCGGGGTCCGATCACCCGCTGGCGCTGGCGATTGTGGAACGCGCCAAGGGGCTGGACCTGCCGAAAGTGGCGGATTTCCTGAACATCGAGGGCAAGGGGGCCAGTGCCAGCATTGACGGCGAACTGGTCTATCTGGGCAACCGGCGGCTGATGGATGACCAAAAGATCAGCCTGGGCGTGCTGGAGGCGCAGGCCGAAACCCTGAAAGGCGACGGGCGCACGGTGATCCATGTCGCCCGAGCGGGCAAGCTGCTGGGCCTGATCGCCATCGCCGATGCGCCGCGCCCGACGGCGATTGCGACGATCAAGAAGCTGCATGAACAGGGCGTCAAGGTGGCGATGCTGACCGGCGACAATGCGGGCACGGCCAAAAAGATCGCCGGGATTCTGGGCATCGACATCGTGCTGGCCGATGTGCTGCCGGGGCAGAAGGCCGACAAGATCAAGGAATTGCAGGCCAGTGGCGAAAAGGTCGGCATGGTTGGCGACGGGGTGAACGACGCCCCTGCCCTGACCCAGGCCGATGTCGGCTTTGCCATTGGTGCCGGCACCGATGTGGCGATTGAAAGTGCGGATGTGGTGCTGATGAAAAGCGACCCCTATGATGTGGTCGGCGCGATGACCCTGTCGCGCGCCACCCTGCGCAAGATGCACCAGAACCTGTGGTGGGCGGTGGGGTACAACCTGATCGCATTCCCCGTGGCGGCAGGAGTGTTTTACCCCTTCGTGCTCAGCCCCGAAGTGGCGGCACTGGCGATGTCGGGCAGCTCCGCGCTGGTGGCGGTGAACGCGCTGTTGCTGAAGCGCACGCGGCTGGACGGGTTGCGGCCTGCGGGGCAGATTGCCGATGCAATGCCGGCCGGAACATTGGCACAACCGGCAAGGGGATAGCCGGATGTGTCTTTCCGCCCAGGTCAGCTTTGCCGCCAGCGTGTTTCTGGTGACCGGCGGCACCGCGATCACCGTCGTCGCGGCCCGGAAGAACTGGCGCTATGTGCCGATGGCGCTGATGCCGCTGTTTGCGGGCCTTCAACAATTCATGGAGGGCAATGTCTGGCTGGGCATGACCGGCGACAACCCGTTTCAGGTGCTCTGGGGGGCGTTCGGATTCATCTTTTTCACCTGGTTCATGTGGCCGGTCTGGGTGCCGTTTTCGATGTATGTGATCGAGCCCCCGGACAGCCCGCGCAAACCGCTGTTCCTGATCTTTGCGCTGATCGGGCTGGGGTTCGGCGTGCTCTTGTATGTGCCGCACGGGCTGCATTCCGACATGATCGTGGTCGAGATCAACAACCAGTCGCTGGCCTATGAAAAGTCGCTGTGGCTGGACTATCTGCTGCCCCGCACATGGACCAATGTGATCTATGCGGCGCTGATCATCGTGCCGCCTGCCATGTCGCATTACCTGCATCTGCGCCACTTCGCGCTGACATTGGCGGCGGTGGTGGTCATCGACATGACCTTGCTGACCTTCGCCTATATCTCGTTCTTCTGCCTGCTGGCCGGGCTGGCCACGCTGCATCTGATCTTTATCATCCTGACCAACAAATGCGCCCGCGAATGCCCCGAGCTTTTCCCCGAAATGGGGCCGTCCCGACGGTGACTCTGACAGTTGCTATCTGATGGTTGACAGCAGAGCGCGCAAACCCGGTGGAAGGTTTGCTGGATCCGGATGCCATGCTTGGTTGATATCGGACATGAGAGCCGATCCGGCACCGATCCATATTCAGTCCATGCGTCTTTGCTACCCCGTCTGCATCGCCGGATACCCAGTGATTTCGGCTGTTCCCGGCTGCGCCGTGATCTGCGTACCGCCGCTGCCCTCCAGAATGGCACGGGCGTCTTGCAACCTGCCGATCCCGGCGATTGCCCCGCCAGCCCGGACAAAGCCGCAGGCGGCGGCGATTTTCGGGCCCATGGAGCCTGCGGCAAAGGCCATCTTGTCCAGCGCATCCGGTGTGATTGTCCTGATTGCTATCTCGGCGGGCGTGCCCCAGTCCCGCATGACCGCCGCCACATCAGTCAACATCAGCAATGCGTCGGCATTGAGCGCCTGCGCCAGCAGTGCCGCAGTGCGATCCTTGTCGATCACTGCCTCAACGCCTTCCATCCCGCCGGTATCATTGCGCACAACGGGAATGCCGCCGCCGCCGGCACAGATCACGCAGACGCCCGCGTCAACCAACAGCCGGATCGCCGCCAGCCCCAGAATACGCTGCGGCAGCGGTGACGGCACGACCCGGCGCAGGCCGCCCTTGGGGTCAGACACCATCGACCACAGATGTTCGGCCCCGATCAGCTTGCCCTCTTCGGCGGTATAGACCGGCCCGATGGGCTTGGTCGGCTGGTCGAAGGCGGGATCATTGGCGTCCACCTCGACCCGGGTCAGCAGGGTCGCGCATTCCGCCCCGTGCGGCAGGGCATTCATCAACTCCTGTTCGATGAGATAACCGATCATGCCTTCGGTTTCCGCCCCCAGCACATCCAGCGGCCATAGTGTATCAGGCGCATAGGCCGCCGCCTGCAACGCCATCAGGCCAACCTGCGGCCCGTTGCCGTGGGCCACGATGATCTGGTGGTCCTTCGCCAGATCGGCCAAAGCCACCGCCGCGATGCGCACATTGGTGCGTTGCGCGTCATAGGTCATCGGCTCGCCACGTTTCAAAAGGGCATTGCCACCAAGGGCCACGACGACCCGCATCTCAAGCGCCGAGCGTGGCGACAAGAACCGCCTTGATCGTGTGCATCCGGTTTTCCGCCTGATCGAACACCACCGAGGCGGGGGATTCGAACACCTCATCCGTCACCTCCATGCAGTCGATGCCGAATTTCCGGAACGTCGCCTCCCCCACTTCGGTATCGCGGTTGTGGAAGGCTGGCAGGCAGTGCAGGAATTTCGTGTGCACCGAGCCGGTGCCCGCCATGATCGCTGCCGTGACGCGGTATGGGGTCAGCTGTTTGATCCGTTCGGCCCAGACCGTATCCGGCTCGCCCATCGACACCCAGACATCGGTATAGACGAAATCGCACCCCAGCGTCGCCTTGGCCACATCCGTCGTCAGGGTGATCTTACCGCCGTTTGCCGTGGCGATGCCTTCGTATTGCGCCAGCAATTCTGCGTCCGGCCACAGACTGCGCGGGCCGCACAGCCGGATATCCATCCCGATCAGCGCCGCCCCCACCATCAGCGACACGCCCACATTGCTGCCGACATCGCCCATGAAGCAAAAAGCAATGTCGGACAGATGCTTGTGGGTGAATTCGCGCATGGTCAGCAGGTCGGCCAGCACCTGTGTCGGGTGAAAATCATCGGTGAGGCCGTTGTAGACCGGCACCCCCGAGAAGGCCGCCAACGTCTCTGCATCGGCCTGTTTAAAGCCGCGATACTCGATGCCGTCATAGAACCGGCCCAGCACCCGCGCCGTGTCCTTCATGGTTTCCTTGTGCCCGATATGGCTGCCCGAGGGGCCAATATACGTCACATGAGCGCCCTGATCGAAGGCCGCCACCTCGAAGCCTGACCTTGTGCGCGTGCTGTCTTTTTCGAAGATCAAAGCGATATTCTTGCCGGTCAGGCGGGGCTGTTCGGTGCCCGCCGCCTTGGCCTCTTTCAGGCTGCCCGCCAGCCGCAACAGGAACCGGATCTCGGCGGGGGTGAAGTCCAGCAATTTGAGGAAACTGCGGCCTTGCAGGTTGATGGGCATCGTATCCTCCTTAAACCGCGTCACGGATCAGCGGGCAGGTCATGCAATGCGATCCACCCCGGCCCCGGCCCAACTCGGCACCGGGGATGGTGATGACTTCGACCCCTGCCTTGCGCAAAAGGGTGTTGGAATGGGTGTTGCGTTCATACCCCACCACCACGCCGGGGCTGATGCATAAAAGGTTGTTGGCATCATCCCACTGTTCGCGCTGCGCCTCATAGGCATCGCCGCCGGTGGGCACCGTGCGCAGGGATGTCAGGCCCAGAGCATCTGCCACCACGGCGAGGAAGGGCTTGGTTTCCTCGGTCACATCCATCTTGCCCGCCTTGCCGGGGCGCAGCGAATAGGTCTGCATCACGTCTGTTACTTCGGCGAACACTGTCACCAAGTCGCGGTCGCAAAAGGTGAACACGGTGTCCAGATGCATGGCGGATCGGCTGCGCGGGAACTGGCAGGCGATGACGCGGGTGGCGGCGCCCGCCGCAAACAGCGCCCGCGCCACCTGCCCCACCGCCTGCGGCGTGGTCCGCTCGCCCATGCCGATCAGCACCACGCCATTGCCGATGGGCATCACGTCACCGCCTTCCAGCGTGGCCGCACCGTGATCAACCAGCGGATCGCCCCACCAGATGGGAAAGCCCGCATCCCTGAAATCGGGATGGAATTTGTAGATCGCGGCCAGGTTCAGCGTCTCCAGCCGCCGCGCCGCCCAGTGCATCGGGTTCAGCGTGACACCGCCATAGATCCAGCAGGTCGTGTCGCGGGTAAAGATGTGGTTCGGCATCGGCGGCAGCACGAAATCCTGCGGGCGCAGCATGGGGATCAGCACGCCAGCACGGGGAATCGGCAATTCGGCGCGGTTCATGCCACCGATCAGGACGCTGGAAAGGGCTTCGGCCTCCATTTCCATCAGACACGCCAGCAGGTCATCCGACAGGCCCACCCCCACCGAATTGTCGTTCACCCGCGCCTCCAGCAGCCATTTGCGCGCGTCCATGTCGCGCAGGGTTTGCTCCAGCAATTCGCGCAGGAACACCACCTCGACGCCACGATCGCGCAGCATGTCGGTGAAGGTCATATGCTCGATGCGCGCCTGTTTCACCCAGATCACATCATCGAACAGCAACTCCCCGCGGTTCTCGGGGGTCAGCCGGGCCATCTCCAGCCCCGGGCGGTGCACCATGACGCGGCGCAAGGTGCCCGCCTCGGAATGGACGCCATAGGTAAGTGTCATGCGGTTTCCTATCCTAGAAGAACGGCCGCGCTGAGCGCCGCCATGACAATGACCGTCAGCGCCAGCAGCAGCGGCCAGATGAACCGAAGCCAACGTTCATAGGGCACGCGGCCAATCGCCAGCCCGCCCATCACGACCGCCGATGTCGGGGTGATCAGGTTCACAATGCCGCTGGCGGTGGCAAAGGCGGTCACAACCAGGGGCCGCTCGACGCCCGCGAAATCGGCCACGGGTGCGAGGATCGGCATGGTCAGCACCGCAAGGCCCGAGGTCGAGGGGACAAGGAAGGACATGCCCACCTCGATCCAGTAGATCACGTTGATGAACGCCACCTTTGGCAACCCGGCCACCGATTTTTCAGCCGCGTTCAGGATTGTATCGGTGATAAGCCCCGCGTCCATCACCACCACGATGCCGCGCGCCAGGCCGATGATCAGCGCCACGCCCAGCAGGTCGCGCGCGCCGGTCAGGAAGGCCTCGACCAGCCGCGCCTCGCCCAGCCGCGCGATGATCCCGATCACGATCGCAGCCACCAGAAACAGCCCCGACATCTGCGCCATCCACCAGCCCTGGCTGGACACGCCCCAGATCATCACCGCGAAGGTCAGGCCGAACAGGCCCAGCACCACCTGTTGCCGCCCGGTAAAATCGGCTTGCGCCGCCTTGCCACCCAGAAAATGCGCCTCGTTGGCAGCACGTCTGTCGAACACCAGCGATTTCGACGGATCCGCCTTCACCCGTGCGGCATAGCGCATCACGAAGGCCACCGTGACCAGCCAGCAAAGCCCCAGAATGATCAGCCGCAGCATCAGTCCATCGGCAAACGTCACCCCCGCCGCATCCGACGCGATCACTGTGGAAAAGGCGTTGATGGTTGATCCCAGAACGCCGACCCCCGCCCCCAGCAGGATCACCGCCACAGCAACAACAGCGTCATAGCCTGCCGCGATCATCACCGGGATCAGCAGCACGTAGAAGGCCAGCGTTTCCTCGGCCATGCCATAAGTTGTGCCACCCAAAGCAAACAGCGCCATCAGGAACGGAATCATCCAGTTCTCGCGTCCTTTCAGACGCACCAGCGCCCGCCCGATGCCGGCATCAATCGCCCCTGTCGCCGTGACGACACCGATGAAACCGCCGATGATCAGCACGAACAGCGACACGTCGATGGCGTTGGCGGCATAACTGTCGGGATTGTAAAACCCCGCGATGGGCGCAAGGATCACATCAAAGATGCCCTGCGGGTTAGCCGCGGACGGCGCATAACTGCCGGCGATGGGGATATCCTTGCCCAAGGCTTCGGACGGCACCCGCGCGTATTGCCCAGCCGGGATGACCCAGGTCAGGGCGGCCACAAGGACGATCAGCGCGAACAGGATGGTGAACGCCGAGGGAAAACGAAACCCTTTCGGCGGCGGACCGGCGGGCGGTGCTGTCGTGGACAGTGTCATGATACAATCACCTTGCCTGTGGTGGGGGTCCGGATTGGAACCTCGCGGGGTCTTTGGGTAGCACAACGCTCGGCGCAACTGGAGGGCCGATGTCTCGGCCAATGCGCGCGGCCAAACGTGGGTCCAGAGCAACACTGCGATCACACTGTCCGACGCGGCACCCCGCCGCGTTGATCTGGATCAAGGTCAAAAGGAATATCGTCCGCAACGATTTCTCGCGACGGGTTTTGTCCGGTAAGCGTCGGCAAAACGCTGCCGCTTGGAACCAAGCCACACCCGGACAAACCCGCCGATCCCGATATTCCGATCATGCTGAAAATTCATGGAACTTTTGCGTTCGTCATGCGTTATTTATAGTCAAACTTCGCAAAGGGGCCAAGATGTCATTGCATGAAGGCCTTAAGGCGCTGCAAAACTGCGCAAATTGCCCGATCCATTATCGCGCCATCTGCGCGCAATGCGAACCGGACGAGCTGCGATTGTTGGAGGAAATCAAGTATTATCGCAGTTTCGAGGCCGGGCAGACGGTGATCTGGGCCGGGGATCGGATGGATTTCGTGGCGTCGGTCGTCACCGGCGTCGCGTCGCTGACGAAAACCATGGAGGACGGGCGGACGCAGATGGTGGGCCTGATGCTGCCGTCGGATTTTGTCGGGCGGCCGGGCCGCAACACCACACCTTACAATGTCATCGCCGTCACCGACCTGCTGATGTGCTGTTTCCGCAAGAAACAGTTCGAGGCGATGATGATCCGCACGCCGCATATCGCCCACCGCCTGCTGGCGATGACGTTGGATGAGTTGGACGCCGCACGCGAATGGATGCTGTTGCTGGGTCGAAAGACGGCCCGCGAGAAGATCGCGAGCCTGCTTGCGATCCTTGCCCGTCGCGACGCGGAACTGGCCGGGCCGGTGCCGCGCAAACGTGCGGCGTTCGATTTGCCGCTGACCCGGTCTGCGATGGCCGATTACCTTGGCCTGACGCTGGAAACCGTCAGTCGCCAGATTTCGGCATTGCGGCAGGATGACGTGATCACCTTGCAGGGTCTGCGCCGTGTTGTCGTGCCCGATCTGGACCGTCTGCTGGCCGAGGCCGGGTCGGACGATCTTGCAGGACTGCTCGGGTAAGCTGTCCTGCAACCACGTAACGCGCTCAATGTGCCATGAATACCGGAATTTCCGCCAGTTCCAGCATGTCGCGCGTGGCCCCGCCCAGAACCGCCTCGCGGAACCGCGAATGCCCGTAGGCCCCCATCACCAGCAGGTCGGCTGCGCGGTCACGCACAAGACGGTTCAGCACATCGCTCACCCGTGGCATGGTTTTGGCCAGCACGGCCACCTCGACATGGACGCTGTGCCGCGCCAGCATCTGCGACAAAGCACCGCCGGGATCGGACCGGTCCGCACTTTGGGGCGACGGATCGATGATGGCGATGGTCACCTGTTTGGCGGCACGCAGCAGTGGCAGTGCCGAGCGGATAGCAACCAATGCCTCGGCACTCTCATTCCAGGCAACCACGATTTGCTGGCCCAGCGTTGTCGTCCCCATCGCCCCGGGCAGGCCGGTCACCGGCACCACAAGCACGGGCGCGCGGCCCTGAAACAGCGCCGCCTCGACCAGTAAATCGGCAAAGGCTGACGCGTTTTTGCTATAGGGCAAAGGCAAAATGACCAAATCGCTGAACCGTGCCTGAAGGGCGATCAAATCGGTCAATCCACCCAGTTGGGCAATTGCGGTTTCCACCGAAAACCGCAGACCTTCGCTGTTTAGCCGCGCCGAAACCAGTTTTTCCAGTGCCGCCACATCGGCCTCGGCGCGGGCAACGTCGTCTTGAAAATAAACCGCGCCCGCACCCGGATAATAGTAACCAATCTGCGTGTGGTCGATGCCCAGACACAGCACGTCAAGATGGGCATCTTCACGGCGCGCCAAAGAAATCGCGGCGTCAAGCGATGGCGCGACGGCGGCGGGGTTGGTGACAATCGTCAACAGCGTTTTATAGGCCATGATCGGGTTCCCTTTGCAAATAATGCAGCGCCACCTTGCGACGTCGCCGTGTCACCCCACAATGCAATGACTTTGCGGCACGTGCCTTGACGTGGATCAAAGGCCCACAGCGACTGCGCAGTTGTCAGACCTGCGGCGGGCTTGCCTGCCGGTGCCCCCCTGTCGCGGGATGCCGAATGCCCCCGCTTGATCCATGTCAAAGACGCCATCGACCTGAACCTCTAAGCTGCTACTGATGAAATTGGGGTGCCATCGGGCCGCGATGGGGCGATCTTCCGCGCCCGACCCGCCCCGGTTCATTCACGAATCTAAGTGATCCATGCCTTCCCCCGCAAATGCCAAAGGAAACTTAATGACCCTGCAGATCCTTGTGCCGCTGCACACCTATCCGGACGGCAACTCTGCCAACCTTGCGGCCCACGTCGCAACCGTCGCACACCATTTGAAATCCGATGTGCACGGGCTGGTTCTGAATGCCACATTTCCGCGCGCGTCGTCGTTGATGGGCAACATGCTGATCAATGTTGACGGCATGGCGCATGAGATTACGGCCAAATGCCACGCCAGGGGGGCTGCCCTGGTGGCAGCGGTGCAAACCGCACTTGATCCTGTTGGCGTCAACTTTCGGTCAACCCAGTTGGATTGCGTGATGGGAACCATCGGCGGTGCCGCCGAAACCTATGCCCGTTATCACGATCTCATCGTCACCGGCATTGGTGTCAACGATGTGTCGCTTGAGGCGAGCGCCGAGACCGTGATGTTTACATCTGGCAGGCCAACCTTGTTGGTGCCCCAGGATTTGCCGCCGTCGCAGTATCGGCACGTCATGATTGCGTGGGACGGCAGCCGCGTTGCCACCCGCGCCGTGGCCGATGCGCGCGATTTTCTGCGGCTGGCCAAATCGGTAACGATTGCCGTGGTGACCGATGAAAAGACTTTGCCGGTTAAAAATCCTGCGCTGAAGCTGGTCGACTATCTTGATCTGCACAACATCAACGCGGCGGTGGCGCTGGTGCAGGCCCAAGGTCGGCCGATTGCACATGCGCTGCAAGACCACGCGCTGGAAATCGGGGCCGATGTGATGGTGATGGGGGCATTCGGCCATTCGCGGATGCGCGATTTTGTGATGGGCGGGGCCACGGCGGGCATTCTGCGCGATCTGAAACTGCCGGTGCTGCTGTCGCATTGACGCGCCGGAAATCGCCAAAAACCCGGCAATGCCCGATCGGGAAAAGCGAGTGTTCTGCATTTGAGGAGCCCAAAGGTGCATAAAGGTATGGGCGATAAAACCGGCTGCATCTTGTGCGATAGCGAGGTGCGCTGATGCGCATTGCAGTCATCGGCGCGGGTGTGCTGGGCAGTCTTTATGCAGCAAAACTTGCCGCTGCTGGCCAGACCGTTACCCTTGTGGCGCGGGGCCGCCGTTTGACCGCGTTGCAGGGCGGGCAGGTGTTGACCCTGAACGGCGAAGCCGGTGCCAGCCTGGCCGCAAACGTTGAAGTGGTCGCCAACCTTGATCCGGTCGCCACCTATGATCTGGCGCTGGTGGTGGTGCGCGCAGATCAGATCGACGCTTTGCTGCCAGACTTGCAGGCCAACCGGGGTGTGAAGACATTCCTGTTCCTGCACAATCGGGCTGCAGGAAGTGCGGCACTGGCGCAGGCGGTCGGCCTGGAACGCCTGCTGCTGGGCTTTCCCGGGGCTGGGGGCTGGCTGGATGGCGCGGTGGTGCGGTATCGGCTGATCCCGCAGCAACCCACCACGATTGGCGAGCCGGATGGATCGCTGTCGCCCCGGCTGCGCCGGATTGCCAAAGTTCTGCAGGCGGCGGGTTTCAGCGTCGCCCTCAGCCGCCACATGGACGACTGGCTCAAGACGCATGCAATGCTTGTCACCGCCATCGCCGGGGCGATTTATCTGGGGCATGGCAGCACGGCGGCGGTGGCGAAATCGCGCGACAGCATCCACGTTTTGGTGCGCGGCATTCGTCAGGGTTTTGAACTGCTGTCGGGTGCAGGCGTGGTGATTGCGCCCAGAAAGCTGGCGTTGCTGGCAGGTATACCTGCGATATTCGTGGAACTTTACTTGCGTCGCTTCCTCGCCCGCCCATCATCCGAACTGATCATGGCACGTCACGCCAATGCCGTGCCGGGCGAGATGTTGACGTTAGTTACCGAACTGCGCGCCATCGTCCGGCTTGACCCGCGCGCAGCGCCTGACCTTGAAACGCTTTGGGCTGCGGTGACTGCTGCTGCCGGCAGACGATCTTCCAGCCCCCCACGAGAAGCTGATTTTCAACCAATCCCTGAAGAATTCTTCAACCCCAAGGAGACACCCCATGCAAATGATGCGCGCCGCCATTTTCGTTGAACCGGGCCGGATTGTGCTTGACGATAAACCGATCCCCAATGTCGGGCCGCTTGATGCGCTGATCCGGATCACCACCACCACGATCTGCGGCACTGATGTGCATATCCTGAAAGGCGAATATCCTGTCGCAAGGGGCCTGACCATCGGCCATGAACCGGTCGGCATCATCGAAAAGCTGGGCTCCGCCGTGACGGGCTTCAGCGAGGGCCAGCAGGTGATTGCGGGCGCGATCACCCCCAGCGGGCACAGCAATGCCTGCCAGTGCGGGCAGGCGTCGCAGGACGGGCACGGGCACCCTCATGGCTGGAAGGCGATGGGGGGCTGGAAGTTCGGCAATACCATCGACGGCGCGCAGGCCGAATACCTGCTGGTGCCAGACGCGATGAGCAACCTGTCCCCTATCCCCGAGGGCCTGACCGATGAGCAGGTCTTGATGTGCCCCGACATCATGTCAACCGGGTTCAGTGGCGCGGAACGCGGCGGCATCCGGATCGGCGATATGGTGGCGATCTTTGCCCAAGGGCCGATTGGCCTGTGCGCCACAGCGGGGGCCAAACTGATGGGGGCGTCCACAATCATTGCGGTTGATGGATTGCCGAACCGGCTGACGATGGCAAAACGGCTGGGCGCG
>JANNAV010000049.1:0-3775 GCA_031384695.1 Paracoccaceae bacterium
CACGGCAAGCCCGATGAGATCGTGGTGGAACTTGCGCGGGAATTGAAGCAAAGTGTCGATCAAAAGGCCGAAGCCGAGCGCACGATTAAAAAGAATACCGACGCCGCTATTCGGCGCGGGGCTAATTTAGGGGAATTGGGTCAGCCTGATAACGGTTCCAATCGCGCCGTATTGCGGATATGGGAGGAAATGAATCCCGACCCGATGAAACGCTTCTGCCCTTATTCTGGCACGTTGATTTCCATAGGAATGCTGTTCACAGGTGAGTGCGATATTGATCATATCTTGCCCTATTCCCGGACGCTGGACGATAGCGGCTCGAACAAAACCCTGTGTTTGAAAGAAGCCAACCGAGCCAAGCGCAACAAGTCTCCCTCAGAAGCCGCGCATGACGGCATGCGGATTTGGGCATTGGAGGCTGAGAATCTAAAATACCTTCCCGCCAACAAAGCCTGGCGCTTTGCCCCCGACGCAATGGCAAAATTTGAAGGCGAGCGGGATTTTCTCGATCGCGCTTTGGTCGATACGCAATACCTGTCGCGGATTGCTCGGGAATATCTCGATAAACTCTACGATGGCGCGGATGGGAAAAGCCATGTCTGGGTTGTTCCCGGTCGTCTTACCGAAATGCTGCGGCGTCATTGGGGGCGGAACAGCCTGCTGCATGACGATCAACGCGATGTCACCAAAGCCAAAAACCGCATGGACCACTGCCACCATGCGCTTGACGCCGCCGTGACAGGCGCAACCGACCGCAGCCTGATCAAGCGGATGGCCGATCAGTCGCAAATTGACGCGGGGCGCGGCCTTGATAATCTTGCCTCACGGGTGCTGCCACCTTTTGAAGGCTTCCGCGATGCTGTCAAAGCCCAGATCAACGCCATATCCGTCAGCCACCGCGCCGATCATGGCCGCATTGATGCCTCTGCCCGCGCCAAAGGTGCCGACAGCACGACCGGGCAGTTGCACAACGACACCGCTTACGGGTTGACCGGACAGTTGCTGAACGGTGTGCCGCTGGTCGTCACCCGTAAGCCCTATGACGGACTGACCCCCGCGATGATCGAAAAACTCCGCGATCTGCCTTTGGCCGGGGCTTTGCGGCTGGTGACCAAAGGCAAGGACGGCAAAGATTTCCAAACCGCCCTGCGCCAATTCACAGCCAGCCCCGGTCCCTATCAAGGTATCCGTCGGGTTCGGATTATAGAGCCGGTGGATGTAATCGAAATCAAAGACCGCAACGGTGTGGCCTATAAGGGCTACAAAGGCGACAGCAACCATTGCTGTGAAATTTGGCGCATGCCGGATGGCACTTATAAACATGTGGTGATTTCTACCTTCGAAGCCCATAAAGATATGGATCACCGCCCACACCCCGCCGCCAAACGGCTTCTTAGGCTGCACAAAATGACATGGTGCGGTTGGAGGACAGCAAGTTCGGACCAACCTGCGCAACTGTTGAGAAGTTTAACGTGAATGGTCAAGTCTCAATGGTGGCGCACAACCAAGGCAACGCAGACCAGCGCTATCGCAAGGATAAAGAAGACATCTATATTCGGATGCAAGCGGCATCCCTGATCAAATCCGGCGCTCGCTGCGTAATCGTTGATGAAATGGGCCGCATCAAAGACCCCGGCCCGCCAAAGCTGCCTGAAATTCGCCCATATCACCCTATATGTTGACCAAGTGTTAATGTATCGGGTGCGATGTTGGATCAGTTCATAGATATCAGCCAAGATGGCCGCCATCTTTCGCGCGACCGTGGTTTTCTGAAGGTTGAAGACAGTGGCCATACCATTGGCCGCATCCCCCTTGATCAAATTGCCGCCGTCATTGTGCATGCCCATGGCGTCACCTGGACCAACTCCATACTCGTTGAACTTGCCGAGCGCGGCACCCCCGTGGTGTTCTGCGCAGCCAATCATCAACCCCGCGCCCTGCTGCTGCCGATCGAGGGCCACCATGCCCAAGGGGCGCGGATGCGGGCGCAATGGACCGTCCCGGAACCTTTGCGCAAGCAAGCCTGGAAGCGCGTGGTGATCGCCAAAATCAAGATGCAGGCGGCGGCTTTGGCAGCGGTGGGCCAACCGCCTGCGCCGCTCGACTACATCGCCCGCAACGTGCAAACGGGGGATAGCAGTAATGCCAAGGCGCAGGCCGTACGCCTGTATTGGCCGATGCTGATGGGCACAGATTTCCGCCGCGACCCCGACCGCGCCGATGTCAACGGCCTACTGAACTACGGCTACACCGTGCTGCGGGCTGCCACCGCCCGCGCTGTTGTCGCCTCTGGCCTGCACCCGACCATCGGCATCTTCCACAGCAACCGCAGCAATGCCGTCGCCCTTGCCGGTGACCTGATGGAGCCGTTTCGCCCCCTCGTCGACCTCACCGCCCGCGCAATCCTGAGCCAAGCCGGGCCGGAAGTCACTTCTGCCGCCAAACAAAGCTTTGCCCGACTGATCGCGCTTGATCTGCCGCTGACCGGTGAGACCAGCCCGGTTTCGGTCGCACTGTCCCGTCTCACCACATCCCTCGCGCAAAGTTTTGAGGCGCGAACCTTGGCGTTGGCCTTGCCAGAACCCCCAGCCGCAACCGTCTTAGGGGGCCTCGGCCAATGAACGCCCACGCCCATTCCCCCATCACTCATCTCAGCGGATATCGGCTTATGTGGATCCTGGTCATGTTCGATTTGCCCACCGACACCAAACCGCAACGCAAAGCCGCCGGTGATTTTCGCAACTTCCTGCTGGATGCAGGCTATGAGCGCTGCCAATTCTCCATTTACGCCCGATTCGTGAACGGCAAAGAGGCAGTAGATACCCGCATAAACCAAATCGAACGCGCCTTACCGTCAGCAGGAGACGTGCAAATCCTGAACTTCACAGACCGCCAGTTTCGCGATACTATTCATTTCTCAGATCAAGGCCGCCGTGGCCCGCGAAAAAATCCCGAGCAACTGGTGCTGTTTTGAAAATGATTCGGATGGATTTTACAAAAAAACTCGGTAAAGCCGTTTTTTATCATGGCTTTACCGAGCGTTAGATCATAGCTTTTCAGAAACCGAGGTCCAGCCGCAACCCAACGCGGGCACAGGTAACGTCTTTGTCGATCATAGCTGTTCAGAAACTGGACCTGCACCGGTTTCGTTCCGGTCTTTTGAGAGCAATACTCGCCATCAAGGAGACCGGATATGGCAGCGATACACAGCGATGAGTTCAAGCGGGATGTGGTTCGCATCGCGCAGACCAGTGGTCTGACACGGCGATTAGAGCGTGTTGCCTTCGATTGGATTCGGGCATTCACGCTGTACCCCGAGGCAGCGATTGCTCTTGCAAACGCGTTCGGGGTGCAGCGTGAACCCGATTGAAGGCAACACGCTCTAATGGGCGTTTCAGAGCGCGGGCTGCATGCCTGGAAGCACCGGCCCCCGTCGCATCGCCAGCGGCGTGACATGGTGCTCTTGGCGCATATCCGTGATCAACACAGCCTGAGCTTGGGCAGCTACGGCAGGCCACGCATGACCGAAGAATTGAATGAGCTGGGCCTTCAAGTTGGCCAGCGCTGCGTCGGGCGCGTTCGACAGGAAAACGATCCCCCGGATCGTTTTCAGAACCTGTCTCACTGCGCCAGAACAACATTCAGGTTGTTCGAACGCGGAAATTCAAGCGCACGACCGACAGCGACCACGCCTTCAACATTGCGCCGAATCTCCTGCAGCAGGACTTCACCGCGAGCGGGCCGAACCAGAACCGAAGGTCCGCGCAGCGAAATG
>JANNAV010000050.1:0-4049 GCA_031384695.1 Paracoccaceae bacterium
GCCTGCGCTTCGTTTTCGGCCACACGGCGCGGATTTTTCACGTTTGCCATGGCTTATTTCCGCTTCGCTTTCTTGTCGGCCGCGTGACCGTAATAGGTCCGGGTGGGCGAGTACTCGCCAAACTTCTGGCCAATCATTTCCTCGGTGATCGCAACCGGGATGTGCTTTTTGCCGTTGTACACAGCGAAAGTCAGACCCACGAATTGCGGCAGGATGGTGGAGCGACGCGACCAGATCTTGATCACTTCGTTGCGGGTCGACTCGCGCGCCTTGTCTGCCTTTTTCAAGACATAGGCATCGACGAACGGGCCCTTCCAAATAGAACGTGCCATGGATTAGCGCCCTTTCTTCGCGTGACGCGACCGGACAATCAGCTTGTCCGAAGCCTTGCTCTTGCGAGTCTTGTTTCCCTTGGTGCCCTTGCCCCACGGTGTAACCGGGTGACGGCCACCAGAGGTGCGGCCTTCGCCGCCGCCATGCGGGTGGTCAATCGGGTTCATCGCAACACCGCGCACCGTCGGGCGGATGCCCTTGTGACGCATGCGGCCCGCTTTGCCGAAATTCTGGTTCGAGTTGTCGGGGTTGGACACCGCGCCAATCGTGGCCATGCATTCCTGCCGGACCATCCGCAATTCGCCCGACGACAGGCGGATCTGCGCATAGCCGCCATCGCGGCCAACGAACTGGGCGTAAGTTCCGGCCGCACGTGCCAACTGGCCGCCCTTGCCTTCCTTCAGCTCGACATTGTGGACGATGGTACCGATCGGCATGCCCGAAAACGGCATCGCATTGCCCGGCTTCACGTCGGTTTTGCTGCCCGCGATCACAGAATCGCCAACGCCAAGGCGCTGCGGTGCCAGGATATACGCCACTTCGCCATCCGCATAGCGGACCAAAGCGATGAACGCAGTGCGGTTCGGATCGTATTCGATCCGCTCGACGACTGCGGCGATGTCAAATTTGCGACGCTTGAAATCGACGATGCGGTAAAGACGCTTGGCGCCCCCACCATGATGCCACATCGTGATCCGTCCGGTGTTGTTCCGGCCACCTGATTTGGTCAAACCCTCAGTGAGGGCTTTGACCGGGCGGCCTTTCCACAGATCCGAACGGTCGATCAGAACCAACCCTCGTTGGCCAGGCGTCGTCGGCTTATACGACTTAAGTGCCATGCTTTCTGTCTTCCGTCAGCTTGGGGTCCGACATTGCGGACCGCGGTTTATAGGGCTCCGTAGATCCCCGGGATATCAAAATCCATGGCCCCGGAGAACCGGGGCCATCAGATTCGCTGGCTTCTATCAGAGGCCCGTCGAGACGTCGATGCTGTTTCCAGCCTCAAGCGTCACATAGGCTTTCTTCTTGTCACTGCGCTCGCCAAGGCGACCGCGGAACTTCTTCACTTTGCCGGGGGTGATGGTGGTGTTGACCGCCTTCACCTTCACACCAAAGATCGCCTCGACGGCCTCTTTGATCTGCGGCTTGGTGGCATCCATCGCCACCTGAAACACCACCGCGTTATTCTCGGCAGCCATGGTGGCCTTCTCGGTGATGATCGGCTTCTTGATCAGGTCGTAATGTTCGGGTTTCGCGCTCATTTCAAACGAGCCTCCAATGCAGCGATACCCGCCTTGGTGATCACCAGAGTGTCACGCTTGAGGATATCATAGACGTTTGCGCCCATGGTCGGCAGCACATCAATGCCGTCGATGTTGCGGGCGGCCAGCGCGAAGTTCGCGTCAACCTCCGTGCCATCAATGATCAGAACGCGCTTCCAGCCCAGTTCCTGAGCGTGCTTGGCCAGGATCGAGGTTTTGGCTTCCGCCATCACAGCCGTATCCAGAATGACCAGCTCGCCCGCCTTGTATTTGGCCGACAGCGCGTGCCGCAAGCCCAAAGCCCGGAACTTCTTCGGCAGGTCATGGGCGTGGCTGCGGGGCGTCGGCCCTTTGACAACGCCACCGTGACGGAAGATCGGTGCCTTGCGGGAACCGTGGCGTGCGCCGCCGGTGCCCTTCTGCTTGTAGATCTTCTTGGTCGAGTAGGACACTTCGCCGCGCGTCAGCGTCGAATGGGTGCCAGCCTGGGCTTTCGCCCGCTGCCAGCGCACCACGCGGTGCAGCACGTCGGCGCGCGGCTCAAGACCGAACAGCGCCGCGTCCAGATCCAAAGTGCCAGCCTTGCCGCCGGCCAGATTGATCACGTCGATTTTCATGCTTCACCGCCTTCGATGGCCACTTCAACAGCCGGGGCTGCAACCATAGCCGAACGGATCGCCGCAGGCAGCGGCAGACCGGCCGGAGCCGCTTTCTTGACCGCATCCTTGATGGTGACCCAGCCGCCAGCCGAACCGGGGACCGCGCCCTTGATCATGATCAGGCCACGGTTTGCGTCCGTGCGCACCACTTGCAGGTTCTGCGTGGTGGTCCGCACTGCCCCCATGTGACCCGCCATCTTCTTGCCCTTGAACACCTTGCCGGGGTCCTGGCACTGGCCCGTGGAGCCGTGCGAACGGTGCGAAACCGAAACCCCGTGCGATGCCCGCAGGCCGCCGAAGTTGTGCCGCTTCATCGCACCCTGAAAGCCCTTACCAATCGAGGTACCGGCGATGTCAACGAACTGACCTTCCAGATAATGGTCGGCGGTGATCTCCGCGCCCACTTCGATCAAGTTGGCCGCCGACACGCGGAACTCGGCGATCTTGCGCTTGGGCTCGACCTGCGCCTTGGCAAAATGGCCGCGCATCGCGGCGGTGGTGCGTTTGGCTTTGGCCAGACCGGCACCAAGCTGAACAGCCGTATAGCCATCCCGATCAGCGGTCCGTTGGGCCACAACCTGCAGATTTTCCAACTGAAGCACGGTCACAGGAACCTGTGTGCCGTTTTCCAGGAACAGCCGGGTCATGCCCAGCTTCTTTGCGATAACGCCAGAGCGCATTTTTCTGATGCCCCCTTAAACTTTGATCTCGACATCCACGCCAGCGGCGAGGTCGAGCTTCATCAGCGCGTCCACGGTCTGGGGGGTCGGATCAATGATGTCCAAAAGACGCTTGTGCGTCCGGATTTCCCACTGGTCGCGCGACTTCTTGTCGATGTGTGGACCGCGCAGAACGGTGAATTTCTCGATCTTGTTCGGCAGCGGAATAGGGCCACGCACCTGCGCGCCGGTCCGCTTGGCCGTGCTGACGATTTCCGCAGTGCTGGCATCCAGCACCCGGTAATCGAAGGCTTTCAGCCGAATGCGAATGGTTTGACCTTGCATTTCTGTTTCCTTCGGAACGTAGGAAGGGCGAGATGCCCGACCAATAGGTTCACATTATTCAAAATGGATCGGCGCACAGCCTTTGGCTGCGCGCCGGGGGTTCATTACGCGAGTATCTTCGACACCACGCCTGCGCCAACCGTGCGGCCACCTTCGCGGATGGCGAAGCGCAGCTTTTCTTCCATCGCAATCGGCGCGATCAGGGTCACGTTGAACTTCAGGTTGTCGCCCGGCATCACCATCTCGGTGCCAGCAGGCAATTCAACAGTGCCGGTCACGTCCGTGGTGCGGAAGTAGAACTGCGGGCGGTAGTTGGCAAAGAACGGCGTGTGACGGCCACCCTCTTCCTTGGTCAGAATATAGGCTTCGGCCTCGAACTTGGTGTGCGGGTTCACCGACTTCGGCTTGCACAGCACTTGCCCACGCTCCACGCCCTCACGGTCCACACCGCGCAGCAGCACGCCCACGTTGTCGCCCGCCTCGCCACGGTCCAGCAGCTTGCGGAACATCTCGACGCCGGTACAGACCGATTTCTTGGTGTCGCGGATGCCGACAATTTCCACTTCCTCGCCAACGTTGATCACGCCACGCTCGATACGGCCGGTCACCACGGTGCCACGGCCCGAGATCGAGAACACGTCCTCGATCGGCAACAGGAACGGCAGGTCAACCATACGGGTCGGGGTCGGGATGTATTCATCTACAGCCGCCATCAGCGCGCGGATCGAGGATTCGCCGATTTCCGGACGCTCGCCGATCATCGCCTGATGCGCCGAGCCCTTGATGATCGG
>JANNAV010000107.1:0-2837 GCA_031384695.1 Paracoccaceae bacterium
TCATCGCCCTGATTGAGCATCGCATTGCCGCGCCGTGCCGCCGCATCGCGCTGCCCGTCGGAATGAAACAGCACCAACTGGCCGCGCTGCGAATGCATCACGTTGTAATTCAGCTCGGATTCCATCTGCTCCCACAGGCGCAGCGAATGGCTGTAAAACTCGGAATTGCCCGGCATATAGTAATTCGCGCGCACGATGGTGGTGTTGCGCCCGATATTGCCGCCGCCGATATAGCCCTTCTCCAGCACCGCCACATTGGTGATGCCGTGGTTCTTGGCCAGATAAAACGCGGTGGCCAACCCGTGGCCGCCACCGCCGATGATGATCGCGTCATACTCCGCCTTGGGGGCCGCATCGCGCCACGCGGGCTTCCAGCCCTTGTTGCCGAACAACCCCTCGGTGATCACCTTCAGCCCGGAATAGCGCATGAACCCAGCCCCTCGCTTGCCCGCCCAGTCAACCGGGTTTGTCCGGGTTATTCAACAGCCCATCGGAAATTCCAACCAATAGCGCGACAAAACCTGTCGCAAACGGCTCGCCCGACGCTTGACCTGCTCAACGCTTGGCCTGCCCAATGCTTGACCGGCCCGATGCTTGACTAGCTTTCGCCCCCACACCATGCTGGCCGTGACCAAAGAAAGGACCACGCCTTGCGCCCAGTCGACAGACTTCTCCTGCTGCACAAGGCTCTTTCGCCTGCGCGCCAGACCAGCGTTGTCGATATCGGCGCCAATCCCATCAACGGCAGCCCGCCCTATGCGCTGCTCAGGCGTGCGGGCCTGTGCCATGTCACCGGCTTTGAGCCAGATCCCAATGCCTTCGCGGCCCTCGCGGCCGCACCGCTTGCCAACCTGACAATCCTGCCGGTCGCGGTGGGCGCGGGCACCAGCACCACATTGCACGTCAGCCCCCACAGCGGCCTCACCTCCACCCTGCCGCTCGCCGATTGGGTCGGCCCTTACCTTGGCCCCTATTGGCAGCGCGGCCGCGACGAGGCCCGCGCCCTGCCGATCACCACCCGCAAGCTCGATGACATCCCCGAAGTAACGGCGCTGGATTTTCTGAAGATCGACATTCAGGGCGGCGAGCTTGCGGTGTTTCAAAATGGCCGCAGCAAACTGGCAACCACGGCCATGATCCAGACCGAGGCCGCCTTGCTGCCTTGCTATGAAGGGCAGGCCGGTCTTGGCGCGCAGATAGCTGAATTGCGCGCCCAAGGTTTCGTGCCTTACCAGATCGCCGAGGTGAACCGCCACCGGCTGGCTTATGATCCGACTTTGGCACGCGGCGTGCAAACCGCGCGATCCCAGGTTCTGGATCTCGACGTGATCTTCCTGCGCGATCCGATAAACATCGCGCTGATGCCGCTGGAATGCCTCAAGCACATGACCCTGCTCGCCGATGCGGTGCTTGGCGCCTATGATCTGGTGCTGCGCTGCCTGACCGAACTGATCCGGCGCAAGGCGGTCCACCGCGACGATATCACCACATATCTGGCCGAACTCGCCAAACTCTCACCCGCCAAACCGCGTGAAAAGGCCAGCCGGGCCTGAACGAAACCGGCTGGCCCCCCTCACAGCCCCTTCGATTTGTAGGTCGCCGCAATCCGGCTGATCGACACGATATAGGCCGCCACCCGCAGATCGGTCACATCATCGCGCCCGTGCCACACCGCGCGCATCGCCTGATAGGCGGTGCGCATGGTGTCATCCAGCCCCGACCGCACCAGCGCCAACTCGTCCGAGCCCTGCTCGAACTTGGCCTTGAACTCGGGGCTCAAGGTCCAGCCAAGCCCCTGCGCCGCCGACAGCCGCTCCAACTCCTCGACCAAAGCATGCGAACGCGCCTCCTCGGCCCGCCGCTGCATCCGGCCAAAGCGGATATGGCTCAGGTTCTTCACCCATTCGAAATAGGAAACCGTCACCCCACCGGCGTTGGCATACATGTCCGGCACGATCACCACGCCCTTGGCACGCAAGATCTCGTCGGCGCCGTAGGTGATCGGGCCGTTCGCGGCCTCGATGATCAACGGCGCCCTGATCCGCTCGGCATTGCCCAGATGGATCACCCCCTCCAGTGCCGCCGGGATCAGGATATCGCACTCCGTCTCCAGCACCGACGCCCCGTTCGCCACGAAAGTAGCCCGCGGATACCCCTGCACCGAACCGGCATGCGCCCCCATCCACGCCCGGATATCCTCGATATCCAGACCCGCATCGTTCACCAGCGCGCCGTCGCGCTCGATGATGGCGATGATCTTCGCACCGTCTTCTTCGCTCAGAAACTTCGCCGCGTGATAGCCGACGTTGCCCAAGCCCTGCACCACGATCCGCTTGCCGTCCAGATCGCCCGCAAGATGCGCCGCCGCCTTGTCCTCGGGATGGCGGAAAAACTCGCGCAGCGCGTATTGCACCCCGCGCCCCGTCGCCTCCACCCGGCCCTGAATGCCGCCCGCATGCGGCGGCTTGCCGGTGACACAGGCCTTGGCGTTGATATCGGTGGTGTTCATCCGCGCATACTGATCGGCAATCCAGGCCATTTCGCGTTCGCCCGTACCCATATCGGGGGCGGGCACGTTCTGCGCCGGATGGATCAGGTCACGCTTGATCAGCTCATAGGCAAACCGCCGGGTGATCTGCTCCAACTCGTGCTCGTCCCACGCACGGGGGTCGATACACAAACCGCCTTTCGATCCGCCAAACGGCGTCTCCACCAAAGCGCATTTATACGTCATCAGCGCCGCCAGCGCCTCGACCTCGTCCTGATTGACCGACAGCGCATAGCGGATGCCGCCCTTCACCGGCTCCATATGCTCGGAATGCACCGAGCGGTAGCCG
>JANNAV010000143.1:0-2028 GCA_031384695.1 Paracoccaceae bacterium
GTGCCGGGGCACTGCGATCCGACCTGCAACGTGCATGACTGGTACGTCGGCGTGCGCGGCGGCCGGGTGGAAGTGGTCTGGCCGGTCTCCGCACGCGGCAAGGCTTATTGATGACCGTGGTGGCAAACGCAAAGCCTGCGGCGCGGATATTCGGGCAAAGGGGACCAGCGGAATGCTGATCGTGGCAGAGCGGCTGATTGCCGAATTGGTGTCGGTTGACGATGCTTTTGCGGCGGTGGAGGCGGCGTTTTCGGCGATGGCGCGGGGCGAGGCTTACAACTTTCCGGTGTTGCGCGAGGCTTTGGGCGGGGGGCGGCAGTATGGCTTCAAATCCGGGTTGGATAGGGCCGGTGCTGTGCTGGGGGTAAAGGCGGGGGGGTATTTTCCCGGCAATCTGGCGCGCGGCATGATCAACCATCAGTCCTCGGTGTTCCTGTTCGATCCCGATACCGGGCGGCCGGTGGCGATGGTGGGGGGCAATCTGCTGACCGCGCTGCGCACGGCGGCGGCGAGTGCGATATCCATCGACCGTTTGGCGCGGCGTGATGCCAAGGTGCTGGGCCTGCTGGGGGCCGGGCATCAGGCGGGGTTTCAGTTGCGTGCGGCCGCAAAGGTGCGGCAGTTCGAGCGGGTGGTGGGCTGGAACCTGCATCCTGAAATGCTGGCGAAGATGGGCGAGATCGCCACCGAACTGGGCCTGCCGTTCGCGCCGGTGAGCCTTGAGGAATTGGGCGTGCAGGCGGATGTGATCATAACGATCACCTCTTCCCCTGCGGCGTCCCTGCTCAGCCGACATGTGCGGGCGGGCACCCATCTGGCCTGCATGGGCACCGACACGCTTGGCAAGCAGGAAGTGGAACCGGCCCTTCTGGCGCGCGCCACTCTGTTCACCGACGAGGTGGCGCAATCCATTACCATCGGCGAAGCGCAGCACGCGGTGGCGGCAGGTTTGATCGAGGCTGCCGCCATCACCCCTTTGGGCGCGGTGCTGATCGGGGCGCATCCGGGGCGCACGTCACCAGACGAGATCACGCTTTTTGATGGCACCGGCGTTGGCTTGCAGGATCTGGCAGTGGCGGCGATGGCAGTCACGCGCGCGCGGGAACGCGGTTTGGGGGTTGAGGTGGAGGTTTGAAGCACCTTGCCTTTGATCTGTTTCAGATAACCTGTTTGATCCCGGACTTTGATGGTGCAATCTTTTCCTTGGAATGGAAGGAGGCACCATGGGACAGGTTCTTCACGGCAGCGCCACGACGACTGAGGCAGTCCGTCCGTTGCCCGGCAGGTGATTGCGCAGCAATCGCCGAGAGGGGAGCAATACAAAATAGTGAAGCGAGCCTGAGGGCGCTGTCGGCACGTTACGGGAGTGAGGAGGGTCAGAAAACGATCCGGGGGATCGTTTTCCCGACGAACCAGAAGACGGTGGCCAAGTGGCGCAAGCGGACGTCGGTTGCCGATCTTCCGACCGGGCCGAAGGATGCAAAATCCACGGTGCTGACGCTTGACGAGGAGGCGATCATCGTCGCGTTCCGGCGGCACACGCTGCTGCCGCTGGACGACTGTCTTTATGCGCTGCAGCCGACGATGCCGCACTTGACGCGATCATCACTGCACCGCTGTTTGCAGCGGCACGATATCAGCCGATTGCCCCCCTCTCGGTGATGCGTTGCATCACCTGCCGGGCAACGGGTCGATGGCGACAAGCCTGCGAAGAAGAAATTCAAGGCCTACCCGCTCGGCTACTTCCACGTTGATATTGCTGAGGTTCAGACCGCTGAGGGCAAGTTGTATCTCTTCGTCGCTATCGACCGCACCTCCAAGTTCGCTTTCGTGGAACTGCACCAGAAGGCCGGAAAAATGGCCGCCGCAGCGCTTCTGCGCAATCTGATTGCAGCCGTGCCCTACAGACTCCACATCGTGCTCACCGACAACGGCATCCAATTCACCAATCACGAACGGCATGTTTATGCCTTCGAGCACATCTTTGATCGGGTCTGCCGCGAGCATCAGATCGAACATCGGCTCACC
>JANNAV010000155.1:0-5108 GCA_031384695.1 Paracoccaceae bacterium
TGAAAGCTGCGGGTGGCGGGGTGGCTTTGGCCGGGTTTGGGGCGTGGCAGGCATTTCGAGATGATCTCGGCCAGACGCAGGGTGGTGGTGATCGGCTGTTGCGCGCGGGTGGCGACGATGAAATGCGCGATCTTGCGCGAGGCGCGTTCCTCGCCGAAATGGTAAAGGATATCGGCAAGACGCTGCTCGGTGGCCTCGTTGACGATATCGGCGGCGGAGGGGCCCGATTGCGACATGCGCATATCGAGCGGGCCATCTTTCTGGAAGGAAAAGCCGCGTTCGGCCAGATCAATCTGCATCGACGAGACGCCAAGATCGAGCACGATGCCGTCAAGGGGAGCCTCTGCGTATTGGTCAAGATCCGAGAAATTGCCCTGTTTCAGACTGAGCCTGTCACCATATTCTGCGGCCCAAACGGCGGCCATTTCAAGCGCCAGCGGATCGCGGTCTACCCCGGTCACATGGGCCGCACCTGCGGCGAGCAGGCCCTTGGCATAGCCGCCTGCACCGAAAGTGCCATCGAGCCAGACGCCCGAAACCGGCGCCACGGCGGCCAGCAAAGGGCGTAACAACACGGGAATGTGGGGGGGGCGGCTTGAAAGTTCCTGAGGGGCCAGCACTTACGCCCCCGGATCGGTGTTCTTCAGAAGCGACAGGATATCCGCGCCGCCGGGCAGATCATCATCATCGTCATCATCGGCGGCCACCACTTCGGCCTCATAGGTCGGGCGTTTCCACAGTTGGAACCGGTCGAGCGTCCCCGCGAAGGCCGCCTCGGAGGCCAGCAAATCCTCGGTGGTAAGGCCCATTTTCTCGCGCACTTTTGGGGGCAGCACGATGCGGCCGTCATCGTCGATATCAACCGTGACCGATAGAGTGATCAGGTTACGCTCGGCTTTCAGGCGCTCTTTGGTGCCGGGGGGCAGTTGCTGCACTTGTCGCGCAAGGCGGTCGGCCCCGGCTTTGGTATAGCATTCGACAAAGTTGCGCGACTTGCCGCCATAGATCATCACCATGCGGGTGCGCGGAAAATCGGGGGTGGGGGTATCGTCGGAGTCCAGGATGCGGCGGAAGGCGGCAGGTATCGAAACCCTCGCCTTCGTATCTACCTTCTGGTAGAATTCACCTCTGAACGGCTCTGCCATCTGCCTTTCGGCTCCTTCGAATGGGGGCCCCAAAACGGAAAACGGCGGATCGAGCTGCTGCCACTGCTCGATCCGCCTCTTTTCCCATCGCTGGGCGTCCAACTGCGCTTGCCACCTGGGGGAGATGTCTGCTCGCTTGCGCGCCGGATCTCTTTGATTGAAGAAAGCGGGTGCCTGTATGAAGCCTACTTATCGCCTTGTTCGGGGTCTTGAGCCGCCCCTGCTTTGTTTTGCCCGTTTCCTTCGCCGTGAAACAGGGATGACACGGGATTTCATGGGACGCAACAAAAATCTTGGGCCTCGGGGGCATATATCTTGTGGGAGAGCATGGCTCCGCGCAGCATCTGGTGGTGTGAAGCGCCGAAATGCGGCCACGGGTAGATTCGTGCTGGGCAAGCACCGCTATATGTAGTTCCAGCGCGGGTTTTTGGCCTCGGCCATGAATTCCCAAATAGAATTCCACAGTTGGATTGCCGGGGCGCTCTACTGCGCAAGACAGGCATGGAATCCGGCCAGAAATGCAAAAGCCGGGTCATTTCCCCGGCTTTGCCCATCAATTCCCAACAGGTGATTCGGGCAGTGGGGCGGCGTCCCACCCTTTCCCATGCGCGGATCAGGCCATCCCACCGGCAACCAGACGCGCGGCCAATGCGGCGTAGGCAGCCGCGATCGGGCCATCGGTGGTGGCAACCGGCGTGCCTGCGTCGCCCGCGATGCGGATCGAAAGATCCAGCGGGATCTCGCCCAGAAACGGCAGATCAAGCTTGCGCGCCTCGGCAGCCACCCCACCATGGCCAAAAATATGCGCCTCGTGGCCGCAATTGGGGCAGATATAGGTGGACATGTTCTCGACCAGCCCCAGCACCGGGGTTTTCAGCTTGCTGAACATGTCGAGCGCCTTGCGAGCGTCCAGCAGCGCCACATCCTGCGGTGTGGAGATCACGATGGCGCCGGTCAGATGGGTGCGCTGGCACAGGGTCAGCTGGATATCGCCGGTGCCGGGCGGCAGATCGACGATCAGGATGTCCAGCTCTCCCCATTCCACCTGCGTGATCAGTTGTTGCAGCGCCCCCATGATCATCGGGCCGCGCCAGACCACCGCCTCGTCTTCCTTCAGCATGAAACCGATCGACATCACCGTCACCCCATGTGCTTGCAGCGGGATGATGGTTTTGCCATCGGGCGAGGCGGGGCGACGGTTCACCCCCATCATGCGCGGTTGCGAGGGGCCGTAGATATCGGCATCGAGCAGGCCGACCCGCCTGCCCTGCCGCGCCAACGCCACCGCGAGATTCGAGGCGAGGGTGGATTTGCCGACACCGCCCTTGCCACTGGCGATGGCGATGATGCGGTCAACCCCGGTGATGCGGGCGGGGCCGCCCTGTTGGGGTGCCGCGTGCTGGCCGATTTTCAGCGATGGCGGCGGGGCTTTGGCGGCGGGGCCGTGGGCTGTCATTACCACTTGCACCGAGGTGACACCGGGCAGGGATTTCAGCACGGTTTCGGCTGCGAGTTGGGCGGGTGCGAGGGCGCGGGCCTCGTCCGGGGTCGGGGCTTCGATAACAAAGCGCACCATTCCATCGTCAAAGGTCAGGGCGCGAATCAAGTCCCGCGACACCAGATCGCCACCGCCGGGTGTTGCGATTTTCGCCAGAGCCGCCAGAATTTCTTCGCGTGCAATCGGCATCAGTTTTTCCTTCGCATTTGTTTTCAGCAAAGTTGTTGGCTTTGGGGCAAAGGGCAAGGGGATGTTTGCGTAGCGCCCAAAGTTTCAGCGAAGCGCCTGTTAACCTTGAACTATTTGTGACGCCAGCCATGCGCTTGCTGCATGGCAGCATTGCGGACGCAAGCTATTGTGCAGATGCAGCATATGCCCCATGTTTACGGTAACAGCGGAGAAGAAGGCTTTGAACATCCGGTTCAGACGGCCGCTGGAACACAGAACTGAGAGGCTATTATGTCATATATGAACACGACACGCAGCGCACAACCGACGATCTCTGATCGTTTTGCAAGTGCACTTTTGGCGGTGAAAGCCGCATATCAGCGCCGCCGGATCTATGACCAGACCCTGAGCGAGTTACGCGCCCTTTCCGACCGCGATCTGAGCGATCTGGGCATGCACCGCTCGATGATTTCCGAGGTTGCCCGCAAGGCGGCTTACGGCAAGTAATCCCGGACGCGACCCCGATCCTCCTCCCTGGGGTCTATGTCTTGGGACGCGGTGGCACCTCTCCTCCTCCCTGGTGCCGCCGCTTTTTTACACCTTTCGTCGGGCACTCTCCTCCCTTGGGCCCTTCGGATCGGCGGCGGCCTATCCTCCTTGCGGGCCGTCGCCCAACCATTCGAGCGGTCTCTTCCTCCTCCCTGAGGCCGATCGGACCGGTGGCGACCCCTAACCTCCCTCCTGGGGTCGCCACTTTATCCGCCTTGCAGCCCGGTCGATGCCCCGCAATAGTTGGGTCAGACAGGTAGGGCGCGGATGCGGGTTTCCCTTTTATCATCAGCACTGGTGGCGGCGATGGTGGGCTATGGCTCGACCATCGCGCTGGTGCTTTCTGCGGCGGCGGCGGTTAGCGCAAGCGGCTCTGAAACCGCAAGCTGGGTGCTGGCGATCTGTCTGGCCAAGGCAGTCGGATCGGCGGCGCTGAGTTGGTCGAGCCGCGTGCCCGTGGTGCTGGCATGGTCCACACCGGGGGCCGCGTTGATTGCGGCGACCAGTGGGATCAGCATGGCCGAGGCGGTTGGCGCTTTTGTGCTGGCGGGGGTGTTGGTGGCGCTGACCGGGTTGGTAAAGCCGTTGGGCAGGGCGGTGGCGATGATCCCAGACGGGGTGGCGGCGGCGATGCTGGCGGGGGTTTTGCTGCCGTTTTGCCTGAAAGGGGCGGCGGCGGTTCAGGGCGTGCCGCAGATCGGCCTGCCGATGGTGGTGGTTTTTCTGGCGGTGCGGATGGTGAACCCGGCGATGGCGGTGCTTGCGGCTTTGGCCAGCGGGGTGGCGCTGGCCTTTGCCACGGGTTCGGCCGGAGTGCCGGAGTTCAGTCTGCCGGTGCCGCATCTGGTGTTTATCGCGCCCATGTTTCGCGCGGATGTGCTGTTGGGGCTGGGGGTGCCGCTTTATCTGGTAACCATGGCGTCGCAGAACCTGCCGGGTTTTGCGGTGCTGCGGGCGGCGGGCTATACGCCACCAGTGCGGCTGGCGCTGACGGTGACAGGGGTGATATCGGCGGTGGCGGCGCTGTTTGGCGCGCATACGGTGAGCATGGCGGCGATCACCGCCGCGATCTGTCTGGGCGACGATACCCACCCCGACCGCAATGCGCGCTGGAAGGTGGGGCTGGTCTATGCAGCGGTGTGGTTGGCGCTGGGCCTGTTGGGGCCGGTCATCCTGAGTGTTTTGGCCGCTCTACCGCAAGGGCTGATGGTGGCTTTGGTGGCGTTGGCGTTGCTGGGGCCGTTGATGGGGGCATTGAGCGGGGCGTTTGCGGTGGTTGAGACGCGGTTTGCGGCGGTGATGACGCTGGTGGTGACGGCCTCGGGCGTGGTGGTGTTCGGGATCGGCGCGGCCTTTTGGGGCCTGGCGGCCGGGCTGTTGGTTTGTGCGGCGGAGCGGGGGCGGCGCTAAAACGGCACCTCGTCGGCCTGATGCGCGGGCACGACATAGCGCGCCACCAGCTTCTTGGCCCCTGCCCGGTCAAAATTCACCTCCAGCTTGTCGCCTTCGATGCCGGTGATCTCGCCGTAGCCGAATTTGGCGTGAAACACCCGCTCGCCAGTGACGTAGCCCGAGGTGGCCTCAAGGTCGATCACCACATGGCGGGCCTCCGAGGGCTGGCTGACCGGGCGCTGCACGGCGCGATCTTGCATCCGCTTCCAACCCGGCGAGTTATAGACATCGGCCTTCAGCGCGCGGTCCTCGATCGTTGAGGCGCTATAGCCGCCCGCAGCCCCGTAACCGCCGCC
>JANNAV010000168.1:0-17004 GCA_031384695.1 Paracoccaceae bacterium
CTCAGGCCGAAGCGGCGGCGGCGGCGCAAGTTGAGGCGGATGCAGCAGCGGCGGCGCAAGTTGAGGCGGACGCGGCAGCGGCGGCTCAGGTTGAGGCGGATGCGGCAGCGGCAGCGCAGGTTGAAGCGGACGCAACGGCCAAGGCGGATGCGGATGCGGCGGCAGCGGCTCAGGCCGAGGCGGATGCAGCGGCGGCGGCTCAGGTTGAGGCGGATGCAGCGGCGGCGGCGCAGGTTGAGGCGGATGCGGCAGCGGCAGCGCAGGCCGAGGCGGATGCGGCAGCCAAGGCTGAAGCGGCCAAGGTTGAGCCTGCCACCGAGGAAGCGGTGGCCCCCGAAGTGCTGCCGGTCGACCCGGCGGTGACGGAGGAGGCAACCGCCGAGCCGAGCGCGCCCGCCGTTCTGACCCCGGAAGAGCAGGCGGCCAAGGACTTGGCGGATGCCGAGGCAACTGCCGCAGCCGAGGCTGATGCGGCGGCCAAGGCCGCAGCCGAGGCCGAGTTGCTGCTGAAGCCTGACGGTACGCTGGCCGATCCGGCGGATGCGCTGGTGGTGGCCGAGCCGGAAACCGCCGTGGTGGAAGCCCCGGTCGATGCGCCGGTGCCTTCCGATACCGAGGTGAAAACCCTGTCCGACATTCTTGTCGATCCGGCGGTGCAGGATACCGCTGCGGTGGCGGCGGTGGCGGTGGATACCGCGACACCTTTGGCCGAGGGCACCTTGCCCGCCGATGTGGCCCCGGCCACCGACGCGCAGGTGACGACGGAAGTGTTGAGCAAAGACGACACCCGCACTTCGGATCAGGAGTTTGCCGCAGCCCCGGTTGTGGTGGCCGATGGCAAGCGCAGCGGGCTGTCCAAGCTTGAAAAGGTGGGGCTGTTTGCGTTGGGCGCGCTGGTGGTGGGGGCGGTGATCAATCAGGGCAAGCGTGACGAGCGCCGCGTGGTGTCGAACACCGGCGACCGGATCGTGGTTCTGAAACCCGATGGCACCTATCAGGTCTATAAGGACGACGATGCGGTGCTGCGCCAGCCGGGCTCGACCGTGCGGACCGAAACCTTCCGCGACGGCTCGACCCGCACCATCGTGGAGCGGACGGATGGCAGCCAGATCGTCACCGTGCGCGATGCCTCGGGGCGGGTGCTGCGCCGGGCGCAATATGACCGGCTGGGCCGCGAACTGGTGCTGATTGATGATCTGCGCCCCGAGGTGCCGGTGGTGATCCGCGATCTGCCGCGCCCGCCACGCGAGCGGGTGACCATCTCGACCTCGGATCAGAACGCGGCCCTGAAGGCACAGCTTGCGGCGAAGGCGGCGGCCCGCACGGGGCGCAGCTTCAGCCTGCGGCAGATCCGCGAGATCCCGGAAGTGCGGGCGCTGGCGGCGACGATTGATGTTGACAACATCACCTTCGACAGCGGCTCGGCGGCGATCAAGGCGGCGGAGGCCGAGACTTTGGCCGATCTGGGCAGTCTGCTGGCCGAGTTGCTGGCGGCCAATCCGGGCGAGATGTTCCTGATCGAGGGGCATACCGACGCGGTGGGCTCGGCGGCGTCGAACCTGTCGCTGTCGGACCGGCGGGCGGAATCGGTGGCGCTGGCGCTGGCCGAATACTTCGACGTGCCGCCGGAAAATCTGGTGGTGCAGGGCTACGGCGAATCGGAGTTGCGGGTGGAAAGTGCCGGCGACGAGCGCCGCAACCGCCGGGTTGCCGTGCGGATCATCACGCCGCTGATGTAGCACAGGCGCAATACCTGCCCAAAGAAAGGCCCCGGAGGTTTCGCTCCGGGGCCTTTTTGCAAGGTGATTGATCCCAAACGCCTATTTCGGCGTGATCATCATCACCATCTGGCGGCCCTCAAGGCGCGGCATGCTTTCGATCTTGCCATGCTCGGTCACATCCGCCGCAACCCGGTTCAACAGCTCCAGTCCCAACTGCTGGTGCGCCATTTCGCGGCCACGAAAGCGCAGCGTCACCTTCACCTTGTCGCCCTCATCGAGAAATTTCAGCACCGAGCGCATCTTCACATCGTAATCGTGGATATCGGTGCCCGGACGGAACTTGATCTCCTTGATCTCGATGATGTGCTGCTTTTTGCGGGCTTCAGCTTCGCGTTTCTGCGTCTCGTACTTGAACTTGCCGAAATCCATGATCTTGCAGACCGGCGGTTCCGCGTTCGGCGAGATTTCCACCAGATCAAGGCCTGCCTCCTCGGCCAGAACCATGGCGCGACCGGGGGTGACAACGCCGATGTTTTCCCCATCGGCCCCGATCAGCCGGATTTCAGGCGAGCGGATGCGATCGTTGATGCGGGGGCCGGTTTCGCGTTGCGGCGGTGCATTGTGAGGTCTGCGGGCTATGGTGTTGGTCCTTCATATGGTTGAGCGCGCGCGCAAGATAGCCGCTGCGCCGGGCCGCTTCAACCGCTTTCGCATGCGGCGGCGGGTTGGCCCCGCGCCGCGTTGCAGCATGGGCCTTTTCAATTCATCAGGTTTCTGTCATATGGCGATGGCAACCGAAGGCTCATTCGGTATTGGGAGATTATGTCATGAACAAGAATATCATCATTGGCCTCGTGCTGGTCTTGGCTGCCGGTGGCGGTTACTATCAATTCAGCGTCAAGCCCGCGCAGGAAGCGGCGGCGATGGCGGAAAAAGCGGCGGCTGATGCGGCGGCTGCGGCCACGGCGGCGGCTGCTGAAGCAGAAGCTGCGGCGGCCAAGGTTGCGGAAGAGGCTGCGGCCGCTGCTGCCGCCGCCGAGGCCGAAGCGGCGGCTGCGGCTGCTGCGACCACCGAAGCTGCGACAACCGCGATGGCAGCCCTTGATCCGGCTAACTTTGATGCCGCCAAAATCAGCGCGATGATTGATGCGTCGGCTTTGGATGCCGCGACCAAGACCACGTTGAAGGCCACGGTCACCGCCGCCGCCAGCAACCCGGCTTTGGTGCAAAGCGCCGTTGCGGCAGTGAAAACCGCGCTCGGCCTCTGATCAGACGCCTTTTGGCGCAAAACTTCGGCCGCGCGGTGCAGATCGCGCGGCTTTTGTTATTGGCCGAGGCGGCCTTCATTGTCGATCACCCGCAGATCCAACCCCGGGCCCTGCCAGTGCCACAGCACCAGATTGCAGGCATCCGGCGCCGCCCCCCGCGCGTAAGATGCGACGATCATGCCAAGATAGCCCGCAGCCTCCAGTTCCGCCGCGATGCGCTGGGTGGTGGATTGGCCGTGCCGCTGCATCTGGGCGCGCCAATCGTCGGCGGCAAGTTCGGTAGCGGCGATCTGGCGGCTGGCAAGGGCCTGCGGATCGGTGGCATCGAACAGCGGGCCAAGATCGGCGGCATAGCTGACCAGCGTGACCGGTTCGAACGGGCGGCCGATCTGGTTGGCCTCGGCCACCGCCCCCATCACCGACAGGGCGGTGTAAAGTGCGGGCTGGCCCTGCCGGTTGAACCGCCCGCCATGCAGCGCCGCCCCCCGGCCCGACAGCGGTTCGCGCGCCCAGACCGGGTTCAGCGCGCGGTAAAGCGGGCCTTGATAGTGCCGCGCGGGGTCAGGCAAAGCCGCCTGCATCCACCGCGTCGATATAATCCATCACCGATTGCGCAGCACCGTCCTGCACCAGACGCGCCGCCGTCAGCCCGCCAAACCCCACCAAAGGTTCCGAGCGATACCACGCATAGGCCACCAGCGCCGAGCCAAAGCGCGGCGTCAGGCGGTTCACGATCTCGACCATCTCGCGCAGCCGGGTTTGGGTTTTGGCCGAACCCAGCCGGTCCTTGCGGGCGATGGCATCACGGCCAAGGCCTGCGGTGCGGGCGATCTCGTCTTGGGTGGTCAGCAGACCTTCGGCCAGAAGCCGGGGCGAGAACAGCGATTTTTCGGTGTAGGCCGCGATGGGCATGGCAAATCTCCACGAATACTGACGCAAATATACGCCATTATCCGTGGAAATCAAGCCATCTTAGATACCGTCGCCGACAAAGGCCTTTTCCACCACATATTCCAACGGTTCGGAATTGGCACCTTCGCGCAGGCCAAAGCTTTCGAGCACCGCCTTGACATCGACGTTGAAGGCCAGCGAACCGCAGACCATGGCGCGGTCAAAGTCTGCATCCATCGGCGCAAGGCCCAGATCGGCAAACACGGCGCCCGAGGTCAGATTGTCGGTGATGCGGCCCATGCGCGGCGACGCCTCGCGGGTGGTGGTGGGGTAATACAGCAGCTTGCCCGCCACCATGTCACCGATCAGCGGATCATCGGCCAGGCTTGCCACCAAGGTGCTGCCATAGGCCAGTTCGGCCACCTCGCGGCAAGTGTGCATCATGATGATCTGGTCGTATTTTTCATAGGTGTCAGGTTCCCGCATCAGGCTGGCAAAGGGCGCAAGGCCCGTGCCGGTGGCCAAAAACCACAGCCGTTTGCCGGGCAACAGCGCGTCATGCACCAAAGTGCCCACCGGTTTGGGGCGCAGAATGATCTGATCGCCTACATTGATATGCTGCAAGCGGCTGGTCAGCGGGCCATCGGGCACTTTGATCGAGTAAAACTCCAACTCGTCATCCCAGGACGGCGAGGCGATGGAATAGGCGCGCAACAGCGGCTTGCCGCTATCGCCCATCAGGCCGATCATCACAAATTCGCCGGACCTAAATCGCAGCGAGGGCGGCCGGGTGACCCGGAACGAAAACAGCCGGTCGGTCCAGTGTTTGACTTGGGTGACGGTTTGCGCATCGGGCAGATGCGCCTTGGCGGCGGGCAGGGTGTTTGCAGTCATGGCAACCGTTTCGTTCATGTCATTCTCGTGCTAGATATGATGCTGGCGGCATAAGGAAAACCCCTGATGCGCAGCCGTTCAGCCGTTCACGGCACACAAACGGCTTTACCCGTTCGTTGCCCGCAACCGCGATTGATAATCATGCGCCTGCCAATCGGCGCGCAGCAGCCATTGCGGTTCCGGCTGCCTGATCGCCAATTCATCGGGAATTTCCACCTGGTCAAACCCCACCCGCCGCGCCATCGGGTATTGATCGACAATCACCGGGCCATTGGCCCGCAACGTGCCGCGATAGCCCAATTCGCGCAACCGCCGTGCAATCGTAAACGCCCGGCCATCGTTAAAGGCCGGAAAAGCCACGCGAATCAGGGTAATACCGGGCAGATAGACCTCCAACGCCTCTGGATCATCGGTATGGGCCAGATTAACCGCCCCTGTGTGAGTGGCGATATCCGCCAGAGCCACGAAACTTACGGTGGGAACCGGGCCAAAGCCTGCGTCGGTTACAAGAACGCTCATGCGGCGGCTCCTTTGGGAATGCGGACGGCTTTACCATCGACAAAGTGAATACCGCATTCGGTTTTTTCCGACCCGCGCCAACGGCCTGCGCGGGGATCTTCGCCCAGCTTAACCGCCGAAGTGCAAGGCGCGCAGCCTATCGAAGGATAGCCCTTGGCCACCAAAGGATGCCGCGGCAAGCGGTTGTTGACAATGTATTCTTCCAGATCGTCGCGGCCCCAATGTGCCAAGGGGTTTACCTTTATGCGCATATCGCCCTCGGCCTCGAAAAAATCGACCTGCCCGCGCGCCGACCCCTGATAACGTTTGCGCCCGGTAATCCAGCCATCAAACGGTGCCAAGGCACGCTCCAGCGGTTCCACCTTGCGCACGCCGCAGCAGGCATCGGTGTTGAACTGGTGCAGGGTGTTGTCGGGGTCTTCCAATGCCAAACGCGGGGCGGCAGCACGAATGGTGCGGATATCGCACAGCGGCAGGGATTCCGCCAGTTTACGTTGGTATTCAAGGGTTTCGGGGAACAGCATCCGGGTATCAATGAACAACACCGGGGTTTCGGGCGCAATCACCGACACCAGATGCAGCAGCACCACCGATTCCGCGCCAAACGACGACACCAGCGCCACTGATCCCAGATCAACATCGCGCAACGCATGTTCCAACACCGCCGTCGCCCCATGATGGCGATAGCGTGCATTCAGCGCCGCCACCCGGGCGGCAACCGATCCACCCTGCAGATCACGCGGCATCTTTGGCCCCGTCCTCGCCATATAGCGCCGTTTTGAAGGGCGCAGCCCCCAAGCGGCGATAGGCTTGCAGGAACGTCTCGTCGGCAGAGGTGCGGATATCGAGATAGGCCAGCACGATGCGTTCAATCGCCGGCACAATTTCGTCATAGGCAAAGCCGGGACCAACCTTTTCGCCAATCGCCGCCAATTCACTGCCATCGCCGCCAAGGGTGATCTGGTAATTCTCTACCCCCGCGCGGTCTAACCCCAGAATGCCGATATGGCCGACATGGTGGTGCCCGCAGGCATTGATGCAACCCGAGATTTTCAACTTTAGCGGGCCAATGTCATGCTCCAGCTTCAATTCCTCAAACCGCAGCGCGATTTGTTGCGCCACCGGGATGGAACGCGCCGTGGCCAGCGCGCAGTAATCCATGCCGGGGCAGGCGATGATATCGGAAATCAGACCCACATTGGCGGTGCCAAGCCCGGCCTTGAGTAAGGCTGCATGAACGACCGGCAGATCGGATTTATGCACATGCGGCAGGATCACGTTTTGCTCATGGCTGATGCGCAGATCGCCGTGGCCATAGGTTTCCGCCAGATCGGCCATCAGCCGCATCTGATCCGACGTGGCATCGCCGGGGGTTGCGCCATGCGCCTTGATGCTGATGGTGACGATGGCATAGTCAGGGTGGCGATGGGCGGTCAGGTTGGTATCGGCGAAGGCGCGGAAATTGGGATCGGTGCGGTAGAAATCATCATAGGCAGTAGCAGGGGCAGTGCGGAACGCCGGGGGCGCAAAGGCCGCAGAAATATCGGCCAGCAATGCCTGATCCGCGCCGCCAAACTGCGGGCGCATTTCAAGGAAACGCTCTTCGATCATCCGGGAAATCTCAACGCGGCCAGTCTCATGCACGGTGATCTTAATGCGGGCTTTGTATTTGTTATCGCGCCGACCCAACGTGTTATAGACCGACAAAACCGCCTCGACGTAAGGCAGCAAATCGGCTTCGGGCAGGAAATCACGCACGGTGAAGGCAATCATCGGGGTGCGGCCCAAACCACCGCCAACCATCACTTCGAACCCCAAATCACCATCCGCATTGCGCAGCAAACGCAGGCCGATGTCATGCGCGCGGGTGACGGCGCGGTCATTCGGCGCGCCGGTGATGGCGATTTTGAACTTGCGCGGCAGGAATTGAAATTCCGGGTGATCGGTGGACCATTGGCGCAACAATTCCGCATAGGGGCGCGGATCGGCCACCTCATCTGCGGCGGCACCTGCGAAATGATCTGCCGTGACGTTGCGCACGCAGTTGCCTGATGTCTGGATGGCGTGCATTTCCACATCCGCCAACGTGCCCAAGATTGCGGGCACATCGGGCAGTTTCGGCCAGTTGAACTGAATGTTCTGCCGGGTGGTAAAGTGGCCATAGCCCTTGTCATAGGTATCGGCGATATGGGCCAACTGCCGCATCTGATGCGGGTTGATCGTGCCATAGGGGATCGCCACCCGCAGCATATAGGCGTGCAATTGCAGGTATAACCCGTTCATCAGGCGCAGCGGGCGAAATTCCTCTTCGGTCAGGCTGCCATCCAACCGGCGCGCGACCTGATCTGCAAACTGCGCCACGCGGGCACGCACGAAACTTTCATCAAAATCGGAATAATCATACATTCTGGTCATCCGTCTGTTTGCCATGCGCATAGTTGGAAGGGCCACGGGTGCGAAACGCCTCGCGGAAATGCACAGGCTCGGGGCCATGCGTGCCTTGGCGGGCATCGGCAAGGTAGGCCCCAACGATCAGGTTGCGTTGGGCCGCCGCATCCAGCAGACGCATTTGGGCATGCGCCTCATCCTCAATCAGTTCGGCCTCTTGGTGGTGGCGGCTCCATTGGTCATCGGCGGTTTGGTAGACCACGTCACCCAACCGCAGATCATTGGCGGTGACGACTTTGGCGATATACTGGCGGCTCATAGCTGGGCCTCTTTCAATTGCGGCAGGGCGGCGGTGGCGGCGCGCGGGGGCAGTCCGTACAGGATCACAGCGGGGCCTTCAAGGCTGGCGGCGGCGGTGGGCAGGGTGGCCAAACTGGCAGCGATGATGCGTTGATCGGGGCGGCTGACGTTTTCCACCAAGGTGACGGGCGTGTCGGGTGCTGCCCCGTGCATGATCAGCCGACCTTGAATAAACCGCGCCGATTTCTTGCCCATGTAAATCGCAGCCACCGTGCCGGGGGCGGCAATGCCGCGCCAATCCTGATCGGCATAGCCCGCCATATCATGGCCGGTGACAATACGCAGAGCGGCGTTGCGGCCACGTTTCGTCAGGCTTTGGCCGATACTGGCGGCGGCAACGGTGGCCGATGTCAGGCCGGGCAAGATGGTGAACGACAGCCCAGCCGCCTGCAGCGCGTCAATTTCTTCGTCGAGGCGGCCAAAAATCCCGCAATCGCCACCCTTCAGCCGCACCACTTTTGCCCCGGTCTGGGCGTGGGCCACGATGGCCGCGTTGATGCTGGATTGTTCAGTGGACGGGCCAAAGCCGGTTTTGCCCACATCAATTTTCGTCACATGCGCCGGGATCAGCGCCAGCACCTGCGGGCCAACAAGGCGATCATGGATCACCACATCTGCACCTTGCAACGCGCGATAAGCCCCCAACGTCAGATGCGCCGCAGCCCCCGGGCCCGCGCCGACAAAAGTAACGCTGGCGGTTTGTGGCGAAAAATGCGGCAGATCAGTCATGGCTGCTCCGTGGGTTGCTAGGGCTAATATAGGATATTTTCCCATAATTTGGCCAGTCCCCCTTGCGGATAAGGAAGAATGTTCCGATACTGGCGGCAGATGGAACGAATTTCCACACAATCGAGGTTCACGCGAATGGCAGCCCAATTGGATGATCTGGATCGGAAAATTCTTGGGGAATTGCAGACAGATGCTGCGCAATCGCTGGACGAAATTGCGCGCAAAGTAGGGTCTTCCAAGACACCGGTGTGGAACCGAATCCGGCGGATGCGCGAAACCGGGGTGATCTTGCGCCAGACCGCGCTGCTGGACGCAGAATCCCTGGGGTTGGAGGCGTGTTTTTTCGTGCTGATCCGCACGTCAGAGCATGAGGCGGATTGGCAGCATAAATTTCTGCAAGTGCTGCGATCGCGGCCCGAAGTGCTGGAGGCGCATCGGTTGGCGGGGGATATTGATTATATCCTGAAAGTGCGGGTGAAAAACGCGCGCGCCTATGACGCGTTTTATCAGGCGTTGATATCGGAAGTGAAGATTTTCAACGTGACGGCATTACTGAGCATGGAAGAGATCAAGGCGACGACGGTGTTGCCGCTTTAGACGGGTGAAAATTCTTGCAGGAAGAATTTTGGGGGCTCTGCCCCCGTCGCGGACGCTCCTCCCCCGGAGGTATTTGGGCCAAAGTGAAATGGCTTAGGCGGATTGGACCATCAGTTTGGTCAGGCCGTGGAAGTGGTAGACATTGGCGTATTGGGGGGGCTCGGCAAGCATTAACTGCGGGTGGCGCTGGAACAAAATCGGCAGGGCCGCTTGCAATTCCAGCCGGGCCAGTGGGGCACCGACGCAGAAATGCAGGCCCGCGCCAAAGCTGACATGGGGTTTGGGGGGCCGGGTTGGTTGGAATTGGCAGGCACTGTCCCATTGGTTTGGATCGCGGTTGGCGGCAGCCAGCAGCAGGCCGATCTGATCGCCACGTTTGAAGCTTTGCCCCATGATATCAACGTCTTCGTAGACATACCGCGTGAACATGTGCAGGGCCGGATCAAAGCGCAGGATTTCCTCGATGCAAGCGGCAACTGCCCCCGGTTCCAGCACCGACAGCGGTGTTGCCGTTTCCAGCAGGGTTTTGACGCCATTGCCGATGGTATGCACCGTCGCCTCATGGCCTGCGTTCAGCAAGAGGATGCAGGTTGAAATCAGCTCATCCGTTGACAGCTTTTCCCCGGCCTCTTCGGCGGCGATCAGATGGGTGATCAGATCATCGGCGGGGGCAGCGCGGCGCAGCGTGATATAGCCGCGCAGGAAATCGGCGAAATCACGGGCGGCGGTGGCCGCGCGGTCTTCGATATCGCGGGTGCGACCGGCCATATACATGCCGACCATGGCGTTCGACCAGCGCAAAAGGTCGTCCGACATCGTCTCGGGCACGCCAAGCAGCCGGGCAATGATGATCACGGGCAGCTTTTGGGCAAACTGGGTCAGCAGATCGAACGGGCCACCCGGAAAGCCGTCGATCAGCTGATGCGTCAGCGCTTCGATCTCGGGCTGCAGGGCGGCGATGCGGCGTGAGGTGAAAGCGCGCAGCACAAGGCCACGCAGGCGGGTGTGGCGGGGTGGTTCCAATTCCAGCATCGAATGCGCCTCTACCGCGTAAAAGGCGCGCAGATGATCGGGGATATGCAGCGCCATCTCGGGCGGCACTTCGCGCCCCATACGGCGGTCGCGGAAGATGGCGTTGCAGGCGGTGGCGTTGGTCGTGCAGATCAGGTTGTAATCGTGCCAATAAAAGAACGGGCCCTGGCTGCGTGCCAGTTCATAAAACGGATAGGGATTTTGCACGAAATCCGGGTCGGTTGGCGATTGGTGCAAGGTTTTCATGCGGGCACGGCGCGGGGTGCCAACACGATGCCTTGGGCGATCAAGACGCCAAGCCCGACAATGGCGGCGCAGAGCGCTTGGGTCCAGCTCCACTCACCGCCAAGCGCGAACAGGAAGATCATCACGTAAAACGGTGTGGCATTCAGGTGCAGGCTGGACATGCCAATGCCAAGGCGACCCACGGCCATGATCCATAACAGCTGACTGATCGCGATAGAACCAATACCAAAGATCATCAGCGCGCCAAATTCGGGCCAGCCAAAGGCTGCCCAATTCGCGGCAGGGGCCCCAAGGCCTGCGTGGATCAGTGCCGCGATGGCCGTGACCAATGCCGCCCCCGTTACAGTGATTGCCGTTTGCCCAACGGGTGTGAGGCCGGGAAAGGCTGTGACTGTCGCCCGCGATCCCCAAGTATAGGCGACAACAGACCCCAAGGCCGCAAGCGCCCCCAGCCCCAACGCCAGATTGCCCATCGCCACGGCATAGGCCCCCAGACCGCCCGCCACCGACAGCAAAAGCCCCGCGATCAGGCGGAACGTTACCCGCCGCCCGTCAAGCACGCATTCCAGCCCGATGCCAATGATCGGGGCAAAGGCCGAAATCACCGCCACCGTCACCGCATCGGTTTTGGATTGCGCGTAGATCAGCAAGGTGGCCGCCAAACCCAAACATACGCCCCCAATGCCAATCCCGCGCAGCCACGCAGCCCCCAGCACCACGCGCCCGCCATCAACCGCCCACCACAGCGGCAGCAACACCGCAGCGCCCAGTGCCAAGCGGATTGCCGCCAGCGGTAGCGGCGGAATAATCGGGATCAACAGATTGGCCGCAGGCAGGCCCGCAGCCCAGACCAGCATGGATAACATGCAAATCAGATTGGCCCCAAAGAGCCCGCCAAAGCGAAACGTCATGCCGACAAGGCAGCGACAATTGCACCAAAATCGGCGGCCTTAAGGCTGGCCCCGCCAACCAAAGCGCCATCTACATCCGCGACGGCAAAAATCTCGGCGGCGTTCGAGGGTTTTACCGACCCACCGTAAAGCAAGCGGACAGCGCCCGCCGATGCCCCGATATGCGCGGCCAGGCGGGCGCGCAAAAACGCATGCACCTCGGCGATTTGCGCCAATGTCGGGGTGCGCCCGGTGCCGATGGCCCAGACAGGTTCATACGCGATGACAAGGGTTTCGGCGGTGGCACCCGGCGGCACGGAACCGTCAATCTGTGCGCCGATCACTGTCAAAGTGTCGCCGGTATCGCGTTGGCTTTCCGTTTCGCCGACACAGACAATCGCGATCAGCCCGGCAGAGATGGCCGCCTGCGCCTTGGCCAGCACCAAAGCATCCGTTTCGCCATGATCAGCGCGGCGTTCGGAATGGCCAAGGATTACATGGCTGGCCCCGGCCGCGCACAGCATCGCGGCAGAGATATCGCCGGTATGTGCGCCATGGGGTGCAAAATGGCAATCCTGCCCGCCAACCATCACGGCCGATCCCGCCGCGCGCTGCGCCATTGCGGCGATCAATGTGGCGGGGGGGCAAAGCAGCATGTCGCAAGCAGGGCCGGGATGGGCCGCGACCAGCGCGGTTATCTCATCCAAGGCGGCGATCGAGCCGTTCATTTTCCAATTTCCGGCAGCAAGTTTTTTCATCGCAATTCCCCAAATCTGTTGCCAAAAAGCTATCCGAAGGCCGCGGCAAGGGAAAGCTCTGCCAATTCATTTTGGCCCAAATACTCAAACTTTGGCGGGTCTCGGGGGCGACATGTTGTAATTGCAGAAAACTGCGTTTACGCCGCAGGCGCGTCTTTGAACTTGATGGATTCGCCGCAGCCGCAGGCCTCGGCCACATTGGGGTTGCGGAATTTGAACCCCGATTGCAGCAGATCCGTTTCGTAATCAATCACGGTGCCGAACAAAAACATCTGCGCCATGGGCGCAATCATCACCCGCGCGCCGTCTTGTTCCACCACTTCGTCCATCGGGTTCACGTCGGCCACATAGTCCATGGTGTATTCCATGCCTGCGCAGCCGCCCTTTTTGACGCCGATGCGCAGACCGGATGACTTTTGCCCATCCATCAGCCGCGCGATTTGGCGCACGGCGGTAGGGGTCATTGTGACAGCAGCTTTTCCGGGAATACCAAACATGGTGCCGATCCTTTTGTTGATCGAAAGGTAAGTCTAATGCACGCGCCGTTCAAGGGGGCTACGCAGGTGCCTACATAAAGCCCAGTTCCAGCCGCGCCTCATCTGACATCATTTCCATCCCCCAGGGCGGATCAAACGTCATCGCGACATTGACATGCTTGACACCCGCCAATGGTTCGACCGCATCGGCCACCCAGCCTGGCATTTCGCCTGCAACGGGGCAGCCAGGGGCGGTCAGGGTCATCAGAATCTCGACTTCGTTTTCAGCATTGATTTCAACGGTATAGACCAAGCCAAGATCATAGATATTGACCGGAATTTCGGGATCAAACACCGTGCGGCAGGCATCGACCACCTGATCATACAAGGGATGATCGGTTGTCGATGGGCGGATCAGGGGGGTGCCTTCAATCTTGTCCTGCGGCTGGTTCATGACGCTCTCACATAGTTGTTGAGCGATTATATAGGGAATTATGCGACTGTCGTCCAGTGGGGCCGATACCGTGCCACTGAATACCTTGCGCAATTTGGTGCCTTGGAATGCCTAGAACGGAATTTCGTCATCCATATCAGACCGCCCGCCGCTGCCCGAACCGCCACCACTAGTGCCGCCGCCGCTGGTGCCGCCCTTATAGCCGCCGCCAGATGATCCGCCGCCCTGATCTTCATAGCCGCCGCGGTCTTCATATCCGCCACTGCCGCCACCCGATCCGCCGCCGTCACGCCCGCCAAGCAGGGTTAATTCACCCCGGAACTGGCGCAACACAATTTCAGTAGTGAACCGGTCGGCACCGGATTGATCTTGCCATTTGCGGGTTTCCAGCTGGCCTTCGATATAAACAGTCGAGCCTTTTTTCAGATACTGCTCGGCGATTTTGCCCAAAGCTTCGTTGAAAATCGCAACGCGGTGCCATTCGGTGCGTTCTTTGCGTTCTCCGCTGGCTTTGTCGCGCCACGTCTCGGATGTGGCGATGTTCAGCGACACCACTTTGCCGCCATTGGGAAAGCTGCGCACTTCGGGATCACGGCCCAGATTGCCGACGATGATAACCTTGTTGACCGAACCTGCCATGAAACTCTCCCTGATTCCGTTTTGTCCCGGCAGTTTCGCCGGAACTGGTTAACAAAAGCTATAGACCGCCCCAAAAGCCCCTGCAACGGGCGTCATAACGGTCATAACGGTCATAACGGTCATAACGGGTGACCTGCGCCAAGCTGCGGGCAAAGCTTTGCCGATGCGGGCGTGGCACTGGCGAAGTTTGTTAAACCCGCTATAGTCAGGGCGGAATTGAACCGGAATCGTCTATGCAGTTTTTGCCGTCATTTTTGTCTTTGGCCGTGGCAGCCGGGCTTGTGCTGGGTGGCACGTCTTTTGCAGACGCCGAAGGGTTACGTTTATCTGGTTCCAAAAAGAACCGCGCATCGTTGTTCAAATCGCAAACATCGCTGTTGGATGGGCGGTTGGCCAAGCAATATGACGGATCGGCGCGGCTGCGGCCGGATTACGACAAGGCCGATAAGAATTCGGCGGAATCGACGTCGGTCAGCTATAGCGGCAAATACAAAGGGGCCTATCTGGAAACGGCCCGTGCTGCGGCGCGCAAACATGGTGTGCCCGAAGAGATGTTCTTGCGGCTGGTGCAACAAGAAAGCGGCTGGAATCCGGGGGCTGTTTCAAACAAAGGGGCGACTGGCTTGGCCCAGTTGATGCCAGGGACGGCTGCCAAGCTGGGGGTTGACCCAACCGACCCAGAACAAAACCTTGAAGGCGGCGCGCGGTACTTGCGCATGATGTATGACAAATTCGGCACTTGGCGGCTGGCGTTGGCCGCTTATAACGCAGGGCCCGGTGCTGTTGAAAAATACGACGGCATCCCGCCTTATACCGAAACCAAGAATTATGTGGTTGCGATATTGGGGTGATGGTTTTGTAAAGATGGGCAAATGCCCATCCTACATCCGGGATTCCGTTTCGTAGGATGGGCAATTTGCCCATCCCCCAATCAATTCATTCTGCCGCCGTCTTGATGACCGGTTCCATCGACGCCAAAACCTCATCCGATAGATGGCATTTCACCTGATGCCCGCCTGCCAGCGTGCGCATGGGGGGCATTTCGATATCGCACAACCCATTCGGCACTTGGGATTTCCACCGGCACCGGGTTTGGAACGGGCAGCCGGGCGGCGGGTTCATCGCCGACGGGATATCGCCTTCCAGCACGATGCGTTTGCGGATCACCTTCGTGTCAGCAATCGGCACGGCAGACAGCAGCGCCTCGGTATAAGGGTGATAAGGCGGCTGGAACACCTGATCGGTGGTGCCCATTTCCACCACATGGCCCAGATACATTACCATAACGCGATCAGACAGATAGCGCACGATGCTAAGATCATGGCTGATGAACAAAAGCGTCGTCTTATTCTCGCGCTGAATATCCATCAACAGATCGGTCACCGCCGCCTGCACCGACACATCCAGCGCCGATACAGGTTCATCGGCCACCACAACCTTGGCCCCGCCGGCAAAGGCGCGGGCAATGCCGACGCGTTGTTTTTGCCCACCCGACAATTGGCGCGGCATCCGGTCGGCAAAGGCGCGTGGCAGTTTTACCAGATCCAGCAGTTCCAGCATGCGGTCAGACCGCGCCTGATCCGACGCGCCATATTTGAAAATTTCCAAGGCACGGATGATCTGACGTCCGACGTTCATCGAGGGGTTAAGCGTGTCAAACGGGTTCTGGAACACCATTTGCACAGATGAAACCATATCGGTGTTGCGTTGTTGAATGGGCGTCGATTGCACGTTTTCGTCAAACAGCATGATGGTGCCGGATGTCGCGGTTTCCAGCCCCATCAACACCTTGGCAAAGGTCGATTTGCCACAACCGGATTCGCCGACAATTGCCAGCGTCTCACCTTCGCGCGCCTCAAAGGACAGGGTTTCATTGGCCTTGACCACCTTTTTGGTGCCGCCGCCAAAAGTTCCGCCAGACACCGAGTAATATTTCTTCAGGTCTTCCATTTTCAGGACAACCTTGCCAATTGGAGTTTTTGGTTTGGCAGCTTTAACCTTGATCGGGGCGTTCCAATCAATTTCCGCCCATTTCACACACCGGCTGGCGTGGCGGTCATCGTCGGGCACCGGTGACATGGATATGCCCGCAGCCGCATTGCAGCGGCCATCCTCGAAGTAATCACAGCGGGGGCCAAAGTTGCACCCCTGCGGGCGTTCATGCGGCAAAGGAAAGTTGCCGGGGATCGCCACCAGCGGGTGTGAATTTTTATCAGCCCCCGGCAACGGAATAGACCGGAACAGCGCTTGGGTATAAGGATGGCGCATCTTATCAAAGACTTGCACGACATTGCCGGTTTCCACCGCCTCGCCGGAATACATCACGCACAGCCGGTCGCAGGTATCCAGAATCAGGCCGAGGTTGTGGCTGATGAACAGCATCGAGGTGCCGTATTTTTTGCCCAGATCCTTGACCAGATCGACGATGCCGGCCTCTACCGTGACATCCAACGCGGTGGTGGGTTCGTCCAATATCAACAGCGCAGGCTTGGACATCAGCGCCATCGCGATCACGATCCGCTGTTGCTGGCCGCCAGACAGCTGGTGGGGATAGGCGTTGATGATGCGGTCAGGGTCGGGCAGACGCACGTCGGCGACGATCTGACGGGCCAGCGCCCAGGCCTGATCTTTGCTCATTCCTTGATGGATCATCGGCACTTCTGCCAGTTGCGCGCCGATCTTCATCGCGGGGTTCAGGGATGCCATCGGTTCCTGATAAATCATCGCAATCTCTGATCCGCGAATTTGGCGCAACTCTTCCTCGCCCATATTGGTCAGATCGCGGCCCTTGAATTTGATCGTGCCGCCAACGATTTTACCGTTCTTGCCCAGATCGCGCATCACCGCCAAAGCGACGGTAGATTTGCCGCACCCAGATTCGCCCACCAGCCCCATCGCTTCGCCCTGCATGACCGAGCAGGAAAAATCCATCACGGCGGGGATTTCGCGCATGCGGGTGAAAAAGCTGATCGACAGGTTGGTGATCTCAAGGATCGGTTTGGATGGGTCCCAGGTGGTATCGGTCATGGCAGCCTCGCTTTGACGATTAGGGCAGGCTGGGGGTTTCACACCCCCAGACCCCCGTGGGATATTTAGCAACAGATGAAACGGCGCGGCGTTTGCATCGGGTCAGTCCTTCATG
>JANNAV010000263.1:0-8608 GCA_031384695.1 Paracoccaceae bacterium
CTCAATCAACTCAATGGTTTACCTGCGCGGCCATCCCACCGATTATGATCGCTGGGCCGCCGATTTCGCGCTGCCCGACTGGGATTACGCCCATTGCCTGCCCTATTTCCGCAAATCCGAACGCTCCGAGCGCGGCGCCGACGCCTGGCACGGCGACAGCGGCCCTTTGGGTGTCAGCACCGCCCACAGCCGCAACGTGCTTTACGATGCTTTCGTCGCGGCAGGCCCGCAATCCGGCGTTGGCGCCTCCACCGATCTGAACGGCTTCAACCCCGAGGGCCTCGCCCGGCTTGACAGCACCAAGTGGAACGGCAAGCGCTGCTCCGCCGCCGTAGCCTACCTGCACCCCGCAGCCGCGCGCCCCAACCTGACCATCGAAACCGGCGCCATGGTGCAACGCATCGACATCGCGGGAAACAGGGCAGCAGGGCTGACCTATATCAAGGGCAGCCAAACCATTTCCGTCCATGCCGTGCGCGAAGTGCTGCTGTGCGGTGGTGCCATCAACACGCCGCAGATGCTGATGCTTTCGGGCATCGGCCCCGAGGCGGAACTACGCGCCCATGGCATCCGGGTGCGCTGCCATTTGCCGGGGGTCGGGCAAAACCTGCAAGATCACGTCGATCTGATGCTGCAATGGCACTGCACCCAACCCGTCACCCTCGCCCGCCTCGCCAACCCCTTGGCGAAACTCGCGGCAGGGGCAGAATGGCTCTTGCGCCGCACCGGCCCCGTCGCCTCCAACATCTGGGAGGCGGGCGGTCTGGTCCGCTCCAACACTTCCGTGGCCACACCCAACATCCAGTTTCACTTCGGCCCCGTTGCGGTGGATTACGTCGGTGACAAGATCCAACTGAAACAGGGCTTCCAACTGCACGTCAGCCAGTTGCGCCAAACCTCGCGCGGCAGGCTGCACCTCGCCAGCGCCGATCCCGCAACCGCCCCCCGCATCGCTTTCGATTTCCTCGCCACCGACCATGATCGCCGCGCGATGATTGAGGGCGTGAAGATGGCCCGCCACATCATTGATCAACCCGCCTTCGCGCCGTTCCGGGGGGCCGCCATCTATCCCGATGCCAGCGTGCAGTCAGACGCCGATATCCTCGATTTCGTCCGCACCACCTCCGAGACCGAGTTTCACCCCTCCTGCACCTGCCGCATGGGGCATGACGCGATGGCCGTCACCGGGCCGGACCTCAAGGTACACGGGATCGAAAACCTGCGGGTGATCGACGCCTCGGTGATGCCCGCCGTGATCAGCGCCAACCTGAATGCCACCGTGATGATGATCGCCGAGAAAGCCGCCGACCTGATCCGGGGGCACGCGCCCTTGCCCCCCTCGCGGCCAAAGTTCGCCTTCGATGGTGCGGCCTGAAAAACCCTGCAACCCGAATGCCCTTGGCCGACGGCACACCACGTCTGGTCAACGACCTGGCAAATGCGCATCAAAGGGGTTTCCGGATCGGGTCGACCGTAAATCAACTCTGGCTTCTAAGCCTAAAATAAAAACAACAGCCTGTAGGGACGGATGCACTACGCATCACCTACGCATAAACTACGCGTCCATCACCTGCCGCAGCACCGCCGGATAAAGCTGATGCTCCAGTCTTAAAACCTTTGCCGCAAGCGCTGCCGCCGTCTCACCCGGCACAATTTCAACCCGCGCCTGCCCCAGAACCGGCCCCGCGTCCAACTCAGGCGTCACCCGATGCACCGAGCAACCGGCCTCAGTATCGCCCGCGTCAATCGCCCGCTGATGGGTGTTGAGGCCCGGATACTTCGGCAGCAACGACGGATGGATGTTCAGGATACGTCCTTGATAACGCTGAACAAAATCAGCACTGAGAACCCGCATGAAGCCTGCAAGGCACAAAATGTCCGGCGCTTTTTCGTCCAGCAGCCGCAGCAGTTCCGTCTCAAAACCCGCGCGGTCCTTGCCATAAAGCCGCTGATCCACCGCAGCGGTGGCAATCCTCAACTCCACAGCCCTCGCCAAACCCTTGGCATCCGGGTCACTCGAAAGCACCAGAACCGCCCGCCCCGGATGGCTCAACCGCATCGAGCGCACCAAAGCCTGCATGTTCGACCCACCCCCCGAAATCAGGATGGCTACCCGCTTCACAGCAGCTTGCCAGAGTAAATCACGCCTTCGCCCTCAACCACGCGGCCAATTTGAAAAATGGTTTCACCCTCAGATTCCAAAAGCGAAATCAATGCCTTGGCGCGATTTTCCGCCACAACCGCGATCATGCCAATGCCGCAGTTGAAGGTCTTGAGCAGTTCTGCCTCCGACATATTCGCGCTCGAAGCCAACCAGCGAAACACCGGCGGCAATGCCCAGGTGTTCAGATCAATCGCGCAAGCCAGCCCCACCGGCAGCACCCTTGGCGGGTTCTCGGTCAGCCCGCCGCCGGTGATGTGCGCCAGCGCATGCACTCCCCCCGCCCGCACTGCCGCCAGCGCCTGTTTCACATAAAGCCGCGTCGGTACCAGCAGCGCCTCACCCAGCGGGCCGTTGGCAAAGGGTGCCGGCGAAGCCCAGGTCAGCCCCGACATTTCCACCACCTTGCGCACAAAGGAAAAGCCGTTGGAATGCACCCCGTCCGACGCGATACCCAGCAGAACATCCCCCGCCACCACCCCAGAAGGCAGGTCTTGCCCACGCTCCATCGCCCCCACAGCAAAGCCCGCCAGATCAAAATCGCCGCCATGATACATGCCCGGCATCTCGGCAGTCTCGCCCCCCACCAAAGCACAGCCCGAGGCAGCACAGCCCGCTGAAATACCGTTGATGATCCGCGTCGCCTGATCGACATCCAGCTTGCCTGTGGCGAAATAATCAAGAAAAAACAAGGGTTCAGCACCTTGGCAGATCAGGTCGTTCACGCACATCGCCACCAGATCAATGCCGATGCTATCCACAAATCCGGTGTCAATCGCGATGCGCAGCTTGGTGCCCACCCCGTCAGTTGCAGCCACCAGTATCGGGTCGGTATAGCCCGCAGCCTTCAGATCAAACAGCGCGCCAAAGCCACCCAGCCCAGACATCGCCCCCGCCCGCGCCGTCCGCCGGGCCGCAGGTTTGATACGCTCCACCAGCGCGTTTCCTGCGTCGATATCCACGCCCGCCGCCGAATATGTCAGCCCTTCACCCGCTCCGCTCATGCCCGTTCGCCCCCAGATGCCACCGCTCGCTGGCCGTTTAGTCGATCCCACGCCATCGCGCAACCGCAGGCCCCCGCACCCACCCCGGAAGGGCAGCCGGGCGTGGAACACCGCAGCAAAACACGTTGACGCAACGTTAACCAACAGTCTTGACTGAAAAATGAATCCAGCGTTCCCCCAGCCCGCATGGGGTCTGCAATTTTGTTTGACGGAGCGCTTTATGCCATCGCGCTGATCGGTTTGACAGCAATTCTGGTGCCGACTCTGCTGAAAGTTTTCGGGGTGATCGGTGGCGATACCAGTGGCACCACCCCAACCACGGGCGGCGGCGGTGTGAAAGGTGATCCTGCGGCGCCCGTGGTCAAGGACTATACGCTGCCAAAACAGAACCCGAACAAGCCGGTCACCGTGGATGTGCCATCGGTGTTTCTGGCGGCGGCCGATTCCACAGTGGACGCCGATCCCAGAGTGGATAATGCCAGCGTCGTGCTGACCTCAAGCGATACCGGCGATACGTCGCGGCTGACGGTGTTCCAGAAAGGGTTTTTCAAGCTGGACCTGAAAGCTGGCAAACTGACGTTCAACCCGGTGGCGTACTTCACCGGCGGCAAGGTAAGCGCGGGGCTGACCGTTGCCAATACCGCGAAAAAACGCTCCGCCCGCGCGGTGGTCAACCTCGATTTTGACACGCCCCCGCTTGTCAGGGATCAGTTCATTCAGGCGGATATGGCGCAGGTCAACAAGGTGTCGTTCAACCCGCTGACGGGCAAGGGCATTGATATGGGCGGGGCGGCAATCAAAGGCACCAATGACATTGATCCGACAATGCTGGTGTTCCGGGTGCCAATGCCATTGGAAGGCGGCTTGCCGCAGCAAGGCTCGATCACCATCACCAATGGCAGAACGGCAGTGGCCGCTGGCGAAGGCACCTGGACCATCGACCCCGTTGACGGCAACATAACCTATGTCCGCGAGGCTGGCTTTCAGGGTTCGCCCACGCCGCTGACCTATACGCTGTTCGACAAGTCGGGCATCGAACCCATCGTCGGCAAACTGGTCATCACCTCATACCTTACGCAAGTTGTCGCCGCCGTCACCGCGCTGAACAGCATGACAGACGCGGCATTCTGGAAGAATTATCAGGATAACATCGTCAATTCAAGGGATTGGGGCGCGCTTGATCTTCCGGCGAATATCGTGGCCAAGCTGACGCTGTTCCGCACCACGCATCTGGTGATGTCCGAGATCACCCGCCAAAGCCTGAAAGACCCGGATATAGCGGCGGTGAAGAAGGCCTTGCCCAGCGATACTGCCCTGACCGCAAGCTTCAAGGTCTGGGGCGCGAAAGGCTTCGATCTGGCCGTGCTTTACGCGCGGGCCGTCAGCCTTTCGCCAGATGTGAACCCGGTGTCGGGCATCACCAACGGCAGCCGCTATCTGCGGTTGACGATCATCGCCAAACTACTCGGCATGTGGAAAGGCGCCATCGACGCAAGGAACGCCGCCAACCCGAACTGAGTTTCTGCCGGGGGCATCTCGCCCCCGGCAGCCCCATTGACATGAGGTTTGCCGTGACAGTCATCGCCAGCTATCCCACCTCGTATTTTCATGCCAACCATACCTGAGTCTACGAGAGCATCGTCATGTTCAATGGCTGGTTCACTTGCCCGGACGATCCGGTGAACAATCCCGGCGGGCCGACGTCCCGGTTTCCGGCCCAGACCCTGTTTGCGCCCTGGTGTGCCGACATCATCGGCGACGATAAATTCAAGCAGGTGATATTCATCGTCAACAACACCGGGTCGCCGCTGCACATGGCGGTGACGCCCTATTATGACGGGGGCACTCTGGCATCGCAGCCGATCTCGCCGGATGGCCAGAACTCAGGCATCATCCCTGCGGGGTATACCGCTGATCGCGGCACCTGTCTGGGGATGGGGCGGTTCGTGCAGGATTACGGTTCGCTGTTTTGCGGCTCGGGCATCGGGCTTGTCCTGAACACGGTTGTGTACGGCGTCAGCCAGAATTTCGGCATCTTTGTCGCGGGCTCGATGTCGCAAGGCGCTGGGCTTCACGTCTGCGCCAACATGGACGGGGTCGATCCCAAGACACGCTTTGACAGCGTTGCAGGCAAACAGAACACGCCGCAAGGCACCTTGCGCGATGACAAATCCGGCAACCTGCGGGTGCGTGCCGTGCTGCTGGACCGGGGAGACCAACCTGACGTGGCCCCCGCGCAACCGCTTGTTTTTGTTTACATTTCGGGTTGAGGGCCGCGGCCCGGAAGGAATTTGATCATGTCGGATGATATTGGAACCAAAAGCCTCGTGGATACGGCGCTGGGGGCGGCCACCACGGTGGCGTTTGCCTTTGGCCCGGTCGGGGTGGAGATTGCGGCGGCAATCGCCGTCGGCAAGTTCCTGTTCGACCCTTTTTTACCCAAGTGGCGCCGGCCTGACAGACCCGATGGCACAGACGCCCGACAAGGCGGATCTTCAGAACGCTTTGGACAAGCTGCGTTCGCAGCTTGATGGTGATATCTTTCAGTTCTTCACCGATACCTATCAGGTTCAATTGTTGTCGGCCAGCGATGCCCTGAACGATGCGATCCACAATGCGGGCCAAGCACCAAAAGCCGGCCTTTGCCTGCCCGGCCCCACGACTGTCTGGATCGACGGCCAGAACGCGCCCCTTTGGCAACCATTGGTCAACAACTCCGGTATCTTTTCCGACCCGCAGAACTGGATCGAGCTTAACCCGAGCAACAAGTTCGGCACTGCGGCGCTTTATGCGTTTACCGTGAGTCTGAACCTGCTTTATCTGAAAACCGCGCTGGTTTGGGAGGTGAACGAGAATCTGCGCTATTACGAAAAGCTGAAGGTCAGTTATCAAAACGAAATTGATACCTATAACACCCTGCATCTAAACTGGCAGATGGCCGGTTCTGATCCGGCGACCAAACCGGCAGCACCCACCACCCCCGAACCTATGCCGCCAACCGGTGGCGATGATGCGCTGGGATCGGAAGTGCGCGACAGCAGCGGCACCATCATCACCGATGTCGGCTCGCATCTGGGCAAAGTGTCAAGCAAATGGGCCATCGCCACCCGTGATCTGCTGAACGACAAAGACGCCAAGGGCAACGCCATCGAGCCGATCACCTATCTGCAAAAAGTGCTTGATGCCTATAAGCAGGGCTATATCGACAAGAACAAGACCATCACGGACCGGCTTGCGAAAATCGTTTTACTCCAGATGCCAATTGGTGCCGTGTGGGATGATACGGAATCGGGCACGGTCGGGTTTGGTATGGTTCCCGGCCTCAACTGGCTTCAGGCCGATATCTACAAGGAAACACTTGCGGGCAATCTGGATCATGATCTGATCGTCGCGGCCAAGCTGGACAAACTCACCGCCGACGATGTCACCAAGCTGCAAGCCACAGTCGACAAATGGCGTGATACGTTGAAGATGTACCAGGGTGCGCTCAAAACGCTGGATGACGGGCCGCTTGATCCAGGCACCATCTGAAACCCGATACCCAATGCAAGCCCGGTTTTTGTCAACTTGGTGCTATCACGCCCTTGCGGAAGATAAAGCAGCCATAAAACCGCCGCTCGCCGGTCTGGATCACCGCATAGGCACCTTTGGCGCGCTCATAAAACTCGAACCGCTCGATCCCGATCATCTTGCGCTGCCGCCCTTCGGCGGCGTCAATCGCACTTTGCACCTCGGCCTGCACCGGCTCGACCCGGGCCGCATCGCCCACCACCTCCATCCGCCCGGCAAAATCTTCGACGAAGGTATCCAGCGGAAACACCGACAGCACCGCCTCGCTCGCCTGCCCGCAGGTCAGATTCTCCATGCGCAGCAACCGCCCCAGCACCGTCTTGCGCGCAATGCTGTCGGCCGGGAAGTTGGTATCGGCAATCACCAGCGTATCGCCGTGCCCCATCGCCCGCAGCGCATAAAGCACATCGGCGTTCAGGCGGTTATCAAGGCCTTTCAGCATCGGCGGTCTCCGTCAGTTGATACGTTCGCCGCTTTCGGCATCGAAAAGATGGATCAGGCGCAAAATCGGCGCAAGATGGATGATATCGCCGGGGCGAAAGCCATGCCGTTCCCGGAACACCGCAACCATGTCATGCGGGCCGCAGCGCAAGACCACATGGGTTTCCGAACCGGTCGGCTCCACCACCACCACACGCGCGGCAATGCCGGTATCGTCCAGTTCAAGATGCTCCGGGCGGATGCCGTAAACCACCCGCTGCCCTTCGCCAAGGCCGGGATGATCGGGCGCGGGAAAGGTCTCGCCCTCGCATTCGATCAGGCATTTGCCATCGGTTTTGCGCACGATCCCGGTGAGCAGGTTCATCGACGGCGATCCGATAAAGCCTGCGACAAAGGTATTGGCCGGTTGGTCATAAAGCTCCAGAGGTGCGCCGACTTGCGATATCCGGCCATCACGCATCACCACGATACGGTCGGCCATCGTCATCGCCTCGATCTGATCATGGGTGACGTAGACGGTTGTGGTGCCAAGACGCTGATGCAACTCGCGGATTTCCGAGCGCATCTGCACCCGCAGCTTGGCGTCAAGGTTCGAAAGCGGCTCGTCAAACAAGAATACCTGCGGGTTGCGCACGATGGCGCGGCCCATCGCCACGCGCTGCCTCTGGCCACCGGACAGCGCGCGCGGATAACGGTCAAGGTAGGGTTGCAGCCCCAGAATTTCGGCCGCACGCGCCACGCGGCTGGCAATCTCGGCTTTGGGCATGTTCGCCATTTTCAGGGCAAAGCCCATATTGGCCGCCACCGTCTTGTGTGGATAAAGCGCGTAGTTCTGAAACACCATGGCGATATCGCGTTCGGCGGGGGGCAGGTTATTGACCACGCGGTCGCCGATGCTGATCTGCCCCGATGAGATACCTTCAAGCCCCGCAATCATCCGCAAAAGCGTGGACTTGCCGCAGCCGGAAGGCCCCACCAGCACCACGAACTGCCCATCGGGGATATCAACGCTTACCCCGTGCACCACTTGCAATGCACCATAGGATTTTTGCAGGTCGCGGATCTTTACCTCGGCCAAAATCTTCCCCCAAACCTGTGCGTCTTGTAGCGCGCAGGCTCAGTGGTAGCGCAGGCCAAAGCGGCTGTCCATCGCCCAGAAATACTAACATGTTAGATGCTTGACACGTGCAAAGAAGGCTGAGAATGTTGATGCGTGTCCGGCGCAGTCCGGACCCGGTATGGGCTGCTGCGGTCTGCAAGAACCCCTCTGAACGGGCATCTGGGCCACCCTGACCGGACCGCGGCAACCGCGGAGAAACCTTAGGGAGGTGTCGATGAAAGTTGAACTTTACAATCAGGCGGTGCGCTATGCGCTGACCCGCCGCAGGCTGCTGCAAGGGGCGGCAAGCCTTGGCGGGCTGGCGGCGTTGGG
>JANNAV010000275.1:0-4635 GCA_031384695.1 Paracoccaceae bacterium
TAATGCTCGTCCACATCGAACATATGCTCGAAAACGCTGCCCACCGGCCCCGGCACATGCGGCTCCATGTTCACCGAATACATGTAGCTGTCCTCGGGGAACGGAAACGGAAACCGCGCGATTGCGGCTGCCGAATTGCGAAAGGTGAAATCGCCGCGAAACGTCTCGTCGTTGAATTCAAAGCCCATATGCCCCCTACCTTTCCAGCACCAAAGACCGCCCGGCAAACCGCGACACGCAAGGCATGATCGCAAGCCCGCCCGCCTTTTGGGCGTCTGTCAGCCAGTGATCATTGTGCAATATCGCCCCATCACAGCCCAAAACCCGCGTCTCGCATTCGCCGCAAGCGCCGCCCCGGCAGAGATAAGGCGCCTCCACCCCCGCGGCCTCAATCGCCTCCAGCAAGGATTGATGCGTGCCCACCTGCACGGTCTTGCCCGAAACCGCCAGCGTCACCTCAAAGACCTTGCCCGGTGGTGGTGCGAGAAACTCCTCGTAATGCACCGCCCCCCCGGGCCAGCCCGCAGCCTTCGCTGCCGCCCGTACCCAGGCGATCATCGGCTTTGGCCCGCAGACATAAAGATGGGTGCCCAAAGGCTGGTTGGCGAACAAACGCGGCAGGTCCACAGCCTGCCCCAGATCATCAAAGTAAAGGTTCACCGCCCGCCCATGTGCCGCCGCCAACTCCGCCCCATAAGCACAAAGGGCTGCGTTCCGCGTCGCATAATGCAACTCAAACCGGCCACCCAAGCCCGCCACCTGCGCAATCTGCGCCAGAAACGGCGTGATGCCGATGCCGCCCGCGATCATCAGATGCTTGCGTGCCCGCAAATCCAGCGCAAACAGATTAACCGGATGGCTGATCACCATCGCATCCCCCACCTGCACCGATCCGTGCAGAAACAAGGACCCGCCCCGCCCGACATCATCGCGCCGCACCGATATTTCATACCCCGACGTGTCGCCCGGATCGCTCATCAACGAATAGGGGTTCATCCGGCGCACCCCCTGAATATCCATCTCCACCACCACATGCGCGCCGCCCGAAAACACCGGCAGCGGCGCGCCATCCCGGCGCTCAAAGCGGAACCGCTTGATCAGGCTGTTCACCTCAACCACCGCGGCCACCCGCACCGCAATCTTCGGCGCCCCCACGCTCATGCGAACCGCTCCACGGCTTGCGGCACCCGGCCGGGGTCTTCGGCGTCGATGTTCACCCCCTGAAATGCCGCGATCCGGCGCGAGTAATGGTCGCGCACGAACAGGTGCAAGCCGCAATGGCTGCACTGAAACGGATCATGCGCCACATTCTCCGTAATCCCCTTGCAATGCACGCATTGCACCCGCCGCGCCAGCGATCCGCGATGCTCCATCTGCACCGCAGAATGCGGCAACCCCGCCGCCACCACCTCGCGCTGCACCTGCCCCATCAACCCTTCGGTGCCCGCCGCATAGATCTGCAACCCCATATGCGCGTCCGCCAACACCTTACGCAGGCGCGGCAAAGCGGCGGCAAAGCTGGGCGCGCGGTGATACTGCGCCGCCCCCAAAACCTGCAATGCCGCCGCCATATCCACCCCGTTCGCCCCCGGAACATAGATGATATGGCCGCTTGCCAGCATCCTGGCATCCCGCGCCACCACCGCCAGCAACGCCGCCCCCCCCTCACCATCCGCCACCAGCAGATGCCCTGACCCCGCACGCGGCATCAGCACGCCGTAAACCGGCCGGCTCAGGATCGAAGGCTCAAACTCGGTTTTCGTCATCGCGTCACACCCTCTCACGCCCGCATTCTTCATTGCTCAAATATCCCCGCCGGAGGCTCAGGGGGCAGTTGCCAGAGCCTCCGGCGGGGATATTCAGACAAAGAAGAAGCCTACAGCGTTTTGCATTTGATCTGGATCAGCAGATCAAATGCAAAACGCAACATTCCCGGCGTTTAGCCTGTCTTGGTTTGCCTTCAATCTGCTTCAGATTGAAGGCAAACCGCTTTAGCCCTTTGCAGTCCGGCGCTTCTTTTCCACATCAAAGAACGGCATTGTATGCGTCACCGCCTTGACCGCCCCGTGCGTGCCGCAGCTCACCACAAGGTGAGTGCCATTGTTGGCGCAATCCACCGGCAGGCGGGCGATGGCGATGGTGTGGTGGTTCAGTGGCGAATGCATCGCCTGCGTCACGATCCCCACCTGGCTGCCATCCCGCATCACCGGCGCGCCGTTGCCGGGCACATTGGTGCCGTCCAGCTTCAACCCCCAGATTTTGAACCGCTCGCGCCCTTTCAGCCGGTAATGCTCCTCGGCGCCACGAAACCCGGTTTTACCCGGCGAGACGGTGAAATCGAGGCCCAGCTCCCAAAGCGTATCGCCGGGGCCTTCATCGGCGAAGGGGTACATTTCGGAATTGTCGAACGGAAAGAACAAAAGATAGCTCTCGGTGCGCAGCATATCCAGCGTGGTGAACCGGCAGGGAATGATCCCCATCGCCGCACCCTCGGCCAGTATCCGGTCCCAGATCATCCCTGCATCCTGCCCCCGGCAGAAAATCTCATAGCCGCGCTCGCCGGTATAGCCGGTGCGCGAAATCATCACCGGCTTGCCGAACAGGGCAGTCTGCATCTGCGCGAAATAGGGCAGGGCGCGGATGCCCTCCACATGCTTTTCCAGATACTCCACCGCCAGCGGCCCTTGCAGGGAAAGATCATGCAGGTTGTCGTCGAACCGCACCGACACATCGCGCCCGGTGGCCGCCATCGTCAACTGCTCATGCGCCCCACCCGAGCCATGCACCACCATGAACGCATTCGGCCCCGTCCGGTAGATTACGCAATCATCGACGAACTTGCCGGCATCATTCAGCATCGCGGCGTAAACCGACCGCCCCGGCATCAGCTTTTCCATGTTCCGCGTGGTGGCGCGTTCAATCACATGCGAAGCCGCCGGTCCGGTGACATGCACCTTCTTCAGCCCCGATACATCCATCAGCCCGGCTTTGGTGCGGATCGCCATGTATTCGGCATCCGGATCGCCCTTGGCGTAGGACCACGCCGTGCCCATGCCGCTCCAGTCCTCCAGATCCGAGCCGAGCGCCCGGTGCCGGTCGCCCAACGCCGAAAATCTCCAGGAATTGGTCATGCGCGTTCCCCCTGCGGATGGCTTGTCTGTGGCTCAGTCTGAATTTTCCAACGCCAAAAAGCAACGCTCAACTGTAGAAATATTTCCTCTCAGGGAACATTTTTGCCTGCACTCTTGCAAAAGGAAAGGGGCAGCCTTGCGACTGCCCCCCACCGTTTCAAAAACCAATCAGGTGGGCAGCACAAAGAACCAGTTGGCCCACAGCACCACCGCAGCCCCCGTGAGCAGGGCAAGATAGGGCAGCATGCCCGCCTTCTTCTCGCCCATATCGCCGTCTTTCAGGCCCAGATCGGCCAGCGCCCCCGCCGGGAACCGGCCGCCATCCTGCAGGTAATGCCGATAGCAGAACACCGGCACGATCAGGGCGGCAAACACCAGCCCCGACCACAGCGCATTCTCATAGCCCCAGACCTTCGCCCCCGCGCCAAGAAACAGCGCGTTCACAAAGGCCAGCACCGTGTTGATCCCGATCAGCACCGCAGGCGCTTTCCAGGGCCGGGCGATATGCCCCGAATCGATGCGGTGAATCCAGCCGGCATTCAGGTTGAGGAAGTTGAACAGGATATAACCCACGTTCGAGATCGCCAGCACATAGAAGTACCCGCCGATATCAGACGCCAGCGCCAGCAGGATCACGTTAAAGCCGAAATCCGTCCACATTGCATTGGTCGGCGCGCCGTTCCGGTTCACCTGCCCCAGATACTTCGGCAACCAGCCATCGCGCGAGCCCTGAAACAGCGTGCGCGACGATCCCGCCATCGCCGTCATGATGGCCAAGAACAGCGCCATGATCATCAGGATCACAAAAACCTGCGTGATCACCTTGCCGCCACCCACCATATCGCCCAACGCCTCGGCAATGCCGGTGCCGTCAACGATGCCCGCCGCCAGCATGCCTTCCTGCCCCAGCACGCCCTGAAAGGCGAAAGGAATGATGAAATAGAACACACAGCACAACAGGCCCGAATAAAAGATCGCCCGGAAGGTATCGGTCTTGGGATCCTTCAACTCACGCGTATAGCATACCGCCGTTTCGAACCCGTAGGTCGACCAGGCCGCGATGTACAAGCCGCCCAGAAACAGCGTCCAGCCGCCCACGCTCCACGTGCCGTCCACCCCCGAATAGGCGGCGGTTGGCGGCAAAAGATGCGTCACATTGGCGCTGACAATCGCCCCGGTCAAAATCGGCACCAGCCCCACCAGCAATAACGGCACCAGCACGATGATCGCCAGCCACTTCTGCGCCACGGCGGTCGAGGCGATGCCGCGATGCTGAATGGCGAACATGATCAGCATCAGGATGACGCCAATCACGAAGGTCGAATTGAAATGCAGCGTGCCAAGCCCCGGCACCGCAACCGCTGCCGCCTCCCAGACGCGGAAGGCAGGCGTCAGCGCCGAAACCCCGTCCTGCGAAGAGACCGCCGCAATCGCATCCGGCAACGCGGTTCCGGCGTTATCCGTCATGAACTGCACGATCGAAGGCGTCTCGGCGGTGTAGCTT
>JANNAV010000279.1:0-3394 GCA_031384695.1 Paracoccaceae bacterium
CATGACCTCGAATTCCATCCTGATCGGGGCCGAGATCGACAAGATACTGGCTATCCTTGGGGTAACGGTGATCTTGTCTCTGGCGCAGTACCGGGGGCGGCAGGTGCTGTTCAACTCGATCCAGAGCCAGACGGCGGCGGATGATCTGAAGCGGTTCTTTGCACCTGAGGTGGCGGATTCGATCACCCTGTCGCACAGTCTGCCAAGTGCGGGGCGGGGCGAGGCGCGCAATGCCGCGATCCTGTTTGTCGATGTGCGCAGCTTTACCACCACCGCCGAGCGGCTGGAGCCTGCGGTGGTGATGCAGATTCTGGCGCGCTATCAGGAGATGGTATTGCCCGAGATCGAGCGTTGTGGCGGGCAGATCGACAAGTTTCTGGGCGACGGGATTCTGGCGACATTTGGCGCGGTGCAGCCGAGCGAGACTTATGCGGCCGATGCGCTGCGCGCGGGGGTTGCGGTGATCGCGGCGCTGGAGGCGGCAGGGGATGCGTTTGGCGCGATGGGCTGGCCGGGGCGGTTCCAGATCGGGGTGGCGGTGGCCAGCGGCGGGGTGACGGTGGGGGTTGTGGGGTCTGCGGACCGGCTGGAGTTCACGGTGATCGGCAATCCCGTCAATCTGGCGGCCAAGCTGGAGGGGGCCAACAAGGTGCAGAAAACCCGCGCGCTGACGGATGCAGCGACATATGCCGAGGCGCAGGCGCAGGGGTTTGAAGGCGGGGCGGTGGAGGTGCGGGCCGGGCAGCGCGTGGCGGGGATTTCGCGGTTGGTGGATGTGGTGGTGCTGGCGTGAGGCGGGGGGTGCCCCGGACCGATCTTGGAAACTCTCTGGGAGAGAGTTTCTCGGGACGTTGCCCATTAGGCCGGAGGCCGTTTGGGCAAGGGGTTATCCGCAATCCTTTAGGTTTGGCGAAATTGGGGCGCGCCTGTCTGGCTGGTGCGTGACTACGCGCCTGCCGGGGCAGGCAGGCGCGGCCCAATTTGATTGAAATCAAATTCGGCAAGAAACAGGGGGATTAGCGTTGTTTCGTGGCGCTTTCCTCGGCCAGCATCGCGCGCAGGCATTTCTTGTAATCGGGATAGCGCAGGCTGATCCCCAGTTCGGTCTTGATCCGGTCATTGCGCACGCGTTTTGAATCCGCATAAAAGCTGCGCGCCATTGGCGTCATCTCGGCGGTGGCGTAAGGGATCGCGGGCGGTTCTGGCAGGCCCAGCAGATGGGCGGCATAGGACAGCACATCTTCGGGCGGCGCGGGATCATTGTCGCAGACGTTATAGATGCGGCCCGGATCGGGGCGGTTGGCCGAGGCCAGCAGAACGCTTGCGATATCATCGACATGGATGCGGCTGAACACCTGACCGGGCTTGATGATGCGCCGCGCGCTGCCGTCGCGCAGCTTTTCGAATGGCCCGCGACCGGGGCCGTAGATGCCCGCCAGCCGGAAGATGTGCAGCGGCAACCCGGTGGCCAGCCATTGCTGTTCGGCCAGCACCCGCTGCCGCGCGCGCAGGGCAACGGGGGCAAGCGGGGTCGCCTCGTCCACCCAGGCCCCCTGATGATCGCCGTAAACGGCGGTGGTCGAAAGATAGCCAACCCATGCCGGGCGCGCGGCCGCCAGCATCGCACCGTGACTGGCCAGAAACGGATCACCCAACCCGTCGGGTGCCGCCGCGGCAAGGATATGGGTGGCGCGGCCAAGCGCGGCGGCAAAGTCGGCGCTGTGGGCGTCCGGTGGCCAGTGCAGCGGCTCCACCCCCTCTGCCACCAGTTCGGCGGCCCGGGCGGCCGAGCGGGCGGTGCCGATTATCTGCCAGCCAAGCGGCCGCAAGCGGCGCGCAAACGCCTGCGCGGTATAGCCATGTCCCAACGAAAGCAGCACCTTCATTGCGGCTTTATCGGGCAAAGGCTGCGGATGGGCAAGATGGCGTCATCAAGACTTCACTTGCGCCGCGCAAGCCTTCCGCATTAGATAGCCGATCAAAATTGGATACCGAGATGAAGCAAGACGACGCGCACGCCGCCGTAACCCCCAACCATCCCCCGACGCAGGCCTTTACCGATGCAACCGAAGCGGTGGACCGGCTGGAACTGCTTTACGCCGAGGCGGTGGGGTTTCTGGCCCGGCATTTCAGCGCGGCGGTCAGCAAAGGCAAACCCGAAGCACGGGTGCGGGCGTTCTACCCCGAAATCCGCCTGACGGTGGCAAGCCACGACAAAACCGACAGTCGTTTGTCATTTGGCCATGTGGCGGGGCCGGGCACCTATGCCACGACGGTAACGCGGCCCGATCTGTTCCGGCAATACCTGATCCAGCAGATCGAGCTGTTGCTGCAAAACCATGGCGTGCCGGTGCAGATCGGCCTGTCTGACACGCCGATTCCGGTGCATTTCGCGGTTCTCGGCAATTCGGACGTGGCGATGCCGCAAGAAGGCGTGCTGGAGTTCAGCCTGCGCGATGTGTTCGATGTGCCTGATCTTGCCACCACCAATGATGATATCGTCAACGGCACCCGCACCCATAATGCCGATGGCTCGGCGCCGCTGGCACCCTTTACCGCGCAAAGGGTGGATTATTCGCTGTCGCGGCTGACCCATTATACCGCGACCGACCCGCGGCACTTTCAGAACCATGTGCTGTTCACCAACTATCAGTTCTATGTTGACGAGTTCGAGGCGTTTGCCCGCGCGGCGCTGGCCGATCCGGCTTCGGGCTATACGGAGTTTGTGGCGACGGGCAATCAGGTGATCACCACGCCCGACGGGGTGATTGCCGAGGCGCGCCTGCCACAGATGCCAACTTATCACCTGAAACGCCCGCAGGGGCAGGGGATCACGCTGGTGAACATCGGCGTCGGGCCGTCAAACGCCAAAACCGCAACCGACCATATCGCGGTGCTGCGCCCGCACGCCTGGCTGATGGTGGGGCATTGCGCCGGCCTGCGCAACAGCCAGTCGCTGGGGGATTTTTGTCTGGCCCACGCCTATCTGCGCGAGGATCACGTGCTGGACGCCGACCTGCCGATCTGGGTGCCGATCCCGGCGCTGGCCGAGATTCAGATCGCCCTGCAAGAGGCGGTGGCGGATGTGACGCAGCTTCAGGGCTATGAGTTGAAGCGGATCATGCGCACCGGCACCGTGGCCACCATCGACAACCGCAACTGGGAATTGCGCGACCAGTCCGGCCCGGTGCGCCGCCTGAGCCAGTCGCGCGCCATCGCTCTTGATATGGAAAGCGCCACCATCGCCGCCAATGGCTTTCGCTTCCGGGTGCCCTACGGCACGCTGCTTTGCGTTTCGGACAAGCCGCTGCACGGCGAGTTGAAGCTGCCGGGCATGGCCACGGATTTCTACAAAACCCAGGTGGCGCGGCATTTGCAGATCGGCATCCGGGCG
>JANNAV010000292.1:0-13860 GCA_031384695.1 Paracoccaceae bacterium
TCTACACCCACCTCGCCCCGCATCTGATCCGCCTTGGTGTGGCCATGGTGGAGCAACCCCTGCCCGCCCAAGCCGATGATATGCTTGGCGAAATCGCCCGCCCCCTGCCCGTCTGCGCCGACGAATCCTGCTTTGACCGCGCCAGCCTCCCAGCCCTTAAAGGCAAATACGACCTCATAAACCTGAAACTGGATAAAACCGGCGGCCTGAGCGAGGCGCTTGCCACCCGCACCCTTGCCCGTGAGATGGGCTTTGGCATCATGGTGGGCTGCATGGTCGGCTCGTCGCTGGCGATGGCCCCGGCCACCCTTTTGCTGCGCCACGCCGCTTACTCTGATCTTGACGCGCCGCTGCTTCTGGCCGAAGACCGCAGCCACCCGATCCGCTATTCCGAGGCGGGCATCCACCCACCCACCACCGAGCTTTGGGGCTGAACCATGCGCATTGTCTACCTGAACGGCGAGTATCTGCCGGAATCCGAAGCCAAAATCTCGATCTTTGATCGCGGTTTCCTGATGGCCGACGGGGTTTACGAGGTAACCTCGGTGCTGGACAGCAAGCTGATCGATTTCGACGGCCACTGCACCCGCCTTGCGCGGTCATTGCAGGAACTGGCAATGCAGGCCCCCTGTTCGGACGCCGAACTGCTGGTGATCCACCGCGAACTGGTGACGCAGAACGAACTGACCGAGGGCCTGATCTATCTGCAGGTCACCCGTGGCAACCCCGGCGACCGTGATTTCGCCTATCCACCCGCCGATACGCCGCCCACCCTGGTGCTGTTCACTCAGGCCAAAACCAACCTTGCCGACAATCCCGCAGCCCTGACCGGCTGGAAGGTGATCTCGGTGCCCGATATCCGCTGGGCCCGGCGCGATATCAAGACCACCCAGCTTTTGTACCCGTCGATGGCGAAAATGGCTGCAAAAGCCGCAGGTTGCGATGATGCCTGGATGGTGGAGGACGGCCATGTCACCGAAGGCACCTCCAACAACAGCTATATCATCAAGGACAACCGCATCATCACCCGCGCCCTTTCCCACGCCATCCTGCACGGCATCACCCGCAGCGCCGTGCTGCGTTTTGCAGCCGAGGCACAGATGGAGGTTGATGAACGCCCCTTCACCATCGCCGAAGCGCAAGCAGCCGACGAGGCCTTCATCACCTCGGCAGGCACTTTCGTGATCCCGGTGGTGCAGATCGACGGTGTGGATATCGGCGCAGGCACCCCCGGCCCCCGGGCCAGCCGCCTGCGCGAGATCTACCTTGATGAGATGCGCCGCGCCGCGATTTGAGGCTCAACCCGCACCAAACACCACCGAACCCGGCCTTAGATCGGCAACCTGCACTGATTTCAGCAGCGCCACCTGCGTGCCGAACACCAGCACCCGCGTATCCGCACCTTCCTGAAGCAAGCTGATTTCCGAAGGGTCCGTCGCCATGGGATCGGGTGCCAAAGGATCAACCAGCACCAGAACCTCGGCTGCCGGATCAAAATCGGTCAGGGTGATCACGCCGCCCTCATCCGCATTGCCGAAACCATGGAACGTATCCACGCCCGCGCCACCGCTGATCACATCGCCATTCTCGCCGAAAAGCGTATCCGCACCCGCGCCGCCAAACAGCGCATCGGCCACGGAATCGCGCGGATCATCAACGTCGCGCGCATCAATACTGTCATCGCCATCGCCGCCATCCAATGTGGCGGCCCCGCGCACATCCTCAAGAACGTCGCCGCCCGCGCCGCCAAACAGCACATCCGTGCCCACTGAAGGCGCGCCGCCATCCACCAGACCATCGCCGCTCAGCGTGTCGTTGCCATCACCGCCGTCCAGTTGATCATCGCCAAATTCTCCGATCAACTGGTCCGCACCGCTGCCGCCGAAAATCCTGTCGTCGCCCGCGCCACCAAGCGCGAAATCATCGCCCGCGCTGCTCATGATCAGATCGTTATCGCCACCACCGTCCAGCACATCGCGGCCGCCGCCGCCAAACAGGCTGTCATCGCCCGCCGCCCCGTCCAGCGTATCATCGCCACCCAAACCGGCCAGTTCTTCGCCCAAGGCGGTGCCGGTCAGGCTGTCATTGCCCGCCCCCGCGCCCGGTTCGGGCACCAGACCCGGCTCCAACAGATCGGTCGAATCGCCGATCTGCAAGGTGATCCGCGCCGCATCCGCGTTGGCCCCGCTCACACCCACCAAAGTCGCCACCACCGAATTGCCGATCAGCACCTCGGTGCCCGATCCATCCGCCAACTCGTGCAACAGGAATGACGAAGGCCCGGACGGGAGTTCTTTGGCAAAGATCGCCAGAGATTCGCTTGCCGGATCGAAATCGCTGACGCGCACCGGGTCTTGCCCCGCCACCCATTCGACCCCGAAGCGATCCGCCCCGCCCCCGCCGGTCAGCGTGTCGCCGTCATCACCCACCACCAGATCGTCGCCCTCGCCGCCATTCAGCAGATCGGCCGAAGTATCGCCATCCGCCGAACTCACATCCGCCACCGCCCGGCCGATCTGGTCCGCCGTCACATCATCGCCGTAGCGCGCCGTCAGCGCATCGCCCAAAGCCCCCGGCAGGTTCCCGATGAGTTCCGTGATTGGCAGATCCGCGCGCGGATCAACCCCCACCAGAGCATCATCGCCCGCGCCGCCATACATCTCATCCGCACCTGACAAGCCAAACAGCACATCGCGCCCGCCACCGCCGCCCATATCGTCATTGCCTGCACCGCCAAACAGCAGATCGCTGTCATCTTCGCCCAGCATCCGGTCATCGCCCAAGCCACCGATCAGCACGTCGCGCTCCAACCCGCCTTTCAGCGTGTCATCGCCCGCCTCGCCCACCAGCACATCGCGCCCGCTGCCGCCCTGCAAACTGTCCTCGCTGCCCGCGCCGAACAGCAGATCCTCGCCACTGCCCCCGGCAATGGTGTCATCGCTGTCGCCGCCCTCTTTGATGTCGTCTTCGCCGGTCGGTGCCACAGCTTCATCGTCACCGCCGCCCCCCGACAAACCGGCCAGCGCAAACGGTACCAACAGTAAAAACAGCCATTCCATCGTGAACCCCCGGGCAATACCGGGCAAAACCACCATTGTTTTCGCGCGGCGTCAACCAATCGCCTAAAATCAAACACAAATCTGCCGCAATCCACCGGATCAGCCGCGATTGTCGCGCAGGCGATCACAAAGCGCTGAACTCGTCCAGCACCCCGGCCAGAATCGGCGCCAGCCGCCCCGCCCAGCGGGCCTGCTCGCCCGCAGTGCCAATCAGATCATTGCGCAACTCGATCAACAGGTTAAGCCGCCCCGACCCAAGTGCGTGCCGCTCGATGGCGTCGCCCGGCAGATGGCCCGAATAGGGCTCGTTGTCGCCAACGCAAAGATCGGCCTCGCGGGCCAGCCGCGCGATCAACGCCTGTGAGAACGCCGCATCGTGATGCGAATACAGCACCCCCACCTGCCAGGGCCGGGCCGGGCGGCCTTTCAGGCAGGGCGTGAACGAATGGATCGCCAGGATCACGGTATCCGCCCGCCGCGCCGCCAGTTGCGCGTAGGCGGCATGATAGGGCCGGTACAAGGTCTGCAACCGCCGCTCCACCTCGGTTGCACCCAGATGCCGGTTGGCCGGAATGATGGTGCCGTCATAAAGTTGCATCACCAAAGTCGGATCATCCTCGCCCCGGTTCGGATCAATCACCAGACGGCTGAAATCCGAACAGATACAGGGGCTGTCCAGCGCCACCGCCAGCGCTCGCGCCAGCCCCGCCGCCCCCACGTCATAGGCGATATGCCGCGCCATATCCGCCGCACAAATCCCCAGATCGCCGCCCCCCACCGCGTCAGGCACCCGGTTCGATGCATGATCGCAGGTCACCAGCCACCGCCCCGGCCGCGCCGCACCGTAAATCTGAAAAGGCTGCACTTGTCATTCCCGCGCCACAAGGATCATGCCGTTTGTCTATCGCCTTCACCGCCGATAGGAAATCCCTTGCGCCGCGCCCGATCCGTTAGCGCTAACCCATTCCACCGTTGCCCCGCATCCGATTATCCGCCATAACACCGGCGGCCCAATCACCGAAAAAGGAACCCGCCGCATGAGACGTCTGCGCAATGTGAAAATCGTGGCAACCCTCGGGCCCGCTTCCAATGATTACGCCACCATCCGCGCGCTGTTCGAGGCCGGGGCCGACGTGTTCCGCCTGAACATGAGCCATGGCACCCATGACGATATCCGCGCCCGCCACGTCATCATCCGCCAGATCGAGGCGGATACCGAACGCCCGATCTGCATCCTCGCCGATCTTCAGGGCCCGAAACTGCGCGTCGGCACCTTCGCCAATCCATCCGAAGAGTTGACCCCCGGTGCCAAATTCCGCATGGATCTGGATGCCACCCCCGGTACGGCAGACCGCGTGAACCTGCCCCACCCCGAGATTTTCGCGGCACTGGAGCCCGGCACGCCACTGTTGGTGAACGACGGCAAGATCCGCCTGCGGGTTGATACCTGCGGCCCCGATTTTGCCGATTGCACCGTCGAGGTCGGCGGCACCATCTCGAACCGCAAGGGCGTGAACGTGCCCGACGTGGTGCTGCCGGTCGCGGCCCTATCGAACAAAGACCGCAAGGATCTGGAATTTGCCTGCGAGTTGGGCGTTGATTGGCTGGCGCTTTCTTTCGTGCAGCGCCCCGAAGACGTGCTCGAGGCCCGCGTGCTCGCCAAAGGCCGCGCCGCGATCCTGTCCAAGATCGAGAAACCCGCCGCCGTCAAGGCCTATGACGCCATTCTTGCCGTATCCGACGGCATCATGGTGGCGCGCGGCGATCTTGGGGTTGAACTGCCGATCCACTCCGTGCCGCCAATCCAGAAACGCCTGGTGCGTGGCGCGCGGGCGGCCGCCAAACCGGTGATCGTGGCCACGCAGATGCTCGAGTCCATGATCGAATCGCCGGTGCCCACCCGCGCCGAAGTGTCCGATGTTGCCACCGCCATCTACGAGGGGGCCGACGCCATCATGTTGTCGGCAGAATCCGCCGCCGGGAGCTATCCGATCGAAGCCGTCACCATGATGAACAACGTGGCGATCTCGGTTGAAAGCGATCCCACCTACCGGCAGGTGATCGAGGCCTCGCGCACCGCCAACCGTGCCTCGGTCGCCGATGCCATCGTCGCTGCCGCCCGCGAAATTGCCGAAACCACCAATATCAAGGCCATCTGCTGCTTTACCCAGTCGGGCACCACCGTCAGCCTTGTCGCCCGCGAACGCCCGCGCGTGCCGATCATCGCCCTGACGCCGCTGATCGGCACCGCGCGGCGCATGTGCCTGACATGGGGCGCCACCTGTGCCATCGCCGAACCGCAGGACCGCTTCAAAGGTGCTGTCATCGCCGCCGCCCATGCCGCGCGGAAACTGGGGTTTGCCACCGAAAAAGATCAGATCGTGGTCACCGCAGGCGTGCCCTTCAACGTCGAAGGCACCACCAACATTCTGCGCGTCGCCCCCTGCGATGAACGGTTGATTTACCGTGCCGATACGGAATAATCGCCGCAATGGTTGGCGCATCTGGGGGGTAGCATGGATACCGATCTGATTCTGGTGATTGGCACGGTTCTTTGCGCCTTGTCGATTCCATCGCTGCTGGCGGCATTCTCCGAAAGCCGCGCGCCGCGTGCCGGGGCCCTGATGATCCTGATCGGCGGCGTGATGGTGGTGGTGGCGCTCAGCCAGCATCAGGCGGGCTATACCTTTGCCGAATTGCCCGACGTGTTTCTCAAGGTCATCGCTCGCTATCTGAAATGACCGCCGCCGCGCTTTCGGCTTGCAAGCCCGCCACCTGCAATATAAACGCCCAATTTCATCCTGCGCGACCGGCCTACGTGGCATGCCGAGTCGTGCCTGAAACCATGGAGATGGAAATGCCCAAGATGAAGACCAAATCGGCGGCCAAGAAGCGGTTCAGCTTCACGGCCTCCGGTCGTGTGAAGGCCGGCCCTGCCGGCAAGCGCCACGGCATGATCAAACGCTCGACGAAGTTCATTCGCGATGCCTCGGGGGCCATGCTCCTTTGTGCATCCGATGCGAAAATCGTCAAGAAATACATGCCCTACGACCGGTAAGGAGATAAAGAAATGTCCCGCGTAAAATCCGGCGTCGTCACCCACGCGCGCCACAAGAAGGTCATAAAAGCTGCGGCAGGTTATTATGCCGCCCGCTCGACCAACTTCCGCACGGCAACCCAGGCCGTCGACAAGGCGAACCAATACGCCACGCGCGACCGCAAGAACCGCAAGCGCAACTTCCGCGCGCTGTGGATTCAGCGGATCAACGCCGCCGTGCGCCTGTTCGATCCCGCCTTCACCTATTCGCGCCTGATCAACGGTCTGGCCCTCGCCGGTATCGAAGTTGACCGCAAGGTATTGGCCGATCTCGCCGTCCACGAGCCCGAGGCGTTCAACGCCATCGCAGCGCAAGCCAAGGCGGCAATGCCCGCCTGATCCCGCGACCTGTTCCGATTGAAAAAACCCCGCCTGTCACAAGGCGGGGTTTTTGCTTTCACCAACACTATCCCAAAACACTATCCCAAACGCAAAACGGCCCCCCGAACGGAGGGCCGCCTGAAAATCACCTGCCAGACGTCAGACGGCGCGGGCCGCTTTCCGCCGCCGCAGCGCCCCAAGCCCCGCCAGGGCGCCAACCAGCAGCAACCCACCCGCAGGCAGCGGCACCGCAGCCACCCCATTTACCGTCAGCGTCGCCGAGGACAGTCGGAAATTGTCACCGCCAGTGGTGAACTCCGAGAACCAGAACGCCAGCGATTTGGTGGCAAGGCTGTTGGCGAACGCATTCACCAGCAGAATGTCAGTGGCCGCACTGATCGTGGTTGTCTGCGGCGAACCAGCATCTGACAGGAACGCGAACTGATCATCCAGAAAGGCTCCCGAACTGCTGCCCTGAATACGCACCGCCCACAATTCGGTGGGGACGAGAATGCTGCCGCTCGGCCCCGCACGGGTGAACTGCAGGCTCAGCGCAATGCTGGTGATGCTGGAATAGGACAGTGACGAAAAATCAAAACTGTCAAAGAACCGCCCGGTGCTTCTGTCGTTCACCGTGACAAAACTGCGCGACAGCAGATCATTGCCGCCAGGATCAATCCGCCCGGGGGCGCTGCCATAGTTATGCGTGAAAGTGCCAAGCGTGGCCGCAGGCGCCATGCCCGCCAGTGCCATCCCTGCGATCACGGCGAACCCTGTCACGCGGGCAATGCGAAAAACTCTGTCGAACATCTGAACGGTCCTATTCCATGCCACCATTACGCCACTGTCCGGCCCTGCGCCCGAACCCTTACTGCCATATAAACACCACAATCAGATATGCACAGCAGAAAACCGCCTGTTGACGATCATTTACATCTCTGGATTGCAAAATAGTTTCCGGGTGATCCGCCCCAAACCGCTTTGGAAAAGGCTTTGTTTCGCCCCCGTCAACAAGGTCACCCACCGCCAACAGAATCGCCCTCCGGCGACTCCACGCCAATGGCCCAAACCCCACCACCAAAACACTGGACAAGCCCGCAACCTTGGGGGCACACTCACTTCATAGATTTAATCGCTCTTATTTTGGTGGGGACCGAGAGATATGGGACTTTGGCAAATCTTGGTAGTTTTGTACATGTTTTCAACGGCTTTCGCCCTGTACATGACCCGGCGCGAACAACGCCAGACCGGACAAGGCAGCGTTTTTCTGAACAGCGTGGGATTCGCGGTCTGCACCGTCTGGCCTTTGGTCATGATCAGCATGCTCGCCGCCCGCTCGCTGCGGCTGGCCTGAGCGCGTCAACCCCGGATCAGATCATCTGATCTCAGATCACCCGCCACCAACTGTTTTGCGACATCACATTGGCCGCGTCGCCGATCTGAATGCTGAACTCCCAAAGGTCACCATAGAAGTTCTGCCGCCCCCGCAGGTTGGCTCTGTTGCACAAATATGCTGAGGGGATTCATCGTGTTGAGCGTGTTGCGTACAATCGGGTTCACCCCGTCAAACCCGGAACCGGCGCGTTTCCAGATCGGCTCAGCCCCCCCTACGGCGCAGGCTTCAGCCCGTCATAGGGCACGTTCTGGCCATAGCGGTCCTTATACGTCGGATGCACTGAAATCGCGGCAAACACCGGTTCCAGATCGGTCACCGTCAGCGCCGGCTGCTTCAGCGCCGTCTGCGACACGGGCCATGCCGCCTTCAAAATCGGATCACGAAAGGCCGGCACGCTGGTGCCGCCCGAAAGCGCCGCCTCGTTGACATAATAAAAGAACAGACACTGCGCGATATAGGCCAAAGCCTCGGATTCCTTCACCAGCATCGCCGTCGCTGCCACATCAAACCCCGCATGCACCGCCTCATGCACCACCAGCGCCTGCAGATCGGCATTGCCCCCGGCACTGTCAAACCCGAAGAAAAACGTATCGGCGGTATAGCGGTACACCGCATGCCCCTTGCCGCGCTTCTTCTCAACTTCCACCTTGATCTGATTGCCAAGCAGACCCGCCTTCACCGCCGCAAAGCCAACCGTTCCCACCGCAATCGTGCCAAACGTAAACCCGATCCGCGCCACATCGGGCATGTTCAGCACATCCGTCACCAAATCCGCCATTCCGGCCTCCATGTTCAAAATTGTTGCAACACCAAATTCACAACCGGCCAAATTCCCTGCCAGCCACCCGCCATTGCTAGCATACTGCCGCCCTTTGCCATAGCCCCCCACTTGCATCGCGCCAATTGTGCCGCTAGCACTCCGGCACCCGCAAGGAGGCACCCCGTGGACGCGCTCGAAACCCTCAAGGCCAAATACCTCACCGCCACCGCCAATGCCGATGACGAATCCGCACTGGAAGAGGTCCGCCTTGCCGCCTTGGGTAAAAAGGGCGAGATCAGCCTGCGGATGCGCGATCTGGGCCAGATGGAGCCTGCCGCCCGGCAAGCTGCGGGTGCCATGCTGAACCTGCTGAAAGACGAGATTGACGCCGCCCTGCGCGCCAAACGGGCGGCCCTCACCGATGCCGCCCTCGATGCCCGCCTGCGCGATGAATGGCTGGACGTCACCCTGCCCGCCCGCCCCCGCCGCATGGGCACCATCCACCCGGTTTCGCAGGTGATGGAGGAACTCACCGCCATCTTCGCCGACATGGGCTTTGCCATCGCCGAAGGCCCGCAGGTGGAATCCGACTGGTTCAACTTCGATGCGCTGAACATCCCGCCCGAACACCCCGCGCGTCAGGAGCACGATACCTTCTTCATGCACCGCGCGCCCGGTGACAATCGCCCGCCCCACGTCCTGCGCACCCATACCAGCCCGGTACAGATCCGCGCCATGACAGAACAGGGCGCCCCCATCCGCATCATCGCCCCCGGCCGCGTCTACCGCATGGATATGGACCAGACCCACACCCCGATGTTCCATCAGGTCGAAGGCCTCGCCATCGACCGCAACATCTCGATGGCCAACCTGAAATGGTGCCTCGAAGAATTTTGCCGCGCCTTCTTCGAGGTGCCCGCAGTGGAGCTTCGCTTCCGCGCCTCGCATTTCCCCTTCACCGAACCCTCCGCCGAGGTTGACATCCGCTGCTCATGGCAAGGCGGCCAGTTGAAAATCGGTCAGGGCGACAAATGGATGGAGATTCTTGGCTCCGGCATGGTCCATCCAAAAGTGCTCACCGCCGCCGGTGTCGATCCAACCGAGTGGCAAGGCTTCGCTTTCGGCATGGGCATCGACCGCATCGCCATGCTGAAATACGGCATCCCCGACCTGCGCGCCTTCTTCGAGAGCGATCTGCGCTGGCTGAAACACTACGGCTTTGCCGCCCTCGACATGCCCGATCTGGCGGGTGGGCTGTCGGCATGACAGCGATCAATCTGGCCGCCAAACTCGCCGGATTTCCGGAACACTGGTCGCCCAAAATCATCACCCGCTTCAATGACAACGACGTGATGGTGGTCAAGATCAACGGCGAATTTGTCTGGCATTCGCACCCCGACACCGATGATTTCTTTCTGGTGCTGTCGGGCCAGGTGACCATTCAGTTGCGCGACGGCAATGTCGTGCTCAATCCGGGCGAGCTTTATGTGGTGCCAAAGGGGGTGGAGCATTGCCCGATGTCATCGGCCGAGGCGCATCTGCTGCTGATCGAACCCGCAGGCACGCCAAACACCGGCGATCTGAAAACCGCCGCCATAAATACCGCGATCTGAACCGTCCGCAGGCTGTGCATTCCGGCGCAGCGCCCCAACGCCTGCGCCCAACCGCCGCCTTCGCGTTAACCATGCTGCCCCGAGACCGCGTATGCATGATCCGTGCATAGCCGCATGCGTGGCCCGTGCATGCCATTATTTCAACGATTTCAGCGTTTTAACCAAGATTCCGGCCTCAGCCGCCGCGCACCGAGATAATCGCCTCAGCCACAGATCCCAACCGATGCGCCACCGCCAGATACAGCAAAAGCGTCAGCCCCAGCAGCAGGCAAAGCTTGCCCGCATTCAGGCGCTTGCGGTTCTTGGGTATGATCAGCATCTTGTCCATACCCACCTTCTACCTGAAAAATCGTCCCAGAATAAGGCAACCCCTCGCCGCACGCCGCGACAAGCCGTTTCCACATTGGAAACCCCAAACCCGCCGCTTCCCCTCCGCGCCACTTTGCGCTAATCCCCGGACACCAATCGCAACGGGGCGCCTCAGATGAAATTCACCCTCTCCTGGCTCAAGGATCACCTTGCAACCAACGCCCCGCTGGATGCGATCCTGTTCGCCCTCACCGATCTGGGGTTAGAGGTTGAAAGCGTTGATAATCCAGCAGAAAAGCTCGCCGCCTTCCGCATCGCCCGCGTGATCGAGGCCGCCCCCCACCCCAACGCCGACCGCCTTCGCCTCTGCCGCGTCGCCACCTACCCCGCAGGCCCCGGCACTGATATGGTCGAAGTGCAGGTGGTCTGCGGCGCCCCCAACGCCCGCACCGGCCTTGTCGGGGTGTTTGCCCCGGTTGGAACACATGTTCCGGGCACCGGCGTTGATCTCAAACCCGGCATTATCCGGGGTGTGGAATCCAATGGCATGCTCTGCTCCGAACGCGAGTTGCTGTTGTCCGACGATCATGATGGCATCATTGATCTGCCAGCCGACGCCCCTTTGGGCGCCCTGTTCACCGATTATCGCGGCATGAATGATCCGATGATCCACATCAAGGTTACCCCCAACCGCCCCGATGCGCTTGGCGTGCGCGGCATCGCCCGCGATCTTGCCGCACGCGGCTTGGGCACGCTGAAACCCCTTGAAATCCAACCGGTTAAAGGCAGTTTCCCCAGTCCGATCAGCATCACCATCGCGCCCGGCCTCAAGGCCAAAGCCTGCCCCCACGTCACCGGGCGCACCCTGCGCGGCGTGAAAAACGGCCCCTCCCCGGTCTGGCTGCAAACCCGCCTCAGGGCCATCGGCCTGCGCCCGATCTCGGCCCTCGTCGATATCACCAACTTCTTCACCTTCAGCCTCAACCGCCCGCTGCATGTGTTCGACGCGGCCAAAGTCACCGGCAATCTGCACGTCCGCCCGGCGCTTGAAGGCGAAGAACTGGCGGCACTCGACGGCAAAACCTACAGCCTCCTCGCGGGCCAGATGGTGATCGCCGACGACACCGGCCCGCAATCGCTCGCGGGCATCATGGGCGGCAGTCCCTCCGGCTGCGCGCCCGACACCACCGAAGTTTTCCTCGAATCCGCCTTCTGGGATCCGATCACCATCGCCGCCACCGGCCGCGCCCTGCGGATCAACTCCGACGCCCGCTACCGGTTCGAGCGTGGTGTTGACCCCTTGTTCACACTTCCCGGGTTAGAATTGGCCACCCAGATGATCCTTGATCTGTGCGGTGGTGTGGCCTCGGAAATCACCTCAGACGGTGCCGCCCCCGATACCACGCGCGCCTACCGGCTGAACCCCGCCCGCGCCATCGCGCTGGTGGGCATGGATATCCCCGAAGATGTTCAGCGTAACACGCTGAAATCGCTCGGCTTCACCCTAAGCGGTGATATGGCCACCCCACCAGCCTGGCGCCCCGATATCCTGGGCGAGGCCGATCTGGTGGAGGAAATCGCCCGCATCGCCAGCCTCGCCAAACTGCAAGGCGCGCCCCTCGCCCGCGCGCATCCCGGCGTGGCAAAACCGGTGCTCACAGCCTTGCAAACCCGTGAACGCACCGCGCGCCGCACCCTTGCCAGCCTTGGCTACAACGAATGCATCACTTACAGCTTCATCGACGCCACTGCGGCCACCCTGTTCGGCGGCGGCAGTGATGCGGTGCAGATCGACAACCCGATCTCCTCCGAGATGACCCACCTGCGCCCCGATCTGCTGCCCGGCCTGCTGCGCGCCGCCGCCCGCAATCAGGCCCGCGGCCAGATGGACCTCGCCCTGTTCGAGGTTGGCCCGGTGTTTCAGGGCGGCGAACCCGGCGAGCAAACCTTGCAAGCCACCGGCCTGCTGATCGGCCACACCGGCCCGCGCGATCCCCACGCCGCCCGCCGCGCCCTTGATCTCTACGACGCCAAAGCCGATATCGAGGCCCTGCTTGCCGCCCTCGGCGCCCCCGCACGCACCCAGATCAGCCGCAAAACCGCCCCCTGGTGGCACCCCGGCCGCGCCGCCAGCATCGGCCTCGGCCCCAATATTCTGGCCAGCTACGGCGAGGTTCACCCCCGCGTTCTGGCCGCGATGGATGTCAAAGGCCCCGCCATGGCTTTCACACTCGCCCTCGCGGCAATTCCGCTACCAAAAACAAAAACCCCGACAAAACAGGCACTTACTATCTCGGACCTGCAACCCACAGACCGCGATTTCGCCTTCGTCGTCGATACGGCAACCGAGGCCCTCACTGCGATAAACGCAGCCATCGGTGCCGACAAAACCCTGATCGAAAGCGTCCGCCTGTTCGATCAGTTCGCAGGCCCCAAGGCCGAAACCCAGATGGGTGCGGGAAAGAAATCCATCGCCCTCACCGTCCGCCTGCAACCCACCGACAAAACCCTCACCGAGGCGGAGATTGAAGCCGTCTCGGCCAAAATCATCGAAAAAGTCACCAAAGCCACCGGCGGCACCCTGCGCCGATAACTTCATCTTTGCTCAAATATCCCCGCCGGAGGCTCCCACCGCAGCGCAAACCCTACGCCCGGGGTTTGCCGCGCCACGTCGCAATCCACGCCCCGATCCGCCCGAAAAATCCCGCAGCCCGGCCCCGCGCCGCATCGGCCTTGGCATCCACCGCGTCCCAGGTCTCGCCCACTTCCGCCATCGCAGGCTCGATCATCCGCTCGCGGAACTGCATCCACATCCGGCGCAGCATGAACAGCATCATCGCCAGAAAACTCAGCACCAGAATGTTCACCCAAGGGATGATCCGCACATCCGGCCCCGCCACTTCATGCACATTCACCGCATTGGGATAGATCGACATGAACGGAAACCGCCAGCCATAATGCGTCACCGAAATCCACCGCGGTGCCGCCGCCGTCGATTTCAGATTGGTCGCCTCCGCCTGCAGGTTCGAGCTGTCGTATTTTACGAAATTAGCGAAGCCTGATATGGTTAGAATATGAGACGAAGAACAAAAATTATGGCCGCTTGCTTGGTAGCTCCAGTTACCTTGTTTGTGTTGCACATTGTGGGGACATTGACTTTTTACAAGTCGATAGTGCCCATTCTCGCCCCGGTATTGCCTCGCCCCGAGGGAGTTCCCAGAAACGCAAATGCTTCCTATAGTTGGAAGGGTCTTGGTTTGTTTTGGGAATGGGAAACAAAATTGAGCCAAGGCTCTGTCAGCTGG
>JANNAV010000326.1:0-4589 GCA_031384695.1 Paracoccaceae bacterium
AAACATGACTCAACGTTCACATTGACCGGCCGCTTGCAGGCGACGGTGATCGATATTCTGAAAGATGTCGATTTTCACGCCGAGGAACTGCGCCCCGAAGATTACGTCGCCATCGGCTTTAACGGCGTGAAATGTGTCGAGGCGGGCGGGCCCCCGGCGGGCACCGGCTGTGGCGGCTATGTGGTGGGGCAGACGGTGAAGCTGCTGAAACAGCACCATATGCTGGAAGATACCGATGTGGTGATTTTCGACGTGCTGGGTGATGTGGTGTGTGGGGGCTTTGCGGCACCCTTGCAGCACGCCGACCGTGCGGTGATCGTGACGGCGAATGATTTCGACAGCATCTATGCGATGAACCGCATCATCGCCGCCGTGCAGGCCAAATCCGGCAATTACAAGGTGCGGCTGGCGGGCTGTGTGGCCAACCGAAGCCGCGAAACCAACGAGGTTGACCGGTATTGCGAACGTGTCGGCTTCAACCGCATCGCCCATATGCCCGATATTGATGCCATCCGCCGCAGCCGTCTGAAGAAAAAGACCCTGTTCGAGATGGACGATTCCGAAGACATCGTGATGGCCCGCGCCGAATACATGCGGCTGGCCGATGTGCTGTGGCGGTCGGTTCAGGGCGAGGGGTCTTCGCCAGCACCTTTGCCCGACCGTGAAATCTTCGAATTGCTGGGGTTCGACTGATGCCTGATTACTCTGTCACCCTCGCGCGGGTTGAAGATTACTTCGACCGTTCCGCCACCCAGACATGGGAGCGGCTGACCTCGGAAGCTCCCGTCTCGCGCATCCGCCAGACGGTGCGCGAGGGGCGTGACCGGATGCGCGCCCTGATGCTGTCGCGGCTACCCGAAAACCTGCAGGGCTGCCGCGTGCTGGATGCCGGTTGCGGCGCAGGTCAGATGACGGCCGAACTTGCCGCGCGCGGGGCCGAAGTTTTGGCCGTAGATATCTCGCCTGCGCTTGTGGCCATTGCCGAGGCCCGCCTGCCGACTGAGCACAACAACCGCGTTACCTTTGCCAGCGGCGACATGACCGCCAACTATGGCGATTTCGATTATGTCGTGGCGATGGACAGCCTGATTTATTATGGCACCGCCGACATCACCCAGGCCCTGACCCGCCTTGGCGCGCGCACGGCGCAGGCGGTGGTGTTCACCGTCGCCCCCAGAACCCCGTTTCTGATGACGTTCTGGACCCTTGGCAAAGCCTTCCCGCGTGCCGACCGCTCTCCCGTCATGGTGCCGCATGCGCATGCCACCCTGACCCGCGAAACCGGCGGCAAGGTGACCAAGATCGCCCGCATCGCCAGCGGGTTCTACATTTCCGAATGTCTGGAGTATCGGCGGTGATCCTTGGCAAATCCCAGATCAAGAAACTGACCGGGGCTTGGTTGCCGTTTGCCGATGCGGCCTCCGATGGCCTGCCGATGGCACAACTGCTGCGGCTCAGCCTGTTTCAGGTGTCGGTCGGCATGGCCACTGTCCTGCTGCTGGGCACCCTGAACCGCGTGATGATCGTGGAATTGTCGGTGCCCGCCACGGTGGTGGCCTTCATGATCGCGCTGCCGGTGCTTTCCGCCCCGTTCCGCGCCATGCTGGGCCACCGCAGCGACAATTACCGCAGCCATATCGGCTGGAAACGCATTCCTTATCTGTGGTTCGGCAGCCTGTGGCAGATGGGCGGCCTCGCCATCATGCCCTTCGCGCTGATCGTGCTGTCGGGCGATCAGATCAGGGGCCCGGTCTGGGCGGGGCAGGCGTTGGCGGCGCTGGCCTTCCTGATGACGGGGCTTGGCCTGCACATGACGCAAACCGCCGGATTGGCGCTGGCGTCTGACCGTGCGACCGATGAAACCCGGCCACGGGTGGTGGCGCTTTTGTATGTGATGTTCCTGCTGGGGATGGCATGTTCGTCGGTGGTGATCGGCTGGCTGTTGCGCGATTTCGATCAGATACGCCTGATCCGGGTGGTGCAGGGCTGCGGCGTGGCCACCATGGTGCTGAACCTGATCGCGCTCTGGAAACAGGAAAAGGTGCGCCCGATGAGTGCGGCGGAAATGGCCGAAACCCCGCCGGTGTTCCTTGAATCCTGGCGTGATTTCATCGCCGCAGGCAGCACCGCCCGCCTGTTGGTGGTGGTGGTGATCGGCACCATGGGCTTTCAGATGCAGGATGTGCTGCTGGAGCCTTATGGCGGCGAAATTCTTGGCCTGTCGGTGGGGGCCACCACCTGGCTGACCGCCGCCAACGCACTGGGGGCGCTGACCGGCTTTATTCTGGCCGGGCGCTGGATGGGGCAGGGGTATGACGTGTTCCGCATGGCCGCGCGCGGCATATTGGTGGGGGTGCTGGCCTTTACCACCGTGATCCTGGCCGGGCTGATGGCCTCCACCGTGCTGTTTTATGCCGGCGCGGTTTGCATCGGGCTGGGGGCGGGGCTGTTCGCGGTGTCCACCCTGACCGCCGCGATGGCGCTGCCCGAGCGCGGGGTTTCGGGGCGCGGGCTTTCCGGGCGCGGCCTTGCCCTCGGGGCATGGGGTGCGGCGCAGGCCACCGCCGCCGGGCTTGCCATCGCCGTGGGCGGTGCGTTGCGCGATACCGTTGGCGGCTATGCGATGACGGGCCATCTGGGCCAGGCTTTCGCCACGCCCTCCTTTGGCTATTCTTTCGTCTATCACACTGAAATTGTAGTGCTTTTTGCTTCGCTTATCATCATTGGCCCGCTGGTGCGGACCAAACCCTACACCCCGCAAACCGATTCCACCGCTGCCCCGACCGGCATCATGGAATTCCCTACCTGACCCTCGGAGGACCAAGACATGGTTGGTGTTACATTCTTTGGCAATTTCGATCTCGCAAGCCTTGCGATCTGGCTGTTCTGGGGCTTCTTTGCCGTCCTGATCTACTATCTGCAAACCGAGAACATGCGTGAAGGCTATCCGATGGAAACCGAGGATGGCCTGCCCGCGCCCAATCAGGGGCCGTTCGGGTTGCCAAAGCCGAAAACCTTCCTGCTGCCGCATGGCCGCGGAACGGTGTCGCAGCCGAACGGCGCGCGTGAGGCGCGCGACGTGGCGCTGGCCCGCACCGCCGCCTCCGAAGGCTTTCCCCACGCCCCCACCGGCGATCCGATGGTGGATGGTGTCGGCCCCGCAGCCTGGGCACCGCGCCGCGATATCCCCGAACTGGATGGCCATGGCCACAACAAGATCGTGCCGATGGCGGCGGCGGCGGGCTTTGGCGTCTCGGCCGGGCGCGATCCGCGCGGGCTGCCGGTGCAGGCCTCGGATCTTGAGGTGGTGGGCCGTATTTCCGACATGTGGGTCGATGCGCCCGAACAACTGGTGCGCTATCTTGAGATTGATCTGAACGCGGGCGGCAAGCGCCTTGTGCCGATGCCGATGGCCAAGATCTGGGCCGACCGGGTGCGCATCAACTCGATTTCCTCGGATCTTTTCGGCGGCGTGCCGCAAACCCGCTCGGCCACCGAAGTCACCCTCTTGGAAGAGGAAAAGATCGGTGCATATTATGCTGGGGGCACGATGTACGCCGCCGCCAAACGCAAGCGCGGCTTTTAGGCGAAACCAGAAGGGGGGAGACGATTATGACCGACCATGATGACTTCGCCGTCGAGCCGGTGCCCGGCCTGCCCGCCACGCCCCCCAAGGGCGAGATGCTGCTCTGGCAGGGCCGGCCCCAGACGCTGGCCCTTGCGCGCGAGGCGATGGGCCTGACATGGGTGGCCGGTTATTTCGTGGCGCTGGCCGTCTGGCGGGCGTCGGTGGTGGCCGAGGGCAATCCGATGTCGGTGGTGGCGGTGATGCTGCCCTATCTGGCCATCGGGCTTGTCGCCTGTGGCATCGTGCTGGCGATTGCCGCCGTGCAGGCCCGCGCCACCGTCTATACCCTGACCACCGCCCGCGTCGCGATGCGGATCGGGGCGGCGCTGACCGTCACCCTGAACCTGCCCTATACGCAGATCGGGGCGGCCAGCCTTGATCTGAAACGCCGTGGCACCGGCACGATTGCGCTCGCCACCCAGGGCGAAACCCGGCTGTCGTATCTGATGTGCTGGCCGCATGTCCGCCCTTGGCACATGGCGAAAACCCAACCGGCGCTGCGCTGCATCCCGGATGCGGCGCGCGTGGCGCAGATGCTGTCCGAGGCCGCCGAAACCCGCGTCAGCCAACCCACCGTCACCCGCACCGCGCCCACCGGCGCTGTCGCCGCAGAATAGGGTGCAGACCATGGCAACCCAGACCCAAAACCCCAAGCCTGCGATGATCCCGACCAATCTTTTGCTGGCCATGCTGGCACTTGTACTGGCCAGCGTGATCCTGACCGGCTACTCTGCCCTGACCGGACAGGATCAGGTCGGCGTGCCCAAACCCGCTGACATCCTCGCCGAACGCAGCATCATCCTGCAGGGCGGTGGAGCGCAGGCCGTGACCGTGCTGGCTGCCGATGGCAGCCTGCTGATGGACCTGCCGCATGGTGGTTTCATCACTGTAATCCAGAACGGGCTGGAAAGGGCCCGCCTGACGGCAGGTGTCGAAAAGATGTTGCCAATCCGCATTGTTG